>NZ_JBCPSR010000019.1:0-2456 GCF_051129805.1 Serratia sp. Je.1.23.a | reverse complement strand
CCTTAAAGGCCCAGGGAAGACTCATCTCGAGGCAAGTTTCGCGCTTAGATGCTTTCAGCGCTTATCTTTTCCGCACTTAGCTACCGGGCAGTGCCATTGGCATGACAACCCGAACACCAGTGGTGCGTTCACTCCGGTCCTCTCGTACTAGGAGCAACCCCTCTCAATCTTCCAACGCCCACGGCAGATAGGGACCGAACTGTCTCACGACGTTCTAAACCCAGCTCGCGTACCACTTTAAATGGCGAACAGCCATACCCTTGGGACCTACTTCAGCCCCAGGATGTGATGAGCCGACATCGAGGTGCCAAACACCGCCGTCGATATGAACTCTTGGGCGGTATCAGCCTGTTATCCCCGGAGTACCTTTTATCCGTTGAGCGATGGCCCTTCCATTCAGAACCACCGGATCACTAAGACCTACTTTCGTACCTGCTCGAGCCGTCACTCTCGCAGTCAAGCTAGCTTATGCCTTTGCACTAACCTCACGATGTCCGACCGTGATTAGCTAACCTTCGTGCTCCTCCGTTACTCTTTGGGAGGAGACCGCCCCAGTCAAACTACCCACCAGACACTGTCCTCACCCCAGATTATGGGGCCGAGTTAGAACATCAAACATTAAAGGGTGGTATTTCAAGGTTGGCTCCACGCAGACTGGCGTCCACGCTTCAAAGCCTCCCACCTATCCTACACATCAAGGCTCAATGTTCAGTGTCAAGCTATAGTAAAGGTTCACGGGGTCTTTCCGTCTTGCCGCGGGTACACTGCATCTTCACAGCGAGTTCAATTTCACTGAGTCTCGGGTGGAGACAGCCTGGCCATCATTACGCCATTCGTGCAGGTCGGAACTTACCCGACAAGGAATTTCGCTACCTTAGGACCGTTATAGTTACGGCCGCCGTTTACTGGGGCTTCGATCAAGAGCTTCGCCTTGCGGCTGACCCCATCAATTAACCTTCCAGCACCGGGCAGGCGTCACACCGTATACGTCCACTTTCGTGTTTGCACAGTGCTGTGTTTTTATTAAACAGTTGCAGCCAGCTGGTATCTGCGACTGGCTTCAGCTCCGAGAGCAAGTCTCTTCACCTACGCGCCAGCGTGCCTTCTCCCGAAGTTACGGCACCATTTTGCCTAGTTCCTTCACCCGAGTTCTCTCAAGCGCCTTGGTATTCTCTACCTGACCACCTGTGTCGGTTTGGGGTACGATTCTGTGTTACCTGATGCTTAGAGGCTTTTCCTGGAAGCTTGGCATCAACTACTTCTGCACCGTAGTGCATCGTCATCACGCCTCAGGGTTAGTAAGTAACCGGATTTACCAGGTCACTCCCCCTACACGCTTAAACCGGGACAACCGTCGCCCGGCTAGCCTAGCCTTCTCCGTCCCCCCTTCGCAGTAACACCGAGTACAGGAATATTAACCTGTTTCCCATCGACTACGCCTTTCGGCCTCGCCTTAGGGGTCGACTCACCCTGCCCCGATTAACGTTGGACAGGAACCCTTGGTCTTCCGGCGAGCGGGCTTTTCACCCGCTTTATCGTTACTTATGTCAGCATTCGCACTTCTGATACCTCCAGCAACCCTCACAGGTCACCTTCAACGGCTTACAGAACGCTCCCCTACCCAACAACGCCTAAGCGTCGCTGCCGCAGCTTCGGTGCATGGTTTAGCCCCGTTACATCTTCCGCGCAGGCCGACTCGACCAGTGAGCTATTACGCTTTCTTTAAATGATGGCTGCTTCTAAGCCAACATCCTGGCTGTCTATGCCTTCCCACATCGTTTCCCACTTAACCATGACTTTGGGACCTTAGCTGGCGGTCTGGGTTGTTTCCCTCTTCACGACGGACGTTAGCACCCGCCGTGTGTCTCCCGTGATAACATTCTTCGGTATTCGGAGTTTGCATCGGTTTGGTAAGCCGGGATGGCCCCCTAGCCGAAACAGTGCTCTACCCCCGAAGATGAGTTCACGAGGCGCTACCTAAATAGCTTTCGGGGAGAACCAGCTATCTCCCGGTTTGATTGGCCTTTCACCCCCAGCCACAAGTCATCCGCTAATTTTTCAACATTAGTCGGTTCGGTCCTCCAGTTAGTGTTACCCAACCTTCAACCTGCCCATGGCTAGATCACCGGGTTTCGGGTCTATACCTTGCAACTATTCGCCCAGTTAAGACTCGGTTTCCCTACGGCTCCCCTATACGGTTAACCTTGCTACAAAATATAAGTCGCTGACCCATTATACAAAAGGTACGCAGTCACACCACGAAGGTGCTCCCACTGCTTGTACGTACACGGTTTCAGGTTCTATTTCACTCCCCTCGCCGGGGTTCTTTTCGCCTTTCCCTCACGGTACTGGTTCACTATCGGTCAGTCAGGAGTATTTAGCCTTGGAGGATGGTCCCCCCATATTCAGACAGGATGTCACGTGTCCCGCCCTACTCATCGAACTCACAATTAATG
>NZ_JBCPSR010000018.1:0-2948 GCF_051129805.1 Serratia sp. Je.1.23.a | reverse complement strand
CTAGTAACAGCAAGTTCGATGGGAATGTCTATACCCCGGGAAGTGATGACGCAGGAGATGTTGTTCGCGCCTGTGTTACCCCTAAGGGTAAGGAGCAAAGCATCAAGGGGAGTGAGGTTTGTGTTGCCGGGTCTGACCTGGTGACCATCTATAGTTATGATTTTTCCATCACTCCGTCATCCAAAGCTATCACGGAGGGGGGGCAATTCCTCTTCTCAGTAAGGGCGGTGCCAACCAATGGGCAGGCGTCTATTGGTGTCGCATCGGGAATAGACTGGCGTATTGCTGATACATCGATAGCCAGTATTGATAACAATGGCAAAGTAAAAGGGAAAAAAGCTGGGGATACAAAAATCTACGCCAGTGGCAATTATAAAGGGATTAAATTTGACGTAACAGCCACCTTAACCGTTAGGGGTAATCATCTATCGCCTGTATATGGCAAGCCTTCGGCAGGAGATTCTGAGAGAAAGTATATAATCCAACCCCCGAGTTATTCCTTGAAAATGCGTTCGGGTTATGTTGTTGATGCTATAGGTACGTCAGAGGACTTGACCGGTGGAAGTGGTGGGAATAACGTCATAATAGATAACCTGGATAAACTGACAAGCATAGAGGTAACAACAGGGAGGTATAATCATGCACCTAATGCAGTTACCATATCTGAAATAAAATTCAATTATAAAGGTGGAAAGCATAAGTCCGTAGGATTGAGTCAAGATATGGATAAGGCGTCGCTACGCACTGAGGTCTACTCTATTCCATCTGGCTACGTTCTTCAGGGATTTATTGTGCATGCAGCGCTATATTCACATGCAATACAGTTTGTTTCCATGCCGAAAGAGTAAAAGGGTAAGCTGAATCGCCACAGGTTTAACAGACATCTCAGAGTCATTTAAGATGGCTTAAAGAGAGGTGCCCATGAGCGGTAAGCGTTATCCCGAAGAGTTTAAAATTGAAGCAGTCAAACAGGTTGTTGATCGTGGTCATTCTGTTTCCAGCGTTGCAACACGTCTCGATATCACCACCCACAGCCTTTACGCCTGGATAAAGAAGTACGGTCCGGATTCTTCCACTAATAAAGAACAGTCGGATGCTCAGGCCGAGATCCGCCGTCTCCAGAAAGAGCTGAAGCGGGTTACCGACGAACGGGACATATTAAAAAAAGCCGCTGTAGATTCAACTTGTCAACGCAACACCCTTTTCAAAAATCTGTTTTGGCGTCTTAAATTTCAATGTTTTTCTCGGCCTGTTATTTAATTGCTCTGCGACCTGATCCAGGTCTTCTTGCGAATGTTGAGCCAGACAGGTCTTTTTGGGAAAGTATTGCCGAATAAGGCCATTAGTGTTCTCGTTGGTACCTCGTTGCCATGGGCTCTGTGGGTCACAGAAATATACTGGCATGCCTGTATTGGCCGTAAAATCTGCATGTTTGGCCAGCTCCATACCACGGTCCCAGGTCAATGATTGCCTGAGTTTGAAGGGAATTTTTTTAAATTTTTCTACCAAGGCATGATTCACTGAAGTGGCGTCTTTTCCCCTCAGTTTCAGGAGGATGGTATAGCGTGATTTTCTATCAACGAGAGTAGCAATGTGCGTATTTTTTGTGCCCGAGACTAAGTCACCTTTCCAGTGGCCAACCGAACGCCGATTGTTGATATGCCTCGAGCGCTCATGAATAGAGATACCATTGACGATATTAATCGTCCCTCGTTCCCCTTTGCGAGAATGGCGTTTTCCATGACGTAGGCTGTGGGAACGACGCAGATGCTTTACCAGCAGATGATGTAAGGCGTCTCGAGTACGGAAATACAGGGTTTTATAAATCGTCTCTGCTGATATTTGCATCGTTTTTCGGCGATGCGCTGTTTTTTTAAGCCATCCGGATATTTGTTCAGGAGACCATTTGAGCTCCAGTTTTTCTAAAACCAAATCCCGCAGTTCCAGGTTTATCTCCAGTAAACAGGGCTTAGGCCTTTTGGCCATTCGGTTCGCCCTGTTGTTCGCATCCACCGCTTTGTAATAGCGTCGGCCACGGTTACGTTGAACTTCTCTTGAGATAGTAGAAGGCGAACGATTGAGTGATTGCGCAATAGCTCTGATACTTTTTTTGGCAGAGAGCCCAACACGTATTTCCTCCCGTTCAGATAAAGTTAAATGCGATGCGGCACATTTACGCACATTGGGCTTCATGCCCCCTGAGTCTCTTAAAATAGTGAAAATGGTGCCTGGCTTAGAATCCAGGGTTTTAGCAATCTCACTGAAGCCGATGCCGTTCTTCCATGAATCGAAAACAAACTCTTTTTCCACTGCCGTAAATGTACGTTTCATTCAATAATCCTCCGCTACTCCATGTTTTAGCATGGATGTTGCATTGAACAATTGAATCTACAGCGGCGTACTTCGCAAAGCTGTCCGACTGAGGTACGCCTTTATCCGTGACAACACCTGTTGCTGGCCTGTTCGCCTGCTCTGTCGGGTGCTGGATGTTCATCCCAGTGGCTTTTACGCCTGGCTTCAGCAGCCGCATTCACAACGCCATCAGGTAGACCTGAGACTGACAGGGCAGATTAAACAGTTCTGGCTGGAATCGGGATGCGTCTATGGTTATCGCAAGATCCATCTGGATCTGCGGGATAGCGGGCAACAGTGCGGAGTCAACAGAGTCTGGCGACTGATGAAACGTGCCGGGATAAAGGCTCAGGTCGGGTACCGGAGCCCGCGGGCACGTAAAGACGAGGCCAGTATAGTGTCGCCCAACAGGCTCCAGCGACAGTTCAATCCGGATGCTCCGGATGAGCGTTGGGTAACGGACATAACCTACAGTGTGCCCGGAGTTCAGGGCGAGCACGGATGCTCAAATGAACCACGAGTCTGTCTGGAATATTGAGCCGGTAACTCATGACGAGAAACCCAACAATCCCACCGGGTGTGACGGTGGAGAACCT
>NZ_JBCPSR010000017.1:0-9866 GCF_051129805.1 Serratia sp. Je.1.23.a | reverse complement strand
GGAAAGAGTTTTTACCCAGATCGATACCAATAAGCGCAATGTTTTCCATGATGGATCTCCGAATTAAGACTGTTTTCAGCATAGTGCTTTGGAAGAGGGAGTGACCATCTCATTAACTCAATCGACCTCTTTTGGGTTTCCTAACCATGTAAGGTGGCGAGGAAGAGCCGTATTGGCTGAGGCCTGTCGCGTTGTAATGCATGAAAATGTCAGTTTTGCTGTGTTTTTAAGCTAAAACCCATTTTTCAGGCATACTTACCCTGCAGATGCTGTCCGAAGCCATCGGTTTTTTGCCATCCGATGCAGTCTGTCTGACAACAATTTTGTGGCGTGTTTGCCTGCCATGGCGCCGGCAAAACGCAGTCGACCCTTGCACAGGATGCACTGGTACGGGTCGGTACCCAGGAAGGCTTTCATCAGCACCGCGAACCCCGGTTTTTGCGGTTTTTCGCGTGGCGTCATCGACAGCGCGTCGTAGACTTTCGGCAGCAGCGTGCCGCGTTTGCGGTTGGCCAAAAAGCCGTAGTAACGCACCATTTTAAAGTGCCGGGACGGGATGTGGCTGACGTAACGCCACAGCATCTCCTCCTGCGTCAGCTTCTGGCGTTTATGCTGTTGGGTTTTGTGGTCGTAGTACTGGTGAACGACAGCGCCACCACGGTAATGCCGCAGTTGGGATGCCGCCACCGGCGGGCGTTTCAGGTACCGACCCAGATATTTCACGCTGCGCCAGGCCCCGCGGGTCTTTTTGGCGAAGTGAACCTTCCAGTGACGCTGGTATTGCGCCTGCAGATAGCGCTTCCACTGCTTCTCATCGCGAATGTGACCATGGCCGGGCAGGAAAGCAGGGTTAACGCGCTGATAGCTGGCGCGTAACAGGCGGATGACGGCGCCGCGCCAGATGGCTTCGACCTGCTGTTTTTTGAAGAACAGGTCGCGCCAGACGCCGTGTTTGACATCGAGGCCGCCGCGGGTGATGGAGACGTGGATGTGCGGATGCTGATTAAGCTGGCGACCGTAGGTGTGCAGTGCGCAGAAGATGCCGACTTCGATGCCCAGTTTTTTCGCGTGCCTGAGCATGGCGCGGGTTGCGCAGCGAAACAGGTCATTGAGCAGCGGCCAGTTGTTGTTGAAGAACGGCCACAGCAAATGCGGCATGGTGAAGGTGATGTGCTGCCAGTCGCAGTCGGGCAGGATGTGTTGCTGTTCGGCAATCCACTGCTCGGTGCCTTTGAGGCCGCAGCTGCTGCAGGCCTTGGACTTGCAGGTCTGGCAGAGGAAGCGCGAGTGCGTGCAATCAGCGGAGCTGCAGCAGTAGTGGCGAACCCCCATGGCGCAGGTTCCACAGGCGAGCATGCGCTCGACGGAAAGTTTGGTCCAGTCGCTGAGCAGATGGCCATTTTTCTCGAGGAAGCGTTCCCAGCCTTCATCGTGCTGGAACAGAAGTTTTGCGGGGCGCGGTATGTACATGAGGCAGAGTATAAAATGCGGCGATGAGGGGGGAAAGAACTTCGGCTGCGTAGCAGACGAGCTCACGCCGCAGGCGTGCTACCGTTCTGTCGAAAAGATAAACGCGCAGCTATACTGTCAACATACAAATCCGGTTAAGGTTGAATGATGCTCAGTTTTAAAGGTCGCCACTTTCCTGAAGCGCTCATTTTGATGGCTGTACGGTTGTAGTGGCACACTGATACTGGCCACCTGATCGGAGGTGATATGCTCACCTCCCCAACACCACAGGTGACCCAATGGCGGTCTGACGCCAAACGAATCGGAGCGACTGTACTACATACAGTCTAATGGGCTGTGTCGCGTTAACGGCGGCAAATTATAGACATGGGCAGGCAACATCGTAAAAAAAACAGCATGTTACCTGACGCCGCCTTAATTCGACAGAACCGTCTAATGTGGTGGCCAGTATTAGTGACCACTACACAGTAGTTCTATAAAGGAGAAACCTACATATGCATTCATATAAAGAAACCAGAGCAACCACAAGCAGAAATGCAAAAAATGATGATGATTACTTAATTGACGAGTATGGAATGGCCCCCGATCAAGAGTACCTCTCCTTATCAGATAGGAAGAAAAATGTAGTAAATCAAATGATTTTTCAGATGATTTCAGGGAAAAAACCTTACTATGATAGAAGAGAAAATAAATATTCCAATTACTGTATAGATGCTAGGAATTATATTTCAGATGTAAATATGGGGTCTGTGAAAAATTATCGATATGATGAGCTATGCCGAGTGGCTATAAGTGAGGCGGGTAAACTTGTTAAAAATGATAAATTTCAAGCCATTGTTGCACAAAAAAGACAAGAAAAACTCGAGCTAGAGAAAAGACAACAACAAATACAACAAGAAAAAATCGCCTTGGAAAGGGAAGCTAAAAATAAAAGAGATGAAGAAAAGGAATGGCTAGGGTTATCGACTATTTGGGCAATGAACTCAGGCTTCAGAAAAATACAGGATCGCTTAAGTGAAAAAGTTGATGTAGCACGCTTAAAAAAAGAATTAACATCCCTGAATTCAGGTGATAGGCATTGGGAAAAAGGTCCGTATGGATCGGAGACAATTAGGGCACTGTATGATTTTTACGATAATGGGTATGATGAAGTTGGTAGTAAACTTGAGGACCATCTGGCTAAAGAATCACAATATAGCCATGGTTTATTATATCGAGGCACAACAGTGAATGAATTTTCGCAATGGATGAATGGAATGCATATGACTACGAGATTTGTGCCTACTAGTCATGCAGAATTGACTGCTAAAAAATTTGGTCAGTATATTATTGAGATTGAAAATGGGTATGGTAAGAACGTGCGTGATATCTATCAAAATGGAGATGAGGCTGAATTTATCATAAATAGAGGTTCGAGGTTTAAGTTTATAAGCAATCAAGGAAACAAAAGAATACGCGTGCGTCAAATTGTTGGTAATGCCTCCAATTAGGGGTAATGGGAGGCGTTGGTGCATGGATGGCTAAAGAGGTATAATCCGAATAATCCATTTCATCAGCTCATAACCGATGCCGCATAAATACAACGCCAAAAAACGTCACCATATCGCCAAAACTAAATACACCATCACCAACTGGCCTCAGTACGAGGCTGGCCTCAAACAACGCGGCAACCTCACGCTTTGGGTGACTACACCTTTGCCGAAGCGACCTGGAGTCAGTCGCTTCATGACTGGCTGATGAGCCATGCCCGTGCGTTCGAGTTCTTCGGCGGCGTTCCGGAGATGCTGGTTCCTGACAACCTCAAAAGCGCTGTCAGCAAGGCCTGCCGGTACGATCCGGAACTCAATCCCAGCTATCAGAAACTGGCGGAGCACTACCAGGTCGCAGTACTGCCGGCCAGACCCCGCAAGCCAAAAGACAAGGCCAAAGCCGAGGTAGGCGTTCAGGTCGTGGAACGCTGGATACTGGCACGCCTGAGAAAACTGGTCTTCTTCTCGCTTGCCGAGCTGAATCACTGCATCCGCGCTCTGGTCAACGAGCTCAATGAAAGGCCGTTCAAGAAATTACCGGGCAATCGGCGTGAAGCCTTTGAACGACTGGATAAACCCTGCCTTCGGGCGCTGCCAGTGCATGCCTGGCGTTACCGCCATATCAAAACCGTAAAGGTGAATATCGATTATCACGTTGAATATGAGAAACATTATTACTCGGTCCCTCACGCATGGGTGGGGAAGTAGGTAGATCTCCACGTCTTTGAAAATCTGGTGGAGATCTACAGCGGACAGCAGCAGATAACGGCTCACCCGCGGCGTGAGCTCCCCGGAACCAGCACGATAGCGGAGCACATGCCGGAGCGTCACAGTCACCACCAGAAATGGACGCCAGGTCGTCTGAAAAGCTGGGCTGCTGGTGTGGGCGTGGATACGTTGCAATGGGTCACCGACCGGCTGAACGAGAAAGTGCATCCGGAACAAGCTTACCGGGTCTGCCTGGGGTTGTTGAATCTGACGCGGAGCTACCCGAGTGAGCGACTCAACAACAGTTGCAGGCTGGCCAATGATGAAGGTCTGACGCGTCTGAAGCAGATCAAGTCAATCCTGAGCAGCAACCGGGACCAGTTGCCGCGGGATAGCGATGCGCATGCGTCGCCGGAACTCCCGCAGGCGCATGAAAATATCCGTGGTCCACACCACTTCCACTAACTGAAGGAGTTGTTATGTCAAACAGCATTATGAATCAACTGGTTGAGTTAAAACTCTCCGGCATGGCGTCGGCACTGTCGACGCAGACGGAACAGCCGGGCACCTACGAAGAGCTGTCGTTCAACGAGAGACTGGCGCTGTTGGTGTCGCAGGAAAAAATGGAGCGAGAACAACGCAAACAGCGCCGGCTACTGCAAAAAGCCCGGCTAAGACTGGAGGCGTCGGTGTACGATATCGACTATCAGCCCTGACGCAACCTGGACCGGGCCCGGATCGCCCAGCTCAGCCAGAACGAGTGGATAGCGAAAGGGCAGAACCTGTTGATAACGGGCCCCTGCGGCTGCGGGAAAACCTACATGGGATGCGCGCTGGGGCACAACGCCTGCCAACAGGGGTTCAGCGTCCAGTACTGGCGATTGAGCCGTCTGCTCCCGGAGCTGATGCAGAGCCGTGCGGACGGGAGCTACCAGAAGCAGCTGTCGATGCTGGCGAAGACGCAACTGCTGATCCTGGACGACTGGGGTCTTGAGCCGCTGGCTGGCACTCAGAGAAACGACCTGCTGGAGCTGATGGACGATCGCTACGGCAAAACCTCGACGGTGGTAATAAGCCAGCTGCCAACGGATGAGTGGTATGGAAGCGTAGGCGACAACACGCTGGCAGATGCGATCCTGGATAGGTTGATGCACAACGCGCACCGTCTGGACATGAAGGGCGAGTCGATGCGAAAACGGCGGTCTCAGGTTGACCAAAGTGAACAGAAGAGTTAATAAAATGACAGTAGGCGCGTTAAGAAAAAAAACGTTCACGTTCGTCCGGAATCAGCGTTCACTTTCACCGGAATACGCACGAGGAAGCGTTCCCAGCCTTCATCGTGCTGGAACAGAAGTTTTGCGGGGCGCGGTATGTACATGAAACACAGTATAAAATACGGCGATGAGGGTGGGAAGGACTTCGGCTGCGCAGCAGACGAGCTCACGCCGCAGGCGTGCTACCGTTCAAAATGCATGTGATATAACCAATTGTGTTTATAAACACTTTTGTGGATATCGTTATGCTGCTGACCGACTACATTGACAGCGTGTACGGAACGGCGCGCGGAAACCGTGCTCGCTTTCTGAAGGACAACCCGGACATCCTTCCCCAGGAGCTGAGTCGCTGGCTGAAAGCAGGCCTGAAAATCAGACCGGAGACCGGCGAAATCTACAAGCCCGTATCACGTCGCGTCAGGATACCGTCGGCGGTTGCCGCCGGGGCTGGCGTGTTTCTCTCTGACAACCTTCGGGAGCGTGTTGCGTCACTGGCCACCGCGCAGAACGTGACATCTGAGGCCATGCTCAATGCCCTGGTGGAGCGCGAGGAACTGTGCCATAAACTGTCCCCTCAGGCGGAAAGCGATACCGCCGTGCCGGAGCAGCAGATTGCCGGCATTGTCAGCCGCTACTTTTCAGCGCTTTCTGAACGCAGTGAAACTGATGCATGGCACCGGGTGCTGGAGGTGCTGGTCCGGGAACCAGTGCGAAGCTGGTCAGCAAGCTGAATTATCTCTGGCGCTCCTGCACCGGCGAACTGTCTGAGCAAAACGACCTGTTCCGGCTGACGTATGCCCTGGAAACTGCGAAGGACATGAGCTGGAATTACCGTCTGTTGAGCGATCGGGAATGGTCCGGGAGGTATGCCTTAGCCCTGAATGCCGGCGTGAACGGCATTTATCTCTCACGGACTAACCTCGACGCGGCATTTGACGACGATGGGCGACAGATAAATCCGCTGCTGACGCGCCTGACCGGTAATGTTGGGGGCGTGGTAAAGCTGTTTAACCGGTGTGGCTGGCAGACAGAGTCAGCACAGGATGCCTCCCTGCCCTACCAGTTTACGCTGATGGCCAGACAGGGAGTGCCAAGAAAGGATTATTAGTGGCGGATCTGCGCCAGGTCGTCTTCAGTCAGACCGGTCATTTTCATGACGGTATTACGGTCAATGCCGTTCTGCAGCATGGTTCGGGCAACTTCCAGCTTGCCTTTCTCAATACCACGTTGTTCACCCAGTTGGATGCCCTGCTGGATGCCCTTCTCGATACCCTTCTGTTCAAGCTGCTGTGCGATGGTCATAAGTGCGTCTCCGTGTTGCGGCACACGCTGTGCCAGTTCGCGTACAAAGGCTTCGGCGTCGGATGTTTCGCCTGCCTGCACTATATAGTGTACCAGCGATATGACCTGCGATGAAGACAGATATCCGGCCAGCAGGATGGGTGCCAGCCGATCAACCAGTTCTGCCAGGTCCCGCTGGTGAATATGCTTTTGCAGTAAAGTCAGGGCGGCCATGCTGCGATGGCCAGCGATTTCATCATCCGGAATGACCGTAACGTCTACCAGCGGGAAAGCGCTGCTGTAGAGTTTGCCTGCCAGCTCCGGATCGTCAAATTCATCCAGCCACCGGGTGGAGTACGGATACGGGCTGCGCTTACCCGTATAGAACAGCACCGGTATCACCAGTGGCAACTTTTTATGCCCTGCCTCCAGGTGGCGCTGCATGGCGGCCACCGCATAGCGTATCAGGCGGAAAGCCATATGTTTGTCAGGCGTTGACTGGTGCTCGACCAGGACATGAATATATCCGTCGCCGGCTGTGGTTTTCAGGCTGTAGAGGACATCGCTGAAATACTGGCGGAGATCATCCTCAACGAACGAGCCGGATTCCAGTTTCAGTGTGCTGAGATCGCAGACTGCACGCAGCTCTGCGGGCAGGTGGATTTCCATGAAATCACGGGCAATGTCCGGTTGCGTCAGGAACTGCCTGAACGTGGCATCGTGGGGAGTGGGTGTGCTGCTTTTCTTCTTCATCAGCCCTGGCTCTGAAAAATGACCCGAAGATGTTATCACAGCCCGGAAAAAGCTAACATTGGCGGTGAACGGAATTGCCATTCCTTCAGGGGACTGTGCCGGGGTGGTTCGGTCCCCTCCCCTCTATTCTGGTTACTCCGGGCTGACTGCATCGTCACGCAGGCGCATGATGGTTTGTCGTGAGGTTCCAAACTCGCGGGCAACGGCGCTGATACTGGCACCCGCTTTCAGGTGTTCAAGCGCTGCCTGCCGCTGTTCCTGGTTCAGCGCCGGTGGCCGACCAAACCGTTTGCCTCCTCATCCGTCGCTGACCTTCCCCGGTTTACCTGCCTGGACTCAGACATACTGAGGAGGCTGCCCGTCGCACTCTTTATCCTTGCATGCTGCAAGTTGGCAGAAGTCAGCAACGCGAGCGTGATGGACGCTGCTGTCCCGGTATTTTGCAAACATGTCAAAACACCTTCGACCGGCAGTGCGTACGTATCGCTGCCAGTTCCTTCTGCACGGCCTGTCAGATCACGTAGGCCGTGGTGACGTTTTCAACCCACAGAGGCGGATTAACGGGTTCATGTTCTTCAGCCTTTCAGCACTCAACCTTGAGGATCATCTCGGCTTAGTGATCTCGCCTCAATCCCCGTTGTCAGCGGGTTACATCACCCTGCAGGCATGCCGCAGGTCACTGCCGCTCAGGTTCTCCACCGTCACACCCGGTGGGATTGTTGGGTTTCTCGTCATGAGTTACCGGCTCAATATTCCAGACAGACTCGTGGTTCATTTGAGCATCCGTGCTCGCCCTGAACTCCGGGCACACTGTAAGTGATGTCGGTGACCCAGACCTGATTGGCCCGGACAACAGTAAACTGCCGCTGCACGCGATTCGGGGCAACCACTGAAGGTCGACCAGCGATACGACGCGGCGCTTTATAGCCGCGTACGGCTTTGATCCGGTTCAGTTGCATAATACGACCCACCCGGTTTTTGCCGCAGGTTTCCCCGATTTCGTTCAGGTCGCCATGAACCCGTCGGTAACCGTATACGCCTCCGCTCAGTGAATATGAGTCACGGATAAGCGTCAGCAGGCGCTGGTTATCTTTATCACGTGCCGAGACCGGGTTGTGCAGCCACGCATAGAACCCGGCCCGGGCGACATTGAGTACCCGACACATCGTCATCACACCCCATACAGTGCGGTGCTCATTGATAAAGCGGTACTTCAGTCGGGCTCCCTTGCAAAGTACCGCGCGGCCTTTTTCAAAATATCCCGTTCCTCTTCGGTACGTTTTAGCTGCGCCCGTAGTTTCAGGATCTCGCTTTTGGCCTCCAGTAAATCCCGGGCATGCTGCTCGCTGTTATCGGGTTTAATCGCCCGTAGCCACTTGTAGAGGCTGTGTGCAGAAACGCCCAGACGGTCGGATACTTCGGCAACGGAATAACCGCGTTCCGTTATCTGACGGACGGCTTCTTCCTTAAATTCAGGTGTAAATCGTGGTGTGCCCATACGCTCCTCCTTGTATCTCAAAAGTGGATTACTATGAACTGGCTTAGATTTGGCAAGGCCTGTGTAGTCCGATTCCTCCCGGGGTTATTGAAGCCCGCAGCATAGCGATTGACGCACAGGCTGAGCCGTTCATCTGAAGCCCGAACAGTTGTCCGAACTTCAAATCGTATTTGCAAGGAGGGGTATAGATGAGCGTGTCAAATCAACGTTGTGCAGGCATAGATGTTTCAAAAGGTACTCTGGATATTGCAATCAGCAATATTGCCAGCCAGTTCACTGTACTAAATGGAACTGACGGTTTTACTCAAGTTCTCAGAGAGTTAAAGAGAAATGAAACAAGGTTGATCCTCATGGAAGCGACAGGGGGTCTGGAGTCAGGTGTGGCTTGTTATCTTCAATCAGAAGGCTTTGACGTTGTCGTCATTAATCCCCGCCAAGCTCGAGATTTTGCCCGTGCAATGGGCTATCTGGCGAAGACTGATCGTATAGATGCCAGAGTATTGCTTCAGATGTCGGAAGTTATTAACCAGCACCCGGAACGGGAAAAATACATTCGTCCCTTGCCTGATGCCCACAGGCAGATTCTAGCAGCGATGGTGGTCAGACGCAGACAGCTAACAGTCATGCTTACAGCCGAACGAAACCGATTACATCCCTCGCATCCTCTGAGCCATGCAAGCATCAGATCAATTATTTCGGCCCTGAAGGGCGAGTTAGTGCGCATTGAAGGTGAAATGGCGATTCACATCAAGGAGCATTTCAGTGAATTATCCGAGCTTCTGAACGCAGTTAAAGGCGTTGGATCTGCGACAGTCGCCGTGCTACTGGCAGAAGTTCCAGAACTTGGCTCACTGTCACGACGAGAAATTAGCGCCCTTATTGGGGTTGCTCCAGTAAACAGGGATTCCGGTACGATGCGCGGTCGCCGAACAGTATTCGGAGGGCGAGCTTCAGTCCGTACAGCTCTCTATATGTCAGCCCTGGTTGGGACGAGGCACAACCCGATAATTAAAGAGTTCTATACACGCCTGGTTGCCGCAGGAAAACCCAAAAAAGTTGCACTGACGGCCTGCATCAGAAAATTGCTGACCATCCTGAACGCAATGCTGAAAAAGAATGAAGCATGGGATCCAATGTATCACCAGCATGCTTCGTAAACGGGCGCTAAAGACAGTTGCTATGCTATGCTCAAACTATAGGGCAGGATCGTCTACCGGGGCGGGGTCTGTAGTGGCACAGTAAATTTGGCCACCTGATTAAAGGTGATATCCTCACCTCAACACAAAACAGGTGACTTAATGAACAAAAAAACTAAGCGTACTTTCACCCCTGAGTTCAGGCTGGAATGTGCGC
>NZ_JBCPSR010000016.1:0-15653 GCF_051129805.1 Serratia sp. Je.1.23.a | reverse complement strand
GCTCAGGTTCTCCACCGTCACACCCGGTGGGATTGTTGGGTTTCTCGTCATGAGTTACCGGCTCAATATTCCAGACAGACTCGTGGTTCATTTGAGCATCCGTGCTCGCCCTGAACTCCGGGCACACAATAGGTGATGTCGCCCACCCATTTCTGGTTTGGGGCCGTGGCAGTAAAGTCTTGCTTCAACAGGTTGGGGGCCACTGGACGTTTGTGACTCGAATCTGTTGTGACCTTGAACTTCCTGGCCGCCTTCGCCTTCAGCCCTTGTCGCCGCAGGCTGGCGACTATCGTTTTACGGTTGTAACCCCAGCCCTCTGCCCGCAATTCATGGTATAGGCGGCGGGCACCATACCGGCCTTTATGCTCGACAAAAGCGCTGGCGTTGCGGCAGTCACAGCGTTCCCGCCGTAACTGTGAAGGTGTTTTTTGCCCGGCTCGCTGACGCCAGGCATAGAATCCGCTGCGGCTGACAGCCAGGACCCGGCCATACAGGTAATACGAAAATCAGCCTGATGCTGTTGCATAAAGACGTACCTCACTTCAGGCGTTTGGCAAAGTACGTCGCGGCCTTTTGGAGAATGGCTAACTCCTCGGCCTGTTCAGCCAACTGGCGTTTGAGTTTTGCAATTTCAATGAGTTGCTGTTGTTCCCTCTCGGAGTTTGTCAATGCTTGCTGCTGTTTTTTACGCCAGGCGTAGAGCTGAGACTCATGCAAACTCAGCTCCCTGGCGGCTTTGGCAACGCCGATCCGCAGGGCCAGTGCCAGGGCATGCTCACGGAACTCATCAGGGTAACGATTTCTGGCGGTTTTATGGTCTGTAGATTGAGTCATAGTGCACCTCTGTTAGCAATTTTACTCGCTTAACAGCGTGTCCACGATCTCTGGGCCAGATCAAACCCAGCGATAAAGGGTGGAATGGCCAACGACAATACCATGGTCTACACTAACACGCTCAGAATCAACGTGCCTTATCCATGCTCCAACGCATCCGTTAAGGCGACACAACCTTTGAGTACAGCATGAAAGCTTTTTTGAATAAATCTGACCGGGCTTCGCGTTCTGACGTTATCGATGTAGAAAATGATTCGTTATCTGAAGCGATTGCTAAGAAAATTACTAATACCAGTATATCAAATGAAACATATTATAAATTTCAAAAAATTGTAGGGCGGCGCATAGTTAGCCCTGGATTTCGAGCGGATGTTATAAATGCTACGCAGCTTCTCGATAAATTCAGCAATCCCACAGTAAAAGCATCAATCGCCGAAATCTTACACCCGCTCACGGTTATTGTTGGTGAGAAGATGCCTATTTTCTTTGAAAAAAATAGATATGATGGGACATCCTATACCGATAGGTTTACCCAGTTTTTGAGAACCCCTGAAGGGATACGACATCAAAAAGAGGTTGATGTTGGGATTAGCGCACTACGAGCGTGGGCCGAAAAATGGGCGGGTGAAAAAGGGTTAAGTAAAAGAATAATAAGTCATCGCGCTAATGCACTCAACCATCTTCGCGGTGGGCTCCTTGGCCAGCCTCGAGAAAACGATCCGCTTACTTTACGTCATTTTGTCGAAGATGGGAAAGCCAGCTTTTTTAAAAACCTGTCAGCTTTATATGATAAGGACCTTGATGAGGACATAATACACCCGTTACTCGACAGCACGCTTTCTGAGCTTGATGTATGCGATCCTGGTATGCTAATTGCCCTACAAGGCACTTCAGATTATATTACTCAACTACAAAACGGGAAAAATATTTTCGCGCAGTTGGTTAGTCAACGAGAAGGCCTTCTCGTTACCTTAGTTTCTGCTTATGTTAAAAATTTGTACAATACTGGAATATTAGAAATGCCACTCAACGCTTATAATGGGTATGAGAAGCATTTCGTTGCTGCGTTCCGATGGGCCGCAGCCCGTAAGCTAGATAATTTACTTGGTCTATCCCCATCCTTAAAGGCGCTTGGGGATCCCTATGCTCGAACTATCATTGACAATCAGCAGGCGTGGAGAGGGAATATACCATTTGATAAGTGTGTTGATGATCTTGTAAAAAAACTAAAAAATGAATTACTAATTTTCCAGAGTGATTGGATTTTTCAGCAAGTAGATAGTGGGTTTTCCATCATTAACGATGAAATGATTAAAGTGGCAAGAAAAAACAAGGCTGACATCATTCGGCAAGAAATCCCAGAAGATCTTGTTTTTAATGAGTTCTATGAAGGATACAAAAAGGTCACTGAGAACTTAATTCTTCAAGGGTGGGGTTCAGAGTACATTCCGAAAATGAATGATATATTTCATCAGCAAAAAGATGAGAGATATTTTTATAGTTCCGATAAGGTTTTTGTGCTGATTGGTGTTTTACAACAGCTCATAGATAAAAAAATATATGACATTTTATCTGTGGTAAGCAGTACAATGACGGGGTATTTAAAGTGTGATATGGACGATAAAGAAAGATTTTTTTATTATACGGAAAAAAAAATATACATATTGTACCCTGATTTGTTGAATAAGTTATTTTACTTGATAAAAAATGGCAATGATGTTAAACTAAAATTACTTGAGGAAGCCGAACTTTTGAGTGACCCATCTGATGAAGATCAACTTGAAATACTTAAGTCTTTACGTGACAGTTTATTACTATAGACACAGGGCGGGATCCCACTTTTTAATTGAACCTTTTCGACATTGGGTGATCAGATCCATGTCGACATTTGATACGGACTAATAATGAGTATTTTCAGTTATTTCTTTGTCATTCCAGACCCAAGGAAAGACGTCAATATTAAGCACAATTTATTCGATGTACTGTTTCTTGTTCTCGCAGCCGTTCTTAGCGGTGAGGACATTCAAGCTTTCGGTGATGCGCACTCGACTGGCTACGAAAATATCGCACATTTGAAAATGGCATACCACGAACAGGACGGGATTCCACTTTGAGTACAGTTTAACTAAATCGCAAAATTTGATTGGAATCGAAAATCGGTAGTGAAAATTCAATCGATAAACATCGAATGTATGGTTATAAATTAAGCTTAAACTGTTCGTATCTTATGCAGAATAACCACACAAAGTGAGTCAGATGTAGCGGCTCGCGTTTGAAAACCCCCATGCTCGCGTTTATCGGCTTTTTTGCTCAAATTAACTGCAAATGAAAATCCCCGCGTGCTCACATTAACTGCCACTGTGCTCGCGTTTATCTTTTCATGCTCGCAATCACCATTCCCGTGCTCACAATAACTTCAAATCAAAATTCTGATCTGGCCCAGACCCCCCATGTCAGGGTAGTTGTCGCCTCTAACTGAAAAAAATCCAGGGGGCTGGAGATGATCATGGGAAGCTATTCACCAGAACGTAAAGCGGCGGTGATCGCCAGAATGTTACCACCACATAACCAGTCGATTTATCAGCTCTCACGGTAGGAAGGTATCCCCGTCAACACCCTTTATGGGTGGCACTCACAGGCGGGAAGCCAGATCCCTTCTGCGACCGATGACAGTAAGTCGCCCCAGGAGTGGTCTCGGGATGCGCGCTTCGCCGTTATCGTTGAAACGGCGCCACTTTCTGCTCATGCTGTTGCTGAATACTGTCGCCGTAAAGGCCTCTATCCTGAGCAAATTCAGCAATGGAAGGATGAGTTAATGCAGCCAGACCAGCGTGACGAAAAAGCATTAATAAAAAAACAGCAAAAGGAAATTCAACAGCTTAATCGCGAGCTCGCCCGCAAGGACAAAGCGCTGGCTGAAGCCGCCGCGCTATTGATACTACAAAAAAAGCTCAAGGCGTTGTTCGACGAGGAAAACGGGGACGAATGACGCGCACCGCCGGCCGGCTGCGGTTGATGACGATGGTGCAGGAAGCCGTCGCTGCCGGGGCCCGAGTGAGTGAGGCTTGCCGTTGCGTTGGGCTGAGCGAACGGACATTACAGCGCTGGGGAAAAGGTGCTGATGACCGTCGGTCTACAGCCGCTCGGCCGACACCGAAAAACAAGCTCAGCGCAGAAGAGGAACAGCAGGTGCTGGCCATCTGCCATGAACCGCGGTTCGCCAGCCTGCCGCCGGCGCAAATCGTGCCACTGTTAGCCGATGAGAAACGCTATATCGCCAGCGAGTCGACGTTCTACCGGGTACTGCGGCGTGCCGGCGAAACGACTCACCGTGGCCGGCAGAAGGCGCCGCAAAGCAAGCCGCTGTCGACCTGGAAGGTGACGGCACCCAACCAGGTGTGGTCATGGGATATCACCTGGCTGAAGTCGCTGACAGCGGGCCACTGGTTCTACCTGTATCTGATAGAAGACGTGTTCAGCCGCAAAATCGTGGGTTACGAGGTGCATCGGGTTGAAAGCGGCGAGTATGCGGCAGAGCTGCTGAAGCGGACGGTGCTGAGCGAACGCTGCTGGCAGGAGCCGCTGGTGCTGCATGCGGATAATGGGGCCCCGATGAAGTCGCAGGTGCTGCAGGTGAAGCTTGCGGAGCTGAAGATCACGCCATCACATAGCCGCCCGCGAGTGAGTAATGACAACGCGCACGTTGAGTCGCTGTTCAGGACGCTGAAATACGTGCCGTCGTGGCCGGAGAAGGGCTTCGCGACGCTGGAAGAGGCGCGGGCCTGGGTAGAAACCTTTGTCGTCTGGTACAACGAAGAGCACCGCCATAGCGGGATCCGCTATGTGACACCAGGCCAGCGGCACAGAGGGGAAGACCGGCAGTTGCTGGCGCAACGTAAATCGGTGTATGAGGCCGCAAAAATGCAGAGTCCGCATCGTTGGTCCGGGGCAACGAGAAACTGGAGTCGACAGGACGAAGTCTGGTTAAATTCTGAGCGTAAAACACAGGCTGCATGAATCAACTGAGGCGACAACTACCTTGACACGCACCGAAGCTAACATCACAGAATATGACCGAATTTTGTCCCGCATGGCCAAAACAGATCATCGCAGTCAGCGGCTGATGGAGCTAAAGGGCGTTGGCCCCACAACGGCCTGTGCGCTGGTCGCCAGTATCGGTAATGCACATGATTTTAAAAATGGACGTCAACTGGCAGCCTGGCTGGGACTGACGCCATCACAATACAGCAGCGGTGGAAAATCAAAGCTCGGCAGGATCACAAAAGCCGGTGATTCGTATCTGCGAACGCTTCTGGTACAGGGGGCTCGTTCAGTGCTTATTGGCGCTGAGAAAAGGACTGACTCATTCAGCCGTTGGGTTTGTATGTTGGTTGAGCGCAGAGGGTACTGGCGGGCTGTTGTGGCCATCGCCGCCAAAAACGCGCGGCTATGCTGGGCATCACTACATTACGGCGATGATTTCCGGCTGTACTCAGCCAACTAAAGCTCGAAGCAGTATAACCACCATCTGACCTGCAATTCGTTGATGATAAAGGGTTAGACCCCGTGAGGCCTATCTGGCTATTGTACAGGATATCCGTATCCGCTTAACGAACAAGAACCTCACGCGCGTCTTTCATCAGGGCCCGAATCGATGACGATTCATCATGGCCGTTTATAGTACCGCAGTCTCTCCCCTTTATTTTTACTGAAGAGCAAACAGAAACCATAAATACCGGCGTTGACATGCCGGGGAAGCCCTTATAGTACAATAATTTTCGATATCCAAACTGCCCCCAATTTGATAGCCCAGCGACGGATAGTTTCATAAGAAACGTCAATCCCGCGCTCCAGCAACATTTCCTCCATTTCCCGAAGACTTAGATTGAAACGGAGGTAGAGCCAAACCGCATGGGAGACTATCTGCGGTGGAAAGCGGTGATGTTTGAAACTGATCGTTGATGTTTGCATCCGGAAAAGATAGGTAAACTTAGTATTTGCATTAAAAAGCATGAGCTATCTCCGTTGATTAATACTGTACGAATGCACAGTTAATTCAACTGTATAGACCGCGTCTGCCGGGGACAACCCCATGGAGGGCACTCTCGTTTGTACTAAGTCTGGTACAACAGGCGTTGTGGTCGAGTACAACCTAATCAGTCCCAGGAAGATCCGGGACTAGCAGAAATCGGATCTGAAGAGAAAAACACAGAAAGGGACATATGTAAAACATATTCATATTTCATACATCTGCATATGCATCACCTATACACACGTAACACATTAGCATATACTTAGCCTATGCTGATAGGCCATGAGGCCAGAAACTAGGAGGACATCATGCGAACCGTATCGATCTTTAAAAACGGCAACAACCGCGCCATCCGTCTGCCCCGCGATCTGGATTTTGAGGGGGTGAGTGAGCTCGAGATCTTTCGGGAAGGGGACAATATCATCCTACGTCCCGTCCGCCCGACCTGGGGTTCGTTCACGCAGCTGGAAAAGACCGATCCTGACTTTATGGCGGAGCGTGCGGATGTAGTCTGCGATGAAGGACGATTTTACCTGTGAACAAGACCTATATGCTCGACACCAACATCTGCTCATTCATCATGCGCGAGCAGCCGGAAGCCGTCATTAAACGCTTGGAGCAGGCGGTGCTGCGTAACCACCGCATCGTGGTTTCGGCCATCACTTATGCCGAAATGCGTTTCGGTGCTGTCGGCAAGAAGGCCTCGCCGCGCCACACGCATCTGGTTGATGCCTTCTGCGCTCGCCTTGATGCCATCCTGTCCTGGGATCGGGCCGCGGTGGACGCCACTACCGAGATCAAGGCTGCCTTGGCCGCGGCCGGGACACCGATCGGCCCGAACGACACGGCGATCGCCGGCCACGCCATTGCCGCCGGCGCCATATTGGTGACGAATAATACGCGAGAATTTGCGCAAGTGCCTGGCCTGACGCTGGAAGACTGGGTCAGATAAACCCGTTATCAATGTAGTGTCGTACAGCAAAATGAGCTAATACAATTGGCTGAGGGGGATCTTATGAGTTATGGCTAGCTTTTCGAAACACAGGACGAGGAAGTTTCCGGAGATATTGTTATTGATCTGGAACACCTTCCTCCGGAGCTTAAACTGACCGCTATCCAGATTTTAGTGAATCAGATTGACCGTGAAACGGCAGAGAAAAAACTTGCAGAAGTCATACAGCAACTTGGGTTTGATATATCCGCAGCAGAACTGTCAGCATATCTTTTTAAACCGGGTCAGGCCTGACAGTTGCCCTGGTGGCGGCGGGATCAACGTCCATAGGGTTGCTTTCATCAGCAGTTGATTGAATTTAACATAATGCGCGTTATATGTAAGCGTCAAGCCACTGCCGCCTGTGATTTTGGTTCCGGGATCGTTAGGTTAGAGCTCCTTCTAAACCAGATGGAGCTCTATTCATGGAAAACACTGCCGACTGGCGAACTGAATCACGCACAGTCTATTCCAACGACTTTAAACTTCGTATCGTTGAACTCGCTTCTCACCCCGGAGCCAATGTTGCAAAAATCGCGAGAGAAAACGGGGTTGCTCACAACCTCATTTTTAAGTGGCTGCGCATGTGGCAAAACGAAGGTCGGATATCTCGCCGCCTGCCTGCGACCATCGCTCCACCTCCAGGGCCGTCACTCTTACCCGTAGAGATCGTACCAGAGTCCACAGAATCTGATATCGCTTCCGGGCTGTGCCCATTGAATGCTTCTTCCTGCTGTGTGGAGTTCCGCCACGGTAAAATAACCCTGGAAAATCCGTCGCCGGAATTACTGGCCGTGCTGCTGCGTGAGCTTACCGGGAGAGTGTCGGGATGATTAGTCTTCCGTCAGGTACCCGCATCTGGCTGGTTGCTGGCGTCACAGATATGCGTAAATCATTCAATGGCCTGGGCGAGCTGGTTCAGCATGCTCTTGATGAGAACCCGTTCTCAGGTCATCTGTTTATCTTCCGTGGTCGCAAGGGAGATACCGTAAAAATCCTCTGGGCGGATGCTGATGGCCTGTGCCTGTTGACCAAACGTCTTGAAGAAGGCCAGTTCATCTGGCCTGCTGTACGCGATGGCAAAATTGCGATCACTCGCTCACAACTTGCTATGCTCCTCGATAAGCTGGACTGGCGTCAGCCAAAAACAGCACGCCTTAACTCACTGACAATGTTGTAAAAAGAACATGACCGCATTATAAATGAGGTCATGAGTCAGGACTATCTCGCCCGTATCGCCGCGCTGGAAGACGCGCTTCGCCAGAAAGACAACCAGCTCAGCCTCGTTGCAGAGACTGAGTCGTTCCTGCGTTCGGCGCTGGCCCGCGCCGAAGAGAAAATAGAGAACGAAGAGCGTGAAATCGAGCATCTGCGGGCACAGATAGAAAAACTGCGCCGGATGTTGTTCGGTACCCGTTCAGAAAAACTTCGCCAACAGGTTGAAGAGGCCGAAGCCCTGCTGAAACAGCAGGAGCAGCAAAGCGATCGCTACAACGGACGGGAAGACGATCCGCAAGTTCCGCGCCAGCTTCGCCAGTCCCGTCACCGTCGACCTCTCCCTGAACATCTTCCCCGCGAGATCCATCGTCTGGAGCCAGCAGAAACCTGCTGCCCGGACTGCGGCAGCGATATGAAATATCTCAGCGAAGTCAGTGCGGAGCAGCTGGAGCTGGTCTCCAACGCCCTGAAAGTGATCCGCACGATCAGGGTGAAAAAGGCCTGCACCCGATGCGACAGTATCGTTGAAGCCTCTGCGCCATCACGCCCCATCGATCGGGGTATCGCCGGACCAAGTCTGCTGGCCCGCGTGTTAACAGCCAAATACTGCGAACACCTGCCGCTATATCGCCAGTGTGAAATCTTTGCCCGCCAGGGCGTGGATCTGAGCCGGGCTCTGCTCTCCAACTGGGTGGATGCCTGCTGCCGGTTAATGGCCCCGCTGAATGAAGCCCTTTATCACTACGTGATGGACAGCCGCAAACTGCATACGGATGATACTCCGGTACCCGTACTGGCACCGGGCAGAAAGAAGACGAAAACCGGGCGCATCTGGACGTACGTGCGCGATGACCGGAACGCTGCCTCGTCTGATCCGCCAGCGGCGTGGTTCGCGTACTCACCGGGCAGGCAGGGGAAGCATCCTCAGCAGCATCTTCGCCACTATCATGGTGTACTGCAGGCGGACGCCTTCGCAGGGTACGACAGGTTGTTCAGCGCAGAGCGCGATGGTGGCCCGTTGACAGAAGCGGCATGCTGGGCCCATGCCCGCAGAAAAATCCACGATGTCTATATAAACACGCAAACGGCGACAGCAGAGGAAGCACTGAAACGTATCGGCGAGCTGTATGCCATCGAGGAAGAAATACGCGGCCTTCCGACAGCAGAGCGTCTGGCAGCCAGACAGTCCCGGAGCAAACCGTTGCTGTCTTCGCTGCACGACTGGTTGGTGGAGAAAATCGCTACGCTATCGAAAAAATCGCGGCTGGGTGAGGCGTTCGCTTACGCGCTGAACCAGTGGGATGCGCTGTGCTACTACTGCGCTGACGGTCTGGCAGAGCCGGATAATAATGCAGCGGAGCGAGCGTTACGGGCAGTATGTCTGGGTAAGAAAAACTACATCTTCTTCGGCAGCGATCATGGTGGTGAACGTGGTGCCCTGCTGTATGGTCTGATCGGAACGTGCAGGCTGAACGGTATCGATCCGGAAGCCTACCTTCGCCATATCCTGAGCGTACTGCCAGAGTGGCCCAGTAACAAAGTGGCCGAACTGTTGCCATGGAATGTAGATCTCACCAAGCAATAGTCGTCAATACGGTGCTCACTTAACGCTTACAGCCTATCAGGCTGCAGGGGGGGAAACTCGAGAAGATCTGTTTGCTGAAAGCGTCATCCTGACCAATCCGCTGATGCTGGAGACGTTGGCTATGGCCAAGCTGCAGGCGGCGGCAGACGAAGTGGCGAAAAATGAAGGGTGGGCATGGGCGGTTGGCCGCAGTCGTGAGGTGCGGAGTTATAACGGAGACGAAAAGACCTTCGAGATCCTTTTTGCTCAGGCGAAATTGAGCGACGAATTGCAGACAGAAATGGATCAGCTGCTCACCGAGCAAGAACTGCTGGATGACATGTTTGATACTGCTGGACTCGATGCAGACGAAGAATGGGAACATGCGTTGCGCGTTGAGCAGATTGAGGCGCGCATCAACGAGATCAACGACGCCGCCGAGATCAATGAGTGGTCGCCGGAAGTTCGTGCGACGGCGGGCGTAGTCGCTTACCTGAAAGATGGCCAGATCCAAATCCAACGTGGCTTGATGAAAGTGGAGGACATCAAGCAACAAGAAAAAGCCAACCGCGAAGAAATCAAGAAGAACACCCCACCGTCAGAAAAGGGGCTGTCCCAAGTCTTGGTGAGCAGTTTATCCGCCGAACGTACTTTAGCCGTGTCAGCGGCGCTGGCGCAGAACACCAACGTCGCGATTGCACTCCATACGTTCACGCTGGCCAACCGTATTTTCAATAACGGCTACAACTATGTGCTGCATACCTCCGTAGATAGCCAGCACAGCGCATGCCTGAGCCAATCAGCAGAGGCTGATAGTGGTAACAGCATTGCCAACCAGAAATTAAACGAGATACATGAGAGCTGGTTGAGCCGTTTCCCACAGGACTGGAGTGACGATTTCACATGGTTGCTCGAGTGGCCACTGGCCGACGTGCTGGCGTTGTTGACTTACTGCATTTCTCACTCTGTTGACGGTAAAGAAGCTCACATGCGTGACAACAGGATCGCCTGCCGATTGGAGCGCATCGAACAAGCACTTAACTTCCAGATCGGGGAATGGTGGAAACCGACCACCGCAAACTTCTGGAGCACTGTCCCCGGTACGCTATGAACAGATGACTGATAAAAAAGTGTCCGGTTTAACTTGACCAGAACAACTGTTGCCATGATAAGCTTATCCCCTCCAGATTTTTGCAACAGTTCCCAAGGCTCTACCCTGACCGCCGTTAGCGCGACGCAGTCTTTCAATCTACTATACATCAAGTAAGATGTAACTAGCATCGCGAGAAGAGGCCCCAAAACCGTACCATGTAAAGAATCGGAAAAAATGGAGCACTTAATGCCTGGTAAAATCGCCGTTATCACGTTTCCTTCGCGAAACAATCGCACTGAACAAACCAACTTCCGTGCGCAAGCAGAGCAGATCATTTCGAGAAATAAAAAAAAATTTAGCTCCCCGTTGCCGAGTATGTTGCCAATTTTTTCGAGTGAAATTAGCGGTGATATTGAACAGGCATTCCTACAATTGAATAAAGCTAATTTCGCCAACTTTGAAAAAATTTACCTTTTGGCGCATGGCACAGCTCAGGGAATTAAGTCACCCAAAAATGAACATATAACTATCAATGCGAGTGAGTTGGCTCTAAAATTTATGGATAGTGGGGGGATGCGGAAGGCAATTCAGGATGAATTAGTTCTAGCCTTGCGCAAACAACAAGGTGGTTATGCTTATTATACAACATGCCTCCGTTTGCTTGCCTGCAATACTGGTTTACAAGATAAAAATAACCAGACAGTTTACAGTACGAAATCTGCAAAAACCTATTTATCCGATTTCGGGAACCAAATAGGCAACCAGATCATCGAAACGCTTAATTCGCTTGAAAAGCTATATCCGCTGTCTTACCAAAAGTCTAATTTAGAAATAAACATCGTACTTCAGGCACCTACGGGATGGAGTGTCATAATGCACAGTGGTGAGACTGTTGTCTATCATTCAGATCCTGCCCAGGAAGCCAGCGCAGATAAAAAAATGAACACTGCTTACTCCATGTACCAGACCAAAGCACATATGCATGCTGATAAAAATATCGCACCGTTCCTTAAGCCCGACGATCAAAAAAAACTAACCGTTAACATAGGTATCAACAAGCCAGCAGGCAGTAAAAAGCTGGCTCTGTCGCGTTAACGGCAGTCAGTCAGAAAAAGTTGAGCTGCAATCATTAAAAAAACAGCATGTTATCTGACGACGCCTTAATGCGACAGAGCCCACGAAAATGCCTCGGGTTCCGGCAACCTTCGGTGGTCTTTGCAGAGTTAAGACAGGCGGCTTAAAATTATGTTCAATTGATTGGGTTTTTAGAATGGATCCTATAGATAGGCGTTATGAGAAAGCCCTTCATCAGTACCGCGAACCCGGGTCGCTTCGGTTTCTCCCGTACCGTCATCTCCAGCGCGTCGTAGACCTTCGGCCAGCAGCGAGCCCCGCTTGCGGTTGGCCAGAAAACCGTAGTATCGCACCATTTTAAAATGCCGCGCCGGGATATGGCTGATGTAACGCTGCAGCATCTCCTCCTGGCTGATTTTCTGGCGTTTCGAGCGATAGGGCTGTCAGACGGCGCGGGCGTTGAGGTGAGGCTGGATCTTAAAGACGGTTGAGGCAGCAGCGCTGCCGTGCTCGCCCCGCAGGGGCGCTACGTTCATGGTTAGGAATCTATGGTCACTCCCGTTTTTGCAACACCGATCTTGACGATATTGTTGGCTTGCATGAATCTATCCGGCGTCTGAATAGGCATTACGCCCGCGCCTCGATGAGTTCCGCGCCTGATGAACCTTATAAATTCAACGGCCTTCAGGCCTCTCCTAACCACAGGTTCTTCATCAGGCCGCTTGGCCGTTTATATCATCAGTAATCAGTATCCGCAAAACCAGGTAAGTGAATGTTTAATAGTTAGAATCGTCGACAGTTATGCTGCAAATGGCTTATCCCTGATAGTCAGGGCCCATGCTATCCTGGCCAACTTATTTGCCAGAGCGCAGGTGACTATGAAATTATTTTTGCGGAGTAATAACTCCCTGACCCAGTCGGCAAGTTGGCCGGATCGATGCTCTAGCGTCCTTAGATATACTCTCGCGCACTGTACCAACAAGGCCCTGAGTTTTTTGTTGCCACGTTTACTGATCCCCAGCAATGTGGTTCGTCCTCCCGTGCTGTGTTGCCGTGGAACCAGACCTGTTGAAGCTGCAAAATCCCTGCTGCTTCCATACTGTTTTCCATCGCCTAACTGAGTGGAAAGCAGACTTGCAGTCAGAGGGCCGACGCAAGGGATCGTCAGTAATTGCTGACCAGTCGTATCTTCATCCAGCGATCTCTTTAGCTGAGATTCCAAATCCTTAATTTGTTCAAGGAGATACTCATAATGTTCACGCAGTTTCTGCAACAGCCGTATGAGGTAAGGTGGAAGCGGGTTCGTATCCAGAATTTCTGCGAAGCGCCTTATCAAAGTTGGACCTTTTGGGGCGCTGACGCCAAACTCCAGTAAAAAGGCATGCATCTGATTTGTAGTTTTTACCTTATCCCTGACCAGCGATTCTCTGACCCGGAGTAGGGCATGCATCGCTTGTTGGGACTCGGTTCTTGGCTGAACAAACCGCATTGAGGGGCGTGATGCCGCTTCACAGATGGCTTCGGCATCCACAAAGTCATTTTTGTTACTTTTGACAAATGGTCGAACAAATTGGGGGGAAATTAGTTTTGGCGTATGCCCCAACTCGAGCAACTTGCGCACCATAAAATGAGCACCACCACAGGCTTCCATCACGACAGTCGTTGCCTGACACGTCGCTAAAAATTCAAACAGTTTTGACCTGGTGAATTTTTTACGGAAAAGCGCTTTTCCGTGGCGATCCTGACAATGGATGTGGAAAGAGTTTTTACCCAGATCGATACCAATAAGCGCAATGTTTTCCATGATGGATCTCCGAATTAAGACTGTTTTCAGCATAGTGCTTTGGAAGAGGGAGTGACCATCTCATTAACTCAATCGACCCTTTCTAGGTTTCCTAACCATTAATTCAGGCAAAGGATCTCACCATATAGTGAAGGGTGTCGCAGGGTAATGCTGAAAAATGCCAGTTTTGCTGTGTTTTCCATCTAAAATCCGTTTTTCAGGCGCACTTATCCAGAGCCGGTGCCTGAAGCCATCGTTTTTTGGCCATCCGATGCAGCCTGTCGGACAGCATTTTTGTGGCGTGCTCGCCGGCTATAGCCCCGGCAAAACGCAGTCGGCTCTTGCACAGGATGCACTGGTACGGGTCGGTACCCAGGAAAGCTTTCATCAGCACCGCGAACCCCGGCTTCTGCGGTTTCTCGCGTGGCGTCATCTCTAATGAATCGTAGACTTTCGGCAGCAACGAGCCTCGTTTGCGGTTGGCCAGAAAGCCGTAGTAGCGCACCATTTTAAAGTGTCGTGCCGGGATATGGCTGACGTAACGGCGCAGCATCTCCTCCTGGCTCAGCTTCTGGCGTTTATGCTGCTGAGTATTGTGGTCGTAATACTGGTGTACCACCGAACCGCCACGGTAGTGTCGCAACTGCGACGCCGCCACCGGCGGACGTTTCAGGTAGCGGCCGAGGTATTTGACGCTGCGCCAGACTTGGTGGACACGCCCTTAAGAGAGGACTTGTCGTTCGAATACCATCGGGCTGACATAACCCAGTGTGCTATGTCACCACTCGTTTAAATGCACTACACTATCCCTATCTGCATGTCGTTGTACTGTTCAAAAGTTTCTTATGAGGCAACATATGAAAAATAGTCAAAAATGTTTAAGTTCTCGTCATGATCAACTATTCCCAATTCTAAATACAGCACACGATTTTTGTGAACAAGGAAATTATTTTTCCGCTTTTCAGTACATTGGCGACAAACTCACTCGACTATATAACAATGTTAATATAAATGATTTAGATAATATTCGTACTATTGTTCGTAACCACCCTATTTTTAATATATGCCAGCAGGATCCTTATACGAACAGGGCATTCACTAAACCGCGCGGTTATGCCGGGGATGCTGTAATGCTTGATTATGTTTATTCCGGTATAGTGCCTCCTCAGACAACTCCGCATGGACGGGGGGTATTTGAGTGTACAACGAGGGGTTCAATGGGGTTGTCAGTTTTATTTAGACGAACATTACTGACTGCGTATGTTAATGATATAGTGCTTAGAAATCAATCGGCAAGGATATTATCTATTGCTTCTGGCCATTGTCGAGAGTTGTCTGGCAGCCTTGCACTGTCTGATATTTTTAGGGGCGAAATCATCGCGTTAGATCAGGATGAAAAATCATGCTCAGAAGTTGACCGGGTTTATCATGGTAAGGTAAAAACAGTTGCTTCAGGAGTAAAAAAACTATGGTGCTCATCCGGCTCTGAACTCGGACAGTTTGATTTTATTTATTCGGCAGGATTGTATGACTATTTACCCGATGTTCAGGCACTAAAATTAAGTGAATCTCTTAAGTCAATGCTCAAGCCGAAGGGGCGTCTCGTTGTCGGGAATTTTAGCCCCACGAACAATGGCCGCGGTTATCTCGACCTGGTAATGAACTGGCATCTTATTTACCGTGACAAGCAAGAATTAATCAGCCTCTTTGGTGACCTGGCAGAGTTCGCTATGGAAATATACGATGATCCTCATCAAAATGTTACTTATATTGATATCATCAGGAATCAGTAAAATTTATGGTGTTGTCACGTTAATCAGGGTTCTGTGGCGTTGGTGCATGGATAGGGTAAGAGCGCAATTTCCCTTACCCGCCCTGTTTTAGACGGTTTTAGCCTGCTTGCGGACAGAATGAGGCCGTGCCACTGACAGCAGGCGGTTCATGGTTAGGAATCTATGGTCACTCCCGTTTTTGCAACACCGATCTTGACGATATTGTTGGCTTGCATGAATCTATCCGGCGTCTGAATAGGCATTACGCCCGCGCCTCGATGAGTTCCGCGCC
>NZ_JBCPSR010000015.1:0-28283 GCF_051129805.1 Serratia sp. Je.1.23.a | reverse complement strand
ATTATATATTGAACTACTACAATAGTGTCAGGCCTCACCATTACAACGGTGGACTGACGCCGGAAGAATCAGAGAACAGATACCGTTTTTACTGTAAAACCGTGGCCAATATTACTTGACCACTACAGTCAGTCCATAAGTTAACGATGCCCGCTGGCTCCGATATTCCCTTGGGGAGTTGTACTCCAGCACACTGTGCGGATGGTTTTCATTATATGGTGCTCAGTCGGCCATCATCAGTGATGATTGGGCAGTCACTACCACGGACATCTTTTTTATGCTGACGCAACCAAGTTCGTAGTGTGTCGTAATGGCACCCGATTTTTGACGAGATGGCACGAATGGCATCCGGCTCAGAGTCATACTCATCACGGTGTTCCAACAACATCCTGACAGCGAGCTCACGCCGTTCAGGGGGATAACGTCTGGCGGATTGTTATTTCATTTTAGGTCTCCTTTCACTGAGAGTTTAGTTTCCAAGAAACCCGGTACGGTTCAATTTATCCGTCCCAGAGACCATGGACACTCCAGCCACTCCCGTTAATATGAAAAAAGTCATGGATAGTCAATGGGACTATTCTGCTGTTTGTTCTATTTGACTCTCGTGAAGTCACTAGAGTTGAATGCTAATAACGTTAGCGTTAATTCATATATGTATTAATTTACATGGGAGTATCATGAAAATAACTTCTCGCGGCTAATACGATAAGAGCGTTGTTATGTTCAGGCCCACTTGCGCTGAGAGGATTACATCATTTTTATCTTTTCGACAGAATTGAAAAGATGGGTACAGAAAATGTTCTTAATTTGAACGTGTTTTTATTGGTTAGCAACTTAACTATGTCTAGGGTAATGGTATCTTCGGTTTTGTAAAATATATTCAACAAATTCTACATATCTCATCAGGCAGGCAAGCAAGTCTTGTTATTTACTATTTGAATAAAAATCAACATTGGAGTAAACATGAGTAATATTATTGAATTACTAAAGGATACCCTCTCTCCTCAGTTGCTATCCGATGTGGCTAGCACTACAGGGGAATCATCAGAAGATATCTCAACCGCTTTTGGTGGTTTTTTCCCGGTACTATTAGGGAGTATCCTGAAAAAATCTCAGGCTCCCGATGCATTGGAGCATATCTTTAATTTGTTAAAATTCACTCCGGGGCTGGATACCATAACAGCGACTTCTACGAGTTTAGTTAGATCATTAGCCGAAAATAAGGAACTCGCCAATGCCGGTGAGCAATTTTTAAAAACTGCTCTCGGTGATAAAATCCAGAACATAACCTCTTTATTAACCAACTTTGCTGGCATTAAAGGTAGCTCTGCCAGCACATTGATCTCGGTAGCCGCGCCAGTGGTCATGGGGGTTCTCAGTAAAAAAATTACCGAGAATGGTCTGTCATCAGCATCATTCCTGTCATTCTTAGACAACCATGCAAACAATATCATCAGTGCAACGCCGGCAAGCTTCGGTTCTGTTCTCGGTATTGATGATCTGAACGGTGTCGTTCAACAGGTCAGTGATGCTGGGGAAAAAACAGGAAACGAAGTTACCCAACGTAAATCACTCTTCAAGCCGATTCTAGCATGTCTCGCACTGTTGCTGGCCGCTCTGCTTGCCTGGGTCTTCCATACCCCACGTGTTGACACCACTGCACTGAACAACATCAGCGATAATCTACATGGTAATAGGCAGGACACGGTCCGTAATATAACGGACAGCACCAGCGGGGTCCCGTCCCCTCTGGGGAATTCCTTCCAAAAGTTACTGCCTGATGGCGTCGAATTAAAAATTTCCCGGTTTGGTTTTGAAAATAAGTTACTTACTGCAATTGAAGACCCCGCCTACACCATCGAAAAAAAGGTATGGTTATCCTTTGATCGCCTTAATTTCGAGAGCGGTAGTGCAATCCTGAAATCTGACTCTCACAAACAACTTAAGAATATCGCTGATATTCTTATTGCTTATCCTAAAGTTACCTTAAAACTGGGTGGGTATACCGATAATACCGGCACCCCCGAAGAAAATCTGAAATTATCGCAACAAAGAGCCTATTCAGTACGCAATGCGTTAATCGACATGGGGGTAAATGGCGTGCAGCTGCAGCTTGAAGGTTATGGTCAGGAAAATCCAGTGGCTTCAAATGATACCGCGGAAGGAAGAGAAAAAAACCGCCGGATCGACGCAATAATCGTCACTAAGTGATAGGTTTTTGTCGTATTCAGGTGTCATTAGGTAACAAAATGCAGCCAGCCCCGGATTTCCGGCTGTCTGCTTTCTTTTATGCGACAGCCCCCGTTCGGCTGCGTAACAGACCAGCTCACGATGAGTGTTCACTGTTGTTACAAAGAATACACGAATTTTTTTCAATTTCATGGATGCTATAATTGAGTGAAATGAAACCGCCATTAGCTCATCAGGAAGAGCAACAATCATTTTAGTTGTAGGTGCGGGGTTCGAGGCCTCGATGGCGGACCAATGCAGTCATTATATTATTGCTGTAGTTTTGACTCACAAACTGATGTTGCGGGCTCAATTGTAAGCATACCGGTTTTAGTTCCAGGCACTTTTTTGAGATTTCCGGGTTTTCAGCCATCAGCCGATATTCTTCCGGCGTCAGATTATTCAGGGATTCATGAGGCCGTTCGCTGTTATATTCAGTCAGCCAGCGCTCCGTAATTTCCCGTGCTTCATTCAGGGTTCTTAACAGATAAAAATCCAGGATTTCTGTCCGGTACGTCCGGTTGATCCGTTCGATAAAGGCATTCAGTGTCGGCTTACCCGGCTTAATAAAGTCCAGCAACACACCGTGCTCCTCAGCCCATTGCGCCAGAGCCAGTGAGATCAGCTCTGGCCCGTTGTCCATCCGCATCTTCAGCGGATAGCCACGGTTTACCACAATCCTGTCCAGCACCCGTACAAGCCGCTGCGCCGGAATATTCAGGTCAATCCCTATCGCCAGAGCCTCGCGGTTAAAATCATCCACGACGTTGAAGGTCCGAAAACGTCGGCCACATGTCAGGGCGTCGTGCATAAAATCGATGGACCAGCTCTGATTGAGCGCTTCCGGCGTGGCCAGCGGAGCCGGGTTACGCACCGGCAAACGTTGTTTACCCTTACGCCGAAAATTCAGTTTCAGCAGGCAGTAAATCCGGTGTACCCGCTTGTGGCTCCAGACGTGGCCCTGCCTGCGAAGCACCTGAAAAAGCTTCTTAAAGCCGTAGCGGGGATAGCGTTCAGCCGCTTCAGTCAGCCTCTGGATCACCGGTTCATCACGTCGCGTGGCGAAACACCGTCCTGCTCAGCGATAACGTCCTGCATGCCTGGCGTATGCTCATCGTAAACTGCGCGGTCAGATAGCTGACGAGCTCACGCTTTATCGCTGGTTTTAAAGTTTTTTTTCAATGACGTTTTTTAACGCGCGATTTTCCAGACTCAGGTCGGCAAACATCTGCTTCAGGCGACGATTCTCGTCTTCAAGATCTTTTATCTTTTTGATATCAGGCAGACATCTTTGACAGTTCGCCCGACTTCAACGGACTTCAGAACGGCGATGATCTGGTGTTCAGTGAATCGGATCTTGCGCATAGCGATCTCCTCAGAGGACATAGTCAGTATGTCGGAAGATCTCTAAAAGTGAATGGGCCGTTTTGCAGGGATGCTTACATTTGCCCCTGCCCCTGCCCCTGCTGATCTGCCACTGGCTCAGTCATTTGATAATCACTTCCATGTCACTGATGAACTCGTCTTTAGACACTGTCACGCCACAGAGGTGGTAACTTTAGGTACAGGCAATAACGGTAGCTATCAATGTGTTTTATTTTTTTGTGAAGGCGAGGTGTTTTCATTTTGAATGCACGAATGAAAGCTTGGATGCTTACATCCAAAATGTACCTATATATAAAAAAAGATTAATAAAGGTCAGGAGGAATATGATGATTATCAATTGTTGCATTTAAAAATATCCTTTTTGAATGGTCACAGTTTGATTTATTTGTAATTTGACAGGCGTGAAATTAGATGAGCATTATTGGGATTTCAATGGTGGTGTGAAAATTGAGATTCTTCTTATTCGCAACTTGTTGTTTTTGTTGTGGTTGTTATGCGGGTGTGTATGTGTGTGGGTCACCTTTAGGGCTGAGTTGGCTTTTCATCTTTGTTGTGTGAAAAACTGTCTTCGCGATGCAACTGAAAATTTAGGGGTATTTAGTGCCGCATAGAGATGATCGTTTGGAAGTAAAAGGCTTGATTTTTCTTGCAGAATGATTGTCTTTTTACATGTTGATAGATGTTTTTCTTGGGTGGTGAAAATACCTTGTTTCTGAGTGGGTGATCACGGATTTTTTATTTTGATTTCTATCAAAAAGGTTATTGTTGTGGGATAGTAGTGTTCAATGGATTGTGCGTTTTTGAATGGTTGTATTTTGTTGTAAACATACTCACATTATCATGAAATATTCGCATCTTGATGTTCATCCTAGGGAGTGGGGTGGTTTAATTTTAATTCACTCATGACTCAAGGGTTTTTCAATGCAAAAAAGGAAGTATTTAACAAATAATGAAGTGGAGAAGTTATTGTCGGTAAGTATGCAAGGTGTCTATGGCGTGCGTGATTATTGTATGCTGTATTTGTCATTTATCCATGGGTTGAGGGTCAGTGAGCTTTGTTCTTTAAGATTGTCAGATATCGATTTGCAAGAAAAGACCATTTGTGTTTTTAGGCTGAAAAATGGATTCTCCACTATACACCCATTAAGGCAACGGGAGGTCGATATATTGGTGAGGTGGTTGGGGTTAAGGAATTATTTCAGCGGTGCGGACAGTGAGTGGCTTTTTTTGTCTAGAAAGGGGGGGCGAATTTCAAGAAAAAGAGTATATAGCTTGATTACCGATTTAGGAGTGCAAGCGGAAATTGGGGTTAAAGTCCATCCTCATATGTTGAGACACTCCTGCGGGTACGCCCTCGCCGACCAAGGTATCGACACCCGACTTATCCAAGACTACCTGGGGCACCGTAACATCCAGCATACCGTGACTTATACTGCCAGTAATTCAGCACGTTTCCTCAAGCTTTGGGAGGCTTGACCCTGCCTTACAATTGATGCTTTTTGATACAGATAGGGACATTTTGATACAAAATGTCTCGGGAGGGTGTGGCTGGCCAAAAAGGGAGCACATAACACAAGTAATAACCTGTTACAGCTCGCCAACAATTAGGCTTTTGACAAAAGATAGTAGATAACTCTCAAAACACACATAAACAAACCACAAACAAACCACAAACAACGAACAAAAATTTCACACCCCCTCATGTAAATTATATTTTCAAAGAAATATCAAAGGGTTATTCGAATATCATGATGCGAGACATTTTGTATCAAAATGTCTCGTGCGGTAGCCATGGTCTCACGGCGTATTTGATGCTGGAATTGTATGCCGTTCAATGCAAAAAAAACATGCAACCTGGAAGGTTTTACATGAATTATTTTGCTAACCACTGGAAAAAAAACATTTTTTTCTTGGCTTGCAAGTGGCGAGAGTAAGCACTTGCATCAGTATCCTTGCCTTTATCCTGGGGGCTGTCGGAGGGCTGTATCTTGTTTTTTTTATGCAAGTAAATCTATCTACTTTTCGCGAACTGCTGCATTTCCTTGATGGTTTTGCATGAGCATTTTTAATGCATATACAATTGCAATTGTATTTATTGCATTGCTAATAATTGTTGTTGTGTCGCATTGCGATTTCAATCTCGGGTTAAAAAGGAGGCATTGTCCTCTGCGTTCAATGAACATGTTGTGTGTTTGAATATGATTTGGTTTTCTGTGTGTCACTGTATTGTTGCTCCCTTTCATTGTGAGTGCGTAATGGGAGCGTGTGGCAATGCTGGGCGCTATCTGTATTTTATTATATAAGGGGACAAGTGTGCTTTTTTACCTAAGTCGACATTTGACCCGAAGAGCGACATGGCTGTGCGTCTTTTCGTTTTGTCTCGTGTTCTGGTTGGTTGTGTTCTCTGTTGTTGGCTATGTCCTGTCCATTGATTAATTTCATAAGTGAGAGTTTTATGTGGCGTGTAGACGTTAATTGAATTTAAGAGAGTCGCCATGGAAGAAAATAAACATCAATTTAACGTCTCTATTGTTGGAGACTCGCCCTTGGGTGTGCTTGGATTGACGTCGATGCTCAATTCGATAGGGATACATGTTCTAACCGTGGCGGCGCGGCTCGAAGATTTATTCCAATGTGAAGCGGAAAAATATGATGCGATATTGATCGACATTTATCTTGTCCGTGAAGCACGTATATGGAAAGTGGTAGAGCATGTAAATATGCTGTACGGCGGGTGCTTCGTCATTTTTGGTGAAGGGTCAGAACGATTAAGACGACATATGCCATTCATACATCGTGCTGAACACCCTGTGAGCATGATGAAAAAAGTAAGGCAAGCAATATCTGCTCACAAAAAAGGTCATCACTGCACTCCTCGTGTGCCATCTCATTATAAAAATATCAGCGCACTGGAAGCCTTTGTTTTAAACGAATGGATTAATGGCCGGACTGTGACTGAAATAGCCCAGCAGAGCAAGCGAAGTGTAAAGACAATCAGTAGTCATAAACGCAATGCCATGAAAAAGTTGATGGTGAGAAATGACAGGGAGTTGTATTGGAAACTCAAGGGCGAGCGGATGTGAATACTCTGTTTTAACGTGAGATGTCAGGGCCGTTAAATGATCCATGAATACCAATGAATGCCGGGGTAGATAGTGACGGCTAAACAATTGGTGAACCGCTGCGCGATTTATGTGCAGCATGTGACGATGTGAAGGAGAAGACGATGTCAGTTGAAGAAAAAACCATTGCGAATACGTACCCTATCCCAACCTATCGTTTTGTGGTCTCGGTGGGTAAAGAACAGATGAGCTTCAGTACGGTATCAGGGCTCGATCAGTCTGTTCAATTGGTGACGTATAAGGATGGTACGGGCGGTTTGTTTCAGATGCCCGGCCAAATTGAACCCTTAACAATTACGTTAAAACGTGGGGTTGTCCCCAAAAAAAGCCAGCTTTACGAATGGTTTAATTCGATTTCTTTCAACCGTGTGGAGAAAAAGGATCTGTCCATCAGTTTGACCAATGAGACAGGGTCGGTGCTGTTGGTGACATGGAATGTCATGAATGCGTTTCCCACCAAGTGGACGGGACCGAGCCTCGATGCAACGAGTAATGAAGTGGCATTTGAAGAACTCACGTTAGCTGCAGACCGCTTGGCGGTGAAATTTCACTGAGTGTGCATTCAGGCATGCGATGTCTCCCATGAATTGAAAGGAAAATATTATGGCGGATTACAAGGTACCCGGCGTGTATGTGGAAGAACCCTTTGGCTTGTCATTATCTATCCAGACAGGTCAAACGGCAGTGCCCGTTTTTGCGTTTGATGGTGAAAAGACCTCATGGGTTGAGAAAGATAAAGTAACAGAATTTGCGTCATGGTTGGACGTGAGTGAGCGTCTGAAAGGTAAGGACGCCGATGCAATATTCGAGGATAAGCTCTATCTGTCACTGAAACTGTATTTCCTCAATGGCGGTGGCCATTGTTATGTTGCCCCTGTCGCCGCGTTTGATGCGCTCGTGCCGATATTGGACGATGCGACATTGTTAGTTCAGGCCGGGACGTCGCTTACAACTTTCAAAGAGAAAGTGGCTCCCTTGTGCGTTACCGGAAAGTCGTTGTTTGCCCTGTTTGATGGCCCGAAAAATGAACTTAAAACAGGGGAGGTGAGTACAGATAAAGATGTAACAGAGTACCCCTCAACGCCCCATGCTGCGGTGTATTACCCCTGGCTGACGGCGCCGAAGGAGGCGTTGCCCGATGAGCCGAAGGATAAGCCGCATCCTGAGGTAGACATCCCGCCCAGTGGTGCTGTGGCCGGTGTGTATGCGCAGGTCGACCGTGAGCGTGGGGTGTGGAAGGCACCGGCGAACGTCGCAATCATCGGGGCGATGCCCAAATGTAAAATCTCGGATGCTGTGAACGGGGAGTGCAACGTACCGGCGAACGGTGGGAAAGCTATCAACGTTATCCGCGCATTTCGTGGTACCGGCCCGTTGATTTGGGGGGCGCGCACATTAGCGGCAGACAAGGATACTTGGCGATATGTGCCTGTACGTCGTCTGTTTGATGCCGCAGAGAGAGATATTCGCACGGCGATGAGCCAGGCCCTGTTCGAACCCAACAGCGCACAGACCTGGGAACGGGTGCGTGGTGCGGTGGAAAGCTACGTGCACAGCTTATGGCAACAAGGGGCATTGCAGGGGGAGTCGCCGGAACAGGCCTATTTCGTGCTGATTGGGCTCGGGAGCACGATGACCCAGGATGACATCAATTCTGGGAAGATGATCATAAAAGTCGGGTTGGCGGCAGTACGGCCGGCGGAGTTTATCGTGCTGCAACTGATGCAGAAGGTACCGGCCTGACAGGCGGAATGATGGCTCCCTCGGGCGCCATGACAGATGACTAGCACGAGGGTGAGTCATGAGTGACGTGTATAAAGTACCGGGAGTGTATGCAGAGGAAGTCGGCGGGCTTTCTCTAAGTATTCACAGTGGCGAAACGGCGGTGCCGCTCTTTGTGGGCGTCTTTAACCCAAAAGAACGCTCCGATACGTCAGCCAAAGCCCCGGCCTGCATTCGGATCGACAGCTGGCTGGAGTTTACCCGCCAGTATGCGCCTTCGGATCGGCTTGTGGTCGACCTTTCCCAAGCTGAGAGTGCTCGCGTCAGGGATGTGTCCTATATGGGATCGCACAGTCTCCGCTTGTACTTCGAGAACGGCGGTGGCCCCTGTTACGTGCTTGCGATTGACAGCGAAAAACGCAAGCAGAAGGACACGCTGGCGCAAATCGTTACTGCCATCGAGCAGTGCCCCGAGGTAACGTTGTTGTGCTGGTGCGAATATGGTGGCCCCGACATTGATAAGGCCGTTTATACCACTCTGGGCTCGTTATTGGGTGCGGGAGGTTCGCCGTTTGGGAATGTCGGGCGCTTTTTGCTGACGGATGCCTGGCCTGAGGGGGAGTACAACGCGCCCTCACAGTGGACTTTTCAGGTTCCCGAGTTGGAGGCGAGTTCGCAGGTGGCCAGTTATTTCCCGGCTCTGCAGACCGAGTACGTGCGGGACTATAACGACTATATCATTGGCGCTGATAACGATGAATTAGCTTACCCACATCTGGTGAGCGTCAAGGGATTCTTGCAAGAACAACTCGCACTTTTACACGAACTTCCTACAACGCGAGGCATTAACTTTAAGGCGCTCAAAGAGAATGCCGAGGTTCCCTTAGATATTCTTCAGGAGGCCATTGCTGAAGCGGACGCCAAGGCTAAAGAAGCCAAAATTAAAGAAGACGGCAAAGCTAAAGAAGAGCCGAAACCAACACCGTCACTGTTGGAGCCGCTTGTTCCGCTGATTATGCAAACGCTTAAGGATGAACTCCCAAACGTGGCAAAGAATAGTGCGCCAGTGGTATTACGCGCTAGCGTGGCGGTGGCGGGGGTTTATGCCCGTGTTGACCGTGAGCGAGGGGTGTGGAAAGCCCCCGCCAACGTAGGTGTCTTTGGCGTGACATCCCTGGTGGCTCAGGGGGTGAGTAAGGATAAATCTGACTCACTTACAAAATGGCCGTCTATCGCCACCGTGGGACTTGACGATGCGATGAATGACAAGTTGGTCAAGGCTGGCATCAATGCAATCCGCGCGTTTCGGGGGAAGGGCATTCTGGCATGGGGTGCCCGGACCATGCTCCCGCCTGAAAAGACGGACTGGCGTTATATCTCGGTTCGCCGTTTGTTCAATACCGTCGAGCGTGATGTCCGTGAGGCGCTGCGCAGCGTTGTGTTTGAACCGAACAGCGCGATGACCTGGGAACTGGTGCGCAGTGCGGTGGATCACTATCTCAATGCACTGTGGCGTAAGGGGGCGCTGCAGGGGGATACACCAGAACAGGCGTACTACGTGCAGATAGGATTGGGGGCCACAATGAGCCAGGTTGATATCGACCACGGCAAAATGATTGTAAAAATCGGGGTGGCTGCGGTTCGTCCGGCGGAGTTTATCGTACTGCAACTGACTCAAGACGTTGGGGCCCGCTGAGGGTGTTTGGCGTACAGGAGGAGGCAACGTGGTGGAAAGAGAGGAGTGGTTGGAGCCAGGTATCCGGTTGAAACAGTCGGTGACGGCGGACCGTGAATGGGGCGGAGAGCAGCCGAGTGCGGTACCAGTATTCATTGGATGGGACAATGCGTCGACAATGCCGGCAACGTTGCTGCCTGTCGCCACATGGGATCAGCGGCCTGATTGCCTCAGAGAAAAGGAGGGCACGTGTCTGCAGGAAACGGTGCGGCATTATTTCGACAATGGGGGCGGTGAGTGCTTTGTCCTCATGGGCGAACCGCTTTCCCCTGAGGCGGAACTAACAAGGGAATGGTGGTGCAAGGTCAGTGTGCCGTTGTTGCAAGAGCCGACAGTCACTTTGGTGGCAGTACCACAATTGGCCGAATGGTTGGAAAGGGGGCTGGCCCCGATGGAACCTAAGGAACCGATGGATCCATCGGTGACGGTGACTGTTGCGGCGACATTTATCACTCAATGGAGTTTGTTAACTGCTTGTATTAACCGGCCCGATCTGTTTTTTGTGCTGGATGCCCCCAGAAGGGCGGAGATCGCCAGCGCGTGCATTACGCAATTGCGTCAAACGCAGGACTTGGGGAGTGAGGCGATGCGAGTGGCGCTCTATGGTCCCCATCTGGAGACGGATTACCTTTTAAAAGATAGGAAAACTCTGGTGCTGCCTCCCTGTGGGGCGGTTCTGGGCGTCTATGCTCGGAGTGACGTGACGGAGGGAGTATGGAAAGCGCCGGCGAACGAGCTGCTGCATCATGTGATCAAGCCGGAGTTTGACGAGACCCGCACCCATAGATGGTTTGATGTCGATAACGTATCAATCAATGCGATCCGTAGTTTTGTGGGGCGTGGGACCCGTATTTGGGGCTGCCGCACATTATCCCATGGGACGCCCTTTCGCTATGTCCAGGTCCGCCGAACCGTGACTTGGATTGAAGCGAATCTGAAACAAATTTGCCGTTTTGCCGTGTTCGAACCGAATAACGAAATCACCTGGTTTCAGCTTCGAGGACTGTGCCGTGCCTGGTTACGGCGACTCTGGCTAGAAGGGGGATTAGCCGGGACGGATGAGACGGATGCCTTTTCTGTTCGAATCGGCCTGCATGAGAGCATGACGGCGGACGACATTGACGCCGGTCGGTCGGTTGTTCAGATCGAAGTTGCAGTATTGCATGCAGCCGAATTTATTGAGGTGAAATTGGAATTACTCACGGGTCACGCGCAGGTGCGGGGGAGTGAAACATCATGAAAACATTCGGAATGCCACCCCCGGCTTTGTCGCACCGATTTTTGGCAAAATTTTTCATTAAAGGGATCCCCAGTCCAATGGATGCGCGGTTTGCACGTGTCTCTGGCTTGGGCCGTGAGTTACAAACCCTGCAATTGCGCGAAGGCGGAGACAACCTGGGGGCGGTCAATCTGGCAGAGCGTGTGACGCATGGCACGTTGGTACTGGAGCGTGGGTTGGCGACGGTGACACCGTTGTCTGCGCTGTTTGAATTAGCGCTGGGGCAATTTGTCGGCACCTACCTGAATGTGGTGATCCTGTTATTAGACGGTCAGTCCCGCCCATTGTGCAGTTGGACCCTCACGGATGCGCTGCCGGTCAAATGGAATACGGGAGATTTGGATGCCACGGGGAATACCGTACTGATTGAGACGCTGGAGCTTGCGTATCATGAAATGCACTGGATGGGGAGGCTCTGATGATGCTGGAAATCCGGGAGTTGGTGATTGAAGCGCGGGTTGTTGATGATACACCGTCTGGTCGTCAGAACCGTGTGACCCCCGACGTTGCAGATGTCGAGCTGGCGCGCTGGGTCGAGCTCATAAGTCGACGCGTGCTGGACGTGTTGCATGAACAACGGGAGAGAGAATGATGGGATTGCTAGAGCGTGGTTTGGCGAAGTTGACGTTGGACGCTTATCAGGGCGACAACCAGGAAAAGCATATTGGTACGTTTCCTGCCATGTACAACCCGGAATCGGTGAGTCTGGATTACCAAGCGGACTATAAAACAGCTGCGGGGGTGAACCAGTACCATGAGGTGAGCTGGTACCAACAGGTTCAACCACCGACGCTGAGCCTGACGTTGGTTCTGGATAGCCGAGGGCCGCAAGGCGGGCAACCGGTGGACCAACAACTGAGCACTTTACGGCGGCTCTGTTTCACCGTTGGTGACAAGGGTGAACCGCCCTTCCTGCGTGTCAACTGGGGCAGTATGAGTTGGCATGGGCACGGTTATTTTTCAGGGCGCTTAACCCATTTGGCTATCGCTTACACCCTTTTCGATCGCAATGCGAAACCGTTGCGCGCGACGGCGACGCTGGAACTGAGGGCGCAAACCAGCGATGAGATGGCCAAAATTCAGGCAGGGCGAGCGCCGGCGAAAAAGATACTGAAAATTCTTGATAAAACCTCATTACCACAATTGTTGGCTCAATCGGCGGTCGCGGCGGGCAGCGCGGCATATCTGGCCACGGCCTATGCCAATGACGCGGATAATTTGAGCGGCTTTATCCCCGGCCAGACGTTGCTCTCTCGCTAATCAACAGGATCGTGTGCTGGTATACCTTGAGGAGAATCTGATGTCATTCAAAGACCGCATTGACCATGTGATCCAAATGGGAAAAGAGTTGACGGAGTCGGTTGGGGGCACGGAGCTGGCTGAGGTCGTTGTAGGGGTTAGTGCCTTGCTGGCGAAGCCTGAGGCCGGATGGTCGAGCAAAGTAGGCAATGCGTTAATGCGAAATGAGAGCGCTCCCCACCATCGTCAGGATGCCTCGGGAGGCGTGGTGGCGCAAGCCCCTGTCGCCGTGGATGTGTTGATGGGGGGACAAGCGTTAACGTCAACGTTACCGTCCGTTTTTGTGGCTGAGGCACAGACTCGCCACGCGGTCAATGAGCTCCCTTCGGCGACGTTGGTTTTGAGTATTCCGCAGGCCCCGCCGGGAGGGTATGTAACGCTGGATCAGGTGATGCGCTTGTGTTCTGTCGGGAGCTCAGGGGTGTTGAAAATGTCAGGTTCGACGGTGTTTGACGGCATAGTGGGCGCCGTCAAGGTGACGTCGGATGCCGCAGGAATAAAGGTCAGAATACAGCTGAAACACCGTTTGCAGATATTGAAGGCGACGCCTCACTGCCGGATTTGGAAGGCCCAGAAGGATGAGACGCTGCTCCGTGAGATATTGCAGGCCCATCAGATCCAAGTGAGGGGCGCTATCCAGTTGGTTGGCACTGAGGTTGAACAGCGGTTTCAGTGGAACTGCTCGGACTGGCATTTCTTGCGCGCGATACTGGGGATGCACGGTGCCTGGTTGTGGCCCTTGGCTGAGGGCAACGTGGCGATCCATCGCCCTCGTTTGGGGGGAAAGACGCACATGATATCGGCCAAACCTGGCGCAGGGGAGTTTATGCCATTGGAGGCCGAATGGCATTACTCGGGGTTGATTCAACCGCGAAAACTGACGATGCGCAGTTGGGATATGAGCGAACAGGCAGTGGTGACAATGAGGGCAACGCCGGTGGTGCTGGGTGACGGGGGGCTGGCCCCTTCGTCGGTGACACCGCTCGGGGCGGACGGTGACGCGATACTCATGGGAAAGTGGCCCGGTCCGTTGCAGCAGGCAGCCGTCGATGCCTGGCTGCTTGCGCAACAGGCGCAGGCGGTCAGGGTTCGTTTGACATTACCCTGCACAGTCGCGTGTCAGGTGGGAGATACAGTATCACTGAAAGGGTTTGGGGAGCACCTAGATGGGGAAGGGATCGTGACCCAGATTGAACACGGGTGTGATGTGAACAACCGTGCTGGCAGAACCGTGGTGGCCGTTGGGCTGGATGACGCGTCGATGGCATCATCGTTGCCGCTCCCCTCGGGCCTGGTTATCGGGCAGGTGGCGCCCTATCAGAAGGATCCTCGTGGAAAAACCTGGAATCGGGTGCCAGTGAAAGTGCCGGTGTTGGGTGCAGAAGTCCTCTGGGCGCGGATGGGGCACGTTTATGCCAGCAAGGACAGTGGCGTGACCTTTTACCCTGAAGTCGGTGATGAGGTTGTGCTGGGGTTTGACGGTTCCGGGCCGGTGATCCTGAATGCCTTGCATAATCCGAAACGGCCGGCGGCTATTGATCCTGATGAGAAGAATGCGAAAAAAGGGGTGCTGCTGCGACACCACGGTCAGCGTATTGAACTGAGTTTTGACCGTGATAAGTCAACCGCGACGTTAGCGCTGGGAGCAGATGAAAAGCCGGAACAACAGATGGTGATCGACACCCAGGCGGGTATCACAACGTCGAGCTTGGAAGGGGATTTCACCACAGAGGTGAAAGCAGGCTCTGTGACCGTGAAAGCTAAACAGAAGGTGACGGTGGTTGCCGAGTCGACAATGGCGCTGACGGGACGGCAGGGGGTGGTGGTCGACAGTGACAGGAATGTGAAGCTGGATGCGAAGGAGAATCTGACGGGGCTGGGTAAAGTGAGTGTGAAAATGGCCAGTGCAGAAGGAAAATTGGCATTGTCACCGGAAAAGGCTGACTTGTCAGCCGGGCAGGTCCAGGTGACGGGACAGATGAGTGTGCGCGTCAAGGGGAATGAGGCGGTGACGGTGACTGGGGCGGAAGTCGGTTTGACCGGTCAGGCCAAGGTGTCGCTCTCCGCCCCGACAGTAAGCATTGACGGGGGGGCGGAGGCCAGTATGACTGCCCCCCATGTTAAGGTCGCTGGCGAAATAACGGATGTGGGTGCTTCAGGGATCACGAATGTGAAGGGCAGTTTGGTCAATCTGGGGTGAATGAGCTACACAGGGGATAGCAATGAATGAACAAAGCGATAAATTGACCCGTTTATACGGATGCGGCTGGCAATTTCCGTTGCGTTTCCACCTGGATATGTCGCCGAGTGTGAAGAGTTCGGTCGCCATGTCGACAGATGCGGATAACGTGGCACAAAGCCTGGCTCTCCTGTTTCAGACTCAGCCTGGGGAGCGGATCATGCGTCCGGCCTATGGTTGTGATATGCATTCCTTCATGTTCGCCAACCTCTCCGAAGGCACGTTGGCTGCCTTGCGCAACCGGATTGCTGAGAGTGTGGCACGTCATGAACCCCGGGCGGAAGATGTGACCATTGAACTGCAGGAGGTGGGACGTCAGTGGGGCTCATTGCGCATCACGGTGAGATATTGCCTCGCAGGACAACCCCGACAAGTCTCGGGCCAGATGCAGAGACTGGAAGGCGCGGATGGAGGTACCACGTGGGCGCTCTCGTAGTGGCAACCGGTGATGTGGTGATATTCCAACCGAGCTTTGGTAACAGAACGTTGCTGGCGCCTGCACAGGCGGTTCTGGCGGGAACGGGACAGTTCATGGTGAACGGTAAACCGGGGTGTGTGATCGGGGATTTGGCGAAGGTGGTGGTACCGGGTATTCCCTATATGGCAGGGAATTTTTCGGTACCGGGCGTGGGCATGATCCAACTGGTGGTGGCGGGGCCGGATCAGGTGGCTCACAAGGTCTTGAGTGGCACGCCGGTGCTGATCAAGGGCAGTGAGTGTCAGGCGGTATTTATTCCCACCGCACCAGCTACGGATCCGAGTTCGGGGGTACCGGACCCAACGGTTGGGGTACCAACACCGGGGCGGGGGCAGTTCATGGTGACACAGCTCAAAGTAATAGCGAACTGACGGTGCAATGAGGAACGGCAATGACTGATGACGCAAAAAAGTCGGCAGGGATGATGGCGACACATAACACGCAGGCATTCGAACTGGATGACCGTTCGATTGGAGCTCGACTGGATGCTTTTCGAGAGTACTGCCAGCGCTTGCCTTATACCGACGTTGTCTGCTTGGATGGCGATAGCGATGGTTGGCCACCGGCAAACTGGGCACAGGTGATTTTTGGGTATGCAGCAGGGACGTGGGCGAAGGATGCGTCGCCCACGGCTCCATGGCATCAGGCTGGAGAGGTTGCCTGGGCATTCGAGCGTGAGCGGTTAGTGCAATTGTACGAGAACCCGGAGCTGGCTGATGGGCAGTTGCCTCCAGAGCGCGCTTTCTTGCTGAGCTTGTTGGGCATGCTGGAAACGCCTCGGGGCTTGTTTAATCAATTTCCGGCGCAACACCGCTCAATGTACTACCAACAGATGCTGGCACTTGAAGCCCGTCAGGCGAAGCCCGATCAGGTGACGGTGAATTTTACGTTGGCCGATGGCGTTCGGGAGCAGGTTTTGCCCGCCGGATTGCGGTTGGAGGCGGGGCAAGATAGCGCAGGCAATACGCTGCAGTATGCGCTGATGCAACCTCTTACGGTGAATATGGCACGGGTCACGGATCTGCGCTGGGTCGTCGCCGATGCGTGTACGCCGGGAGGCTGTCGGGCGCGGGTCGTATTTGATGAGAGCGCAGAGCAACCTTGGCCCGTGGAGGGCGTGCGTCTGTTTGGCGCCTCTCCTGTTCGGCCCGGAGAGCAGCCCAGAGCGGATGCGGATCGCGTTGTTGAGCATGGACGGATCGTCGAGTCATCAGTCTTGAGCGTTGCAGGGGGAGAGCGAACTTGGATCGTGGAGCTACAGGAAGATTTACCGGGTGAGTCTCCGTTATGCGCGGCGATAAGTATGGCAGAGACCTGGGTGGTATTGCCCTGCGTGCAGGGGACTTCACGGAAATGGTGGTCAATGACATTGCCGTCGAACGGCGGTATTCCAACCGCGGTGACGACGTTGGATGGACTGGTCTCGACGTTGCCGTTGCTGCGATTGTTGAGTGCCGAGGGGGAGGATGTTCCCAGAGTCAAAAATCTTACGGTGAAGGTGCAAGGAGCGGTGGGTGTGCTCTGTGCCCGCGATGATGGAACGGTGTTATCGGAAGGTGGGTTACCCTTTGGCGAAAGAGCAAAGGCCGGCAGTGGTGTTAATCTGATGTCGCCGGAGTGGTGGCTGTTGGGGCCTAAATTAACGCAGGTGACGTGTACACCGACCTGGACAGGGTTGCCCACGACATCGTTTTCGGAATGGTACGGCCCCGATGCTACGCAAGCCAAACCGCATTGGTTGTTGCTCGATCAAGACTTGAATGTGACGCGTGATCCTGTGAAGGGAAAGGTACCAGATAGCCTCAACGCGCATAAGAAAGATACGCTGGCCAGCCGTGTTACCAATGGGGAAGAGATCGCCGCACAAATTATGGCTGATAACGGATATCCGTCGGTTGGTCGAATGAATCAACCTAAAAATGACTATTTCTCCGTTGACGGCGTGTTGATACACGCGGGGAAGCCTCCCTCTGAGGGGCAGTCGTTGTCGTTATTTGGTGGCAGCGAGAAGCCTGAGGGGCAGCCACTGACAATGTCACTGAAAAACGTGCCTTCCGCTACCCCAACGTCAACAGTGCCAGATGATGAGGATCCGGCTTGCTGGCCATGGTATCTGCGGTTGCAACTGAAAACCTCATTATTTCTTCACGATGAATATGACGCACATGAGGCGGCACCGCTGCAAATCGTGAGATTTCAGACGGAACAGGCGCATGTGCAACAGGTTCCGGCCATGAAGCAACAAGATGGTCACTGGGTGTATGAGATGGTCGAGGTGGCCGGTGCGGATGGCAAGAAGATCTCAATGCCCGCAATGAAGGAGGAGAGAGTGACCTTTGTCACACCGGTGCCGGTCACGGTGCCGAAAGCGCAGCGGCATCCTCCGTATACGCCGCAATGGGCTGGCATGCGGATTGATTACCAGGCGACGGACGCACAGGTTGATCAGCGCGTCATCTTGCCGTTTGGGTTACCTCGGCAGGAGATGGCGAAAGAGGTGCCGCCCCACGCTGACGTGTATCTCGGCCTGGAGGGGATTGAGGCTGGGCAGCTGTTGACGCTGCACTGGCAACTGAAAAGTCCCGGTGCATTCGTGTTGAAATGGCAGTACCTGGCTGTCGGTGAGCGTTGGATGCGACTGTCGGTAAACGATGCCACTGACGGATGGCAATCAAGTGGAATACTGTCGGCCGACTGGCCGGGAGATGTTTGTCGAGCATCGACCTGTCTGCCTGCGGGGCGGATGTGGATCCGGGGACGAGTGTCTGAATTGTTAAAGCCGGATCGGGATTTGGTTGCGCTTCCAACAGCCCCTTGGTTGACCGGGATTGCGACCAATGCTGGTTTGGCCCGATTGCAAGATGAGACCCGGGTGGCCGATGCCCATTTTGCGGCCGGCTTGTCGGCGGGGAGCATCACGCAGGGGCTGGATATGCCGGACACAGTGCAATCTGTCACCCAGCGTTGGCGCTCTTTTGGTGGTTGTGCTGCCGAAACGCATACTGCATTTGAGGCGCGTGTAGCGCGACGGCTGCGTCATCGCGAACGGGGACTGAACAATCTCGACCTGATGATGTTGTTGCAGACCTGGTATGACGGGCTACGGGAGTTGGCGGTTCTACCGTCCCCGAAGCCAGAGGTAAATGGCTCATTGTCACAAACGATTGTGGTGATGCCAACGTTGGCATTGAGTGATAGCACAGATCCCTGTCGACCTGGATTGAGTCAGCTACATTTGGACGACATGGCAATGCGGTTGAAGGCCGTTAGCTCGCCTTGGTTGAAGTTGTCGTGTGTCAATCCCCAGTATATTCCCGTAAGTGTCAGTTGGGATGTCACTTATGCCCAGGGGATCAGTCTTTCGACGGGCAATCAGCGGGTGCAGGCCGCATTGGAGGCCGCCTTTTTACCCTGGATGTACCCTGTCGATAACGCGCTGTCGGTCATTGGGCGCCCGGTAACGCATGGGGCGGTCCACGATATTTTGCGTCAGTTGCCTGAGGTGACGGTGATCAAGCATGTTTACCTCAATGGTGACAATCAGAAAGCGCCCACGCTGTTGGCGGAGCAGATTGCGGTTCTGTCGTGCATTCCTCTTGAATATACCGGTCTGACGCTTGCTTGGGAGAACCCGAAACGCGAGCGATTTGGCGAATGTTGGTTGAAAAGAGGCGAAGAAGCTATCGTGCAATTGATGATGCCAATCCATGACCAGGAGCATGGTGTTTCACATAAGCCGATTGAGGTGTCCCATGCGGATGTTTATCTGATTGACCGGGATACGGGATTGCGGTTGCCGGACACGATGGTGACGAGTTTGTCTGAAAAAGAGAGGCAGGAATACAACGCTAACGCTAAAGAAGATCAAGGACAATATGCGGATCCGCGGGGATACGTACCGGATGACAACAGCAGAAGGCGATATTTCAGGGTCCATGCGCCTCTCGATGCCTGCGGTATATTTCGTATTGGGGCAACCCTCACGGTGGGTACGAAGACATTACAGGGGAATGTCTCGTTCTGCATTGTGAGCGTTGAGGGTGGATTAGCGATGCGAGTATTGAGTAAGACGTAAACGCTCGCAGCGGAACGTGCATTGCGCTGGGGCGTTCGTATGACACCTGCAGATTGAGCAAATAGAGAGACAAAAACCATGGCAGAAAATTCCAAGGCCGTATCGGCAGCGGTGACCCCAGTGAGTGAGGCGGTGCAGGAGCAAATCCACTTTGACACGCTTTGGGCGACCACGCAAAGCGCGTTGGCACTGTATGCGGAGCAATTCTGGAGTGCGCGGGGGGAGGGCGATCCTGGGGTGACGTTGCTGCAGGCACTGGCCTATGGCGTATCGGATATCAGCTATCGCCACACCTTGCCCCTGCAAGATTTATTGACTGAAAAAAACGATGACAAGCGTGACCCTGCGATTTCTTTGGATCATAAGGGTAACCTCTTCGCTCCTGAGTTTGGGCCGGAATGGGCGCTGACAAGCAGTCCGGTGACTATGGAGGATTATCGTCGGGCGATCCTGGATTTGGTGCCGTTGGCGAAAGGTGATGAGAAGAAGGACGATAAGACGTTAGAAAATCGTTTTTGTTTTCGCGATGTGCAGATAGCGCTATTGCCGCATGAGCAAAGTTATGGATATGTCAATGACCCAGATAAGTACACCTTTCGTTTTGCTTCATCGGCACCACTAGCTGGCAGTGAGCGTCTCTATCATGTCGCCGGGCGCTATCAGTTATGGGTCACACGGACACCAGGAATGTCTCCGGCGGCGGCTTGTCAGGCCTTGCAGCATTTCCTGAAACATCATCGCAACCTGTGTGAATGGGAAATAACCTCGCCGTGTGTTGTTCCCGTCACAGTGCAAAAGCCCTCTTTTCAATTGGTGTTGGAAGACGATCAGTTGTTGAATGGGGATGCCATAGCGAAGGCCGTTGCCCAGGCTATTTTTGCAATGAATCAGGTCTTGTTGCCGGCACCGGAACGTAAACGGGCTGAGGCACTGTTGATGCAGGGCGAGAGCGCCGAGCAAATTTATACTGGTCCTCGACTGACTCATGGCTGGATCCCCCATCTTCCCCCTGAGCGGGTAATGTCTGGTGAGACTTTTACGAAAGAGGTAAAAGTCCATGCTCTGTCGGTTGCGGTTGTAAGTCGGGTGCCGGGGATCCGTGCGGTCAACAATTGGAAAGAGAAGCGCGCAGAAATTACCTCTATAGTGATTGCCGCTGGTCAACAAACGCAACTGTGGTTCAAGGACGACGGTTCGCTGGAGTCCGAATTCAGCCAGATGATTGAACTTTACAGGAATGGTCAACGGGTTTCGAATTCGTTATGGGACATCGATTCGGTGGTCAAGGAGTATCAGCGGTTGAATGATGTGGCGTACCGAGCCGACGTGGATCCTGCCCGCAAGATCCCCAATGGACGGACACGCAATCCGGGATTCTATCGCACGGTGGGGGCGAGTTTACCGCCGGTATATGGCTTGCTGCAGGCTGCGGACAGAGTAGCCGACGACAAAGATGCTGGGCGTTTATTGCAGTTTTTGCGTCCCTTTGAGCAGTGGTTGGCCAACAGTGCCGATCAGCTGAAAAAATTGCCGCGATTACTGGCGTTCGATGGACGAGATCCCAATGCTTCTGTATGGGGGGGCGCGGACTGGCCGAGTCGTCAGGATGACGCCCTGGCCCGTGAGCAGACGCAGAAGGTGTTTGATTCAACGGTTCTGGCAGATATTCAACAGATTGTGTCGACGCAATCGAAGGATGTCGAAAAGGAACTGACCATTCTGGATCACTTGCTGGGTTACTTTGGTGAACAACGCGCTTCGCGTGGGTTGAACCTGAACAAGAAGGATGCGTCGGAATTTTTACCTGTGCAGCAGGGGGCCCTGCGGCAGGTGACGCGTTTAGCCTATGAGCGCGCTGCCATCAGTATCAGCAAAGTGTCGGCGTTACAACGCAAGATAGCCGCCCGATTGGGCATCGGGGAGAGGCTATTTGACGAAGACCTGCAAAGAGAAGGGGGCTTCCCTGACAAACCACTGCCGTTTTACGTGATAGAGCATCAGGAGTTGCTGCCCATTGCTCCAAAGCCAGAGAGCTTCTCTACGCCCTGGCCGAAAAAGCAAACCGTGGCATCTTTTGAGCACGTTGGTGAGGTGTTGACATTGACGTTGCACGGAGTGACTGACGCTTTGGCGCGGGGCATGCTGATTGAATTGCAGCGAGCGGAGAAACCGGACCTGCAGCTGTCTTCTCTTGTGGTCCATATGGTGAAGGGGAACTCGGTTTCCATTAAGTTAGCGCAACATGCTCGGTTGCGATCGAGCATGCCTATGCTGATGCAAAAGGGTGTTCACTGGAAGTGGCAAATGTCGCAGGTTTGGTTGAAGCGGGTGGTTTATGACCTTTCCCTCCCGAAAGAAACTAAACGGGAGCAGAAAGAAGTGGTACTGAATGTCTCTCCTTCTTTTCCGATTGAGTTGGTTGAGAAGACCCGTTTTGTTCTGCGTCCCAAAGCACGCTGGATGATCTGGCCAACCAAGAATGATTTGGTTGGCCATGGTGCTGCTAAAAAACCGGATGTTGTGGTTGAAGTGGTGAAGGCCGACCCACTAAAGGGGGCGGTGACGGTCAAGTGGATTGGCACCCTGAAAAAAGAGGGAATTCAGGACCCGGAGGGCACTCCAACAGTGGTCCCTGTGAACAAAGAAGGTATTTACGCTCTAAAACCATCGCCCCCGAACTGGTTGGAGATACAGGATGCGCAGCACCCCTATGCCTGGTCGGTGCTTTGCACACGCGAGAGTTTTGCATTCACCCTGAGTCTGGTATTGGATCGTTCATGGTTGGAAGGCAGCCAGACACCGGAAGAACTGGACAGGTGGATCACGAAAATTGCCCGTGAAGAGATGCCGAGTCATCTCAATTTACAGGTTCATTGGTTGAATGAAAGCAACTTTGATAATTTTGCAAAAACATATCGGACGTGGCAGGAGGGGGGGCGGCCTGTTGGCGATCAGTCGTACGAATTGTTGCGTCTGTTGGGGATAGGCGAACGCCCAGTCGATGGCCGAGGGGGGATAGGGTTTGCCCAGGTCACGTCGCAGAGCAAGAGTCAAATTATTGAAGAACGGCTCCAGAAAGAGCAAGGCGATGTTGAGCGTGATAGGTTGCTTCAACAAGAGGCGGTGGTTTATGTACGCGACGCGGGCATGAAGTTCTGATGTTCCTCTGTGCAGTGTGGTGGGCGTGGGTGGAGAAAAAATGCGAAAAGTCATCTTGGCGCGATTGCGGTTCCGGTTGCATACGCAGGAGCGGTACGCTGAGGCCATTCAAGCACGCTGCAGCCTTTGGTTCAGGGATGAACTGATGCCAGAGTTGCGTGTGCTGTTCGCCGATTGTGCGGAGGGTGAGACGCGAACGATTGAGCGCTTGACGGTGAATGTGGGAGAGGTCCCCTTGTCCCAGTTTGAATCAATCATGCAGGCACGCATCCTTAGCCAATTGAAAGAACAGCTGTTTGCCTTGCCAGCGCCGGTGCGACAGGTCCCCGGGGCGTCAATGCGACAGGCAGCCTGGCAACATGGCGCAGTGGAAGGGTTGACCACCGCAGCCAAAATCGCAACCGAGAAAGACGGGAGCCAGGGAGAGGGTGCGATGCTGCCGGCGTCATTCACTCAACTGTTGCATTATCTGGATACTGGCGTGGTGATGGATGCTCGCCCGTGGCTATTTCAGGCGGGGCGTGATGTTTGGCTACGTGAGAGTCTTGACTCGGCGACAACGGTGCAGGAAGGCGGGAGGCGTCTTTCGCCGCGGATCGCATTGGCCGTGCGACTCTTGCAACCGCGTGCACGTCAACGGCTGATAACGAGCTGGCCGGGCCAGGTCTTGAGTCATGTGTCGGCTTGGTTGCTGACGTCGCGTCGCTTGCCGTCTATGCCGTCATCCGATGCGGTATGGATGTTACCGCTGGCGGCACTGCTTGCGTTGCGTCACCATCCGGTGGCGAGTGACTACGTGTGGGCGTTGCCAACAAGGCCTGTTGTCTCGTCAGCGCCTGTGCCGTTTTTTGGGGATACAGGAGTTGACCCTGTGGCTGGGTTTGCTGTGGTGACGACAGGGACATCGGCCGTAGGAGAGAATGTGCCGTCGATGGGGAGAGAACCGCCTAACATCCGGACATTTGAGGCCTGGCTGGTTGCGCTGTTTGACGGGGGGATGCCGGACGATTTGCAAGGTCCCTTGATGGGATGGTTGTGTGGCGCTACGCCGGATAGCCGGCCGCCGGCAACATATTTGTCAGGGGTGTCGGCGTCAGTCCGGCGCCAACTGCAGGCTACCTGTGAGCCATTGTTGATGCCGACACCACGTCCGCTTGCCCTGACGCCGGATGTGCGCTCAACCGAGCGTGTGGCGGTTGCCGGTACGGAACGTTCTATGCCCCTGCCAGCGGCAAGGCGGATCACTGAGTCTGATGAGCCCCGGATCGTGGCGGGGGCGGGCGTTGTGGTGCTCTGGCCCTTGTTGCCGAGTTTATTTGATCAGTTTGGCTGGCTTGAGGAGGGGCGTTTTGTCGACGACGAGTCGCGCTGGCATGCGGTGGCGTGTCTGGATTGGCTAACCTGGGGTGAAGCGCCGTTGGCGGAATGGCGGACGCCCTGTACCCGATTATTGTGTGGCATTGACCCGGACGTGCCGTTTGATGCTGTTTCGCCCTCACTCCTGCGTCAGGCCGAGCTGGATGACTGGTTGGGCAGAGCGCTTATAACGGTGCCGCTGCTGGATCGCTGTAGTGGCGGTGATATACGAAGTTTTTTCCTGCAGCGTACGGGAACGCTTGTTGACGAGCCAATGTCGTTGACAATAGAGCCGGATGCGCCTGATGTCTTGCTGAGCCAGTTACCGTGGCCGCTGACAAACGTAATGTTGCCGTGGTTATCGGCACCAGTTCGTGTTAACTGGGTTGTATGACGTTCGTTATCTGACGTTACGAATACGTTCATTACTTTGCCCCGGACATCAGCATGATGTTTATCGGAAGACTGTCTCGGCTGTGGCCTGAGGGACTTGGTGCCAAAATTACCGCGAGAGTGATTCTGGCTGTTTGCAGCAAGTGACGAAAGCAGCCTGTTGACAATGAGATTGATAACACGGGTTTCGACCACCGCTGAAAGCGATTGTACGCTGCATTTCATGGCGCATATTGGGTAAATCGTGCTGTGGTCCAGGTTTCACTGGGAAGCGTGTAACGAGCGATGGCTCACTTTGTGGGGTCGCTATAGCTTAAGCGGATTAAGGGACCCTGCCGAGCCCGTCTGTGAAGACGGTACTTGAAAACTTGTCGTTTTACCACCCTGCCCATTAACTCATTATAAGGAATAACCGTATATGGCAACGCGTCTGACTCCTGATGTAAACGCCTCTTCATTGACCGTCTCGCCTGCCGAACGGTCGGCTGATGGGATGGCTCGGGCTGTGGTGGCTCTGCGTCTTGTGAATGCGAAGGGGCGAGTCCTAACGGACCGGGAAGTTTCTTTCACGTGTCTTCCAGAAAACAGCGTTGATGTCAGCACTGTCACACGGGTGGGGGACACCTATACGGTAACGATAACCGCCAGGGAGGTTGCTGTTTTGCCAACGCTGACGTTGGAGGTTGCTGTGGACAACGTGAAATTGGAGGGGGTGTCCACCGTTGTCCCCTTTTACCCAGAAGACAAAATGTCACTGATTACAGGAGAGTTACCTGTCAGTGAGGTAAGCCTTCAGGGTGATGGAAAAGTCAATTTGCCTCTGTTGAGAGAGTGCTTCAAAGCCTGGAAGGTGCCGAGTGAGGAAAGTTTTTCTCGGCTCATTGATGTGGCGTCATTGTCATTCAAACCTGGCGAAGGGATGGCTGGCGGAGATCCGTCAACGGAAAGCGGAGTTGTTGATGTTGGTAGTGTAACCCCATGGCATGTTAAGGCAGGGAATGGCATGGCGGTGGCAAAGGACGGGGTAGCACTGAAACTTGCTGCTGACGGTGGGCTGGTTTTGGCCAAGGATGGGGTGGGTATTAAGGCGGCGGCAGGCGTTAAGGTTGATAAGGATGGGATGGCGGTTGTCACGAGCGGCCCCCTGAAGGTAGGAACTGATGTTTCAATCACACTTGATGAGACAAAAGGACTCAAGACTGACAAGGAAGGACATGTGGAAATGTCCCTCGACCCTGAGGTATTTGACGTTGCTAACGGGTTGCAATTGACGTGTCAACCGTTCGGTGGCTTGTATTTGGATACGCAAGGAAAACTGGCACTGGATATCGATGCCATCCTTGGGGGCGTCTATATTCGTGTATATCAAGGTCAGGTCAAAATTTGTATTCCTGAGACTTATTTAGAGTTACCCATAAAGAAGATCTGTTTCTACGAAAATGACTCCTATTCTGGAACCCTTCTAAAGGGGGGGGGGGGGAATTATGTCACTATTAATCAAGGGGGAGGGTACTATATTATTACGTTTTCAAGGAGGGTATTAGCGGGGGATGTAATTGATGTAAGGTTGTTTCAACAAGATGGTAGCTGGAAGTATTTGAGCAAGTATAAAGTGGCTGCAAATGAGGGGGCTCCCCCAGAGCTTGAGCTACCCAGTATCAGCGAGTTGAAGGTAGAAGTACAAGGCGGTGGACAGCCAATGCCGGGCAATACACTGGCTTGTTCTTATAGCTTCAGGTGGGAGGGCGGAAAAGAAGGGAAATCGTTTTGTCGTTTTGAGTACTACATTGAGAAAGATGAGGAATGGGGGACTGTTGCCAGTGACACACTCACGTGGACGATTCTTGATACCTACGTTGGTTACGATGTTCGCGCATGGGTAGAGCCGAAAGGAGAGGGCGGGACTTCTGGGTCGATAGTATACAGTAAGCCAATCACTATTAAGAAGATGTAGAGGGTGTTGTTTCGAGAGTCAAAAGATATAACAGAGCATGTGGTTGTATACTCTTTATCGTTGTATCTGCTTTTATTTCTTTATCGCGATGGTCGATGGTGTCACTTTAATACCGTGCTTTTCTTGAGTTGTCAGTTTATTCAATGGTGTGGCTGTTTTTTTCTTCTTTTTGTTGGTTTTGATATCTTTTCGGAATATTTATCGGGGGTTTGACTGGACTCGGTGTTTTTAGATGCGTGGCGGGAACCGATAAGTCCTGGGGGGCTTTGTCTCATTTGATGTGTGTAATGCTTTCAATATCTACGATGTCCACCTTTTTATTGTCCTTCTTGGTGTTTAACTCTATTTCCGCCAAATGCCGTGTTGGGGAAAACCATTTGCACAAAGAAAAACTGACGCCGATTGATGCGAGATGCCTTTTTATTTTATCGGGTGGGTTAATAAAAGTGTTGTGGTGGTTTATTTAGTGAGGGTTTTGCTTGTCTTTCTATTCCAGCAAAGACGGTGAATCTACGGCAGGGTGTAATAAGTGGGCATGGGCTGCCGTTGTTAATGAGATATAGCATGGAGTTTATATAATGAAGGCTTCATTAATGAGACATCGAAAAGGTGTCAGTGAGCATGAGGGAGAGGAAGGGGAGGCCTCTTCTTCTCTGGGAGCTCATCGAGATGTCACAGAAAGAAATGTTGGAGGCTTTTTTTATAATAACTTTGATTTTTCACGGGGAGATATGATTTTTGGATTGACGGAGGCGGTCGATAGCTATCGAGGGATGTGGTCAAAATTATCTCGCCAGGCAGACTATCTTGCCGCAATTTTACGTGCCGACCATATGCCGGCAATCCATCGGGCATTTACTCGAGTGGATGGAGGGGCGCTTTTTTTGAACGAGTATAAGAACATGCTTAAGTGCCCTGAGGGTGAGCGGAGTGACGATCGCAAAGAATTAATTTCAGAATACCGTGACGAGATTACATCGATTGGAGGCTCTTTGTATGATGACATGATTAATCTCCATAATGGGTGTTTTCATTCATTTAATAACTTACCCATGGCAAAGAAATATTTTGATTTCTTAGCATTACATGACCGTTACAGTTTTCACGACACGTTTTCTGATTACGGCAAGGACTTGTTTAAACCGCGTGAGGAAGAGCATTTGGTTAGACGCGCTTTGAGTAAGTTTTTTTCTCGAGGGAGTAAAGCTGGCTTAGAGATGATTATCCGCTCTGGTGGGAGGGATAAAATTCATTTCGTACTGGATGGCATAGATATCGAACGCGTCATTAATAAATCAGGTGGCCCTTCCATCACTAACTCCGAGCTCCGTTATCTGTATCGCCATCGCCATGATATTAACGGTAAGGGAAAGGTCCATTTTTATAAAAATAAACAAGAAGTATTGGCGCCTTGGGAAAGTGAGCCTGCGCGTTGGCGTGCGTATACCCCTTCTAGTGAAGAATGACATGTGCCGGTTTTTTCTTTTTTGACTCCCTCGAAAAGGGTGTCGGTGGGTTTCTGTTTTTTTAGTTTAACGTGCATGGCTGCCCGTAACGGTTTGGTTGGATTTGTGTGTGTTTTTATCTTTGGTTGATGCGTTGTTTGGGTTGGGTGGAATTAAAATGCGCGCCGCTGTTGGTTGCGATGATTAACGTATTTTATTTTTTAAAAGACATTGCGGGTTTTTTACTGGGCCGCGGTGTTGATAATGTTTATTAGAGAGCTGTTGTTATGAGCGTGAATGTAGCGTCCTCTGGGGCGAGTAATGGTCGAATGTCTCCTGTGATAACGTGGTTATCCTGGATAAATATTATTGTGCAATTCGCATTGCCAATATCGGTGGCGTTTACCCCCAT
>NZ_JBCPSR010000014.1:0-37484 GCF_051129805.1 Serratia sp. Je.1.23.a | reverse complement strand
ACTAAATGAATTACTGCTTGGTCACTCTTCAAGACTTGATATTTTTTTGAACCCGAAGGTTCTGGATATCGTCTTGTGGAGTGCCCACACAGATTGTCTGATAAATTGTTAAAGAGCAGTGAGTTAGCCGCCGTAGCTTGCTATCTCGAGGTGGCGTATAATACGCTTTCCTCTTTCAGAGTCAACCCCTAAATTTCAGGATTTTTTCTCTTCGAACCCCGGATACTCTGTGAAGTTGTTCACATGTTCCGTGTCGATGGAGGCGCATTATAGGGAGTTCCTCGCAGGCCGCAACAGGTATTTTCGACAAAAACGATCGTTTGCTGCATTCCACAGCAAAAGCCCGCCTTATACCCTGTTGTGCACAAACTTATCCACAGAAGCCATTTGCACGGAAAATTTACGAGCGCCACGCAAACGTTTTCGCTACAATTCCCCGCGACGAAACGCTCCCCTTTTTATGGGGGCGTTACCTGAATTTGTGCCTGATACCCCCTTTATAGAGAGAAAAACCTTTCCTTATAGAGAGTAGAAGGTGGAAATTCACGTAACGCTCTTTTATTGCGACTCCAAAGCCAAGGGATAAAACCATGCAACAACCTCGTCCAATCCGCCGGGCCCTGCTCAGCGTCTCTGACAAAGCCGGTATCGTTGAATTCGCCGAAGCGCTTTCAAGCCGTGGCGTTGAACTGCTCTCCACCGGCGGTACCGCTCGCCTGCTGGCAGATGCCGGTCTACCTGTTACCGAAGTTTCCGACTACACCGGCTTCCCGGAAATGATGGATGGACGAGTAAAGACGCTGCACCCGAAAGTGCACGGCGGCATTCTGGGCCGTCGCGGCCAGGACGATGGCATCATGAGCCAACATGACATCAAGCCGATCGACATGGTGGTGGTAAACCTGTATCCGTTCGCCCAAACCGTGGCGCGCCCGGATTGCTCGCTGGAAGATGCAGTAGAGAATATCGACATCGGCGGCCCAACCATGGTGCGCTCCGCGGCCAAGAACCATAAAGACGTCGCCATCGTGGTAAAGAGCAGTGACTACGCCGCTATCATTACCGAGATGGATAACAACGACGGCTCACTGCAATACGCCACCCGTTTCGATCTGGCTATCAAGGCTTTTGAACACACCGCCGCTTATGACAGCATGATCGCCAACTACTTCGGCGCGCTGGTGCCGGCCTACCATGGCGAAACCGAGCAGCCTTCCGGTCGCTTCCCTCGCACGCTGAACCTTAACTACATCAAGAAGCAGGATATGCGCTACGGTGAGAACAGCCACCAGCAGGCCGCCTTCTATATAGAAGAGAATGTTCAGGAAGCTTCTGTCGCCACCGCCGATCAGCTACAGGGCAAAGCGTTGTCGTACAACAACATCGCCGATACCGATGCGGCACTGGAGTGCGTGAAAGAGTTCGCCGAACCGGCCTGCGTTATCGTCAAGCACGCCAACCCCTGTGGCGTGGCGATAGGCGACGATATTCTGGCAGCCTATGAGCGTGCCTATCAAACCGATCCTACCTCCGCGTTCGGCGGCATCATCGCCTTCAACCGCGAACTGGACGCCGCCACTGCGCAGGCCATTATCAGTCGTCAGTTTGTGGAAGTGATTATCGCCCCTAGCATCAGCCAGGAAGCGCGCTCCCTGCTGGCCGCCAAACAGAACGTCCGCGTGCTGGCCTGCGGCCAATGGCAGCAACGCATTGCCGCTCTGGACTTCAAGCGCGTCAACGGCGGCTTGCTGGTGCAGGATCGCGATCTGGGCATGGTGAGTGAAAGCGATCTGCGCGTAGTGTCCGAACGCCAACCTACCGCTCAGGAATTGCGTGATGCGCTGTTCTGCTGGAAAGTGGCCAAGTTTGTTAAGTCTAACGCCATTGTTTATGCGCGCGACAACATGACCATCGGCATAGGTGCGGGGCAAATGAGCCGCGTTTACTCAGCCAAGATCGCCGGCATCAAAGCCGCCGACGAAGGTCTGGAAGTCAAAGGCTCCGCCATGGCGTCCGACGCCTTCTTCCCGTTCCGTGACGGCATCGATGCCGCGGCAGCCGTTGGCATCACCTGCGTGATCCAGCCAGGCGGGTCGATCCGTGATGATGAAGTGATTGCCGCCGCCAACGAACACGGCATTGCGATGATCTTTACCGATATGCGTCACTTCCGCCATTAATCCTTTTTGCTGCGTGCGCTGCGGCGCACGCCCTTCGTGGAGCACCTGATGAACATTTTAATTATCGGCAACGGCGGACGCGAACACGCGCTGGCCTGGAAAGCAGCCCAATCACCGCTGGCGGACAAAGTTTACGTAGCACCGGGCAATGCCGGTACCGCGCTGGAACCAGGTCTTACGAACGTCGAGATCTCCGCTACCGATATTCCGGCCCTGCTCGCTTTTGCCCAGAGCAACGATATCGGCCTCACCATTGTTGGGCCGGAAGCGCCGCTGGTGATTGGCGTGGTTGACGCCTTCCAGGCCGCCGGTCTGAAAATCTTTGGTCCCTCTCAGGCCGCAGCTCAGTTAGAAGGCTCTAAAGCCTTCACCAAAGATTTCCTGGCGCGCCACAATATCCCAAGCGCCGAGTACCAAAACTTTACCGAAGTCGAACCGGCGCTGGCCTATGTTCGCAGTAAAGGTGCACCGATCGTCATCAAGGCCGACGGTCTGGCTGCCGGTAAAGGCGTGATTGTTGCCATGACGCTGCAGGAAGCGGAAGACGCCGTGCAAGACATGCTGGCAGGCAACGCCTTCGGCGATGCAGGCCACCGCATCGTGGTGGAAGAATTCCTGGATGGGGAAGAAGCCAGCTTTATCGTCATGGTCGACGGTGAAAACGTGGTGCCTATGGCCACCAGCCAGGATCACAAACGCGTCGGCGATGGCGACACCGGCCCGAACACCGGCGGTATGGGGGCTTATTCCCCGGCGCCAGTGGTGACCGATGAAATCCACCAACGCGCGATGGACCAGGTTATCTGGCCAACCGTGCGCGGCATGGCGGCGGAAGGTAACACCTATGTCGGCTTCCTTTATGCCGGGCTGATGATCTCTGCGGACGGTCAACCGAAAGTCATTGAATTCAACTGCCGCTTTGGCGATCCGGAAACCCAGCCGATCATGCTGCGTCTGCGCTCTGATCTGGTTGAACTGTGCCTGGCCGGTGCGGAAGGCAAGCTGGATGAGAAAACGTCTGAATGGGATAAACGTCCTGCGTTAGGCGTGGTACTGGCAGCCGGCGGTTATCCGGGTGACTATAACAACGGTGAGGTCATTCAGGGTTTGCCGCAGCAAGAAAGCGCCGACGGCAAGGTATTCCATGCCGGCACCCGCATGCAGGGTAACGACGTGGTGACCAGCGGTGGCCGCGTGCTGTGCGTTACCGCACTGGGTGAAACGGTGGCTCAGGCGCAACAACGCGCTTACCAATTGGCGGATGGCATTCAGTGGCCAGGCAGCTTCTGCCGTAAGGACATTGGCTATCGTGCGATTGCACGCGGCAAATGATCTGAACGCTAAAATCTCTGAGGGCTCCGCCATGCGGGGCCTTTTTTATAGCTGATCTTCTTTCGGTTCCCAGCGGCAAAAATCGTCGTTTGCCACCAGCAGCAGTTCACGCCCTTCTGGCGCATCCAACCAGGCAATATTCACCGGTTGGCTGCTGTTGCGGGCGCGACGCTCAATCCAGGCTTCGGCACTGCCGTCCAGCCCTGGTTTCAACGTTTGGCCATCGCAGGTTTGCACCGTGCCCTGTTGCCAACGCCCCTGCAGCAGTTTCACATTGCCGGCACGCAGCGCATTACTCACTTCAAGCACTCGACGCGCCTGGTATTGGTACAGCGCGATTTCATCGGCGGTCAGTTGTTCACGCCGCGTGGCCAGTTGACGCTGCATAAAGCTTACTTCGCCGTCATCGGTGAAGCGGAGTTGGATAGAGTCACGATCGCCATCGGCATCGGTGCGTTTAATCTGGCGCAGTTCGCCGTTTTGGTATTCGTACAGCGTGGTGACGGTGCCCGGACCGCGATAAGGACTGTAGACGCTCATCAGCACCTGTGGGCGATGCCGATCGTCGTCTTTGCGCCACAGGCGAATAACGCCCTGGTCGGCCACAAAGCCACTGGCACTAAAGGCAGGAGGATCTGAATGACTGCTGCAGGCGCTCAGGACACCGGCAAGGCCGATGACCATGAGCGCCTGTCGGATAAACAAAAGGGGCGCTCTTGCCCCCCTGTTTAATCTTTTCACCAACACGCAGTATTACTTAACCGCGTCTTTCAGTGCTTTACCAGAAACGAACGCAGGCACGTTAGCAGCTGCGATTTTGATTTCTTTACCAGTCTGCGGGTTGCGACCAGTGCGCTCGTTGCGGTGGTTGACCTTGAAAGTACCGAAACCAACCAATTGTACTGCATCACCTTCTTTCAGAGACTCAGTAATAGCAGCCAGGGTGGATTCCAGAGCCAGTTTAGCTTGTGCTTTGGAAAGGTCAGCCTTGTCCGCGATTACATCAATCAGTTGAGTCTTGTTCATAAGTTATCCTTACAGTGTGTTTATCGTTTGCAAAGCATCGAGTGCGACGGATATGCCGATTGACAGCACTCCCTGCATACACGCACCGATAGCCACTTTTTTTACGCCCCCCAAATGTAGACCAGACAGGGTGCGGATGTGAAGCCTTAAGGCATGACAAATCAGGCGTTAAATCACGTTTTCTTGCCTTATTGCGTTAAATTTATCCCGATATTACTCACCGCGGCCTCGCGGAGGTCAGAACGCAAGCCTTTGATCAGCTCTAAATCGCGTTCCTCGCAGTCAGCCAACAGGCGGAAAATTTCCCATTGGATGTCCCATTCTTCCTCTACCGCAGGCAAAACCTTGAGCTCATCGTCGGTCATTTCTTTACCGGCCTGAGTCATTTCCAACATCGCCACGGTGCGAATTGACGTTTCGCTAATGGCGATGGCGTGCTCTAGCGTCTCCCCGCTGAGTCGCGAATGGATCAGTTCCCCTAATGCGATACAGGCGTCAATAGCCGGGTAAACGCCGTAAAGATCGTAATCTTCTGCCGAAGGTATCGCCTCTTCCAACTTCTCCAGCTGGCTGTCAAAGTTGACCTTGGCGTCCTTGACCACCAGCGTTTCCCACACCAAATCCAGAATGCGGCGGTAAATCGCCGGATCGCCAAACTCGGTTTGCAGGCAGAACATCTGGTAATTCGGATACATACGCTCGCACAAACTGGCCATAAAGGTCAAATGTTGCCAGCTTTCAAGCTTTTCCAGACGTAAATGGATCGGGTTACGTAGCATTATTCACTCTCTTACGCGTTATCTGCGCCGCAGTGTACCCGAAATCGGTCATTGCGACACCTCTGGATGCTGCTGCAACCAGCGCTGGAAGGCCGGCCGGCGCGAGGCGATGGCATCAGCCCAGCGCGTAGGTTCCGGCAAACGGTAGCCCGCCATGCAACGTTGTACCCAAGCCAACGCACTGTCGGCCCCGACGCGGTGGCCGGTAGAGATAAACAACGGGTTACAACGCGCCTTGCTACGCCACACCCAGCCAAGCTGCTCGCCTTTATCTTCCAGCGGCGCCAACGCGCCGGCGGCGGCGTCCAAAGGGGCGAATTTACCGCACAGGCGCTTTTTGGCGACGCCAATGGTCGGTACGTCGACCAGCAGACCGAAATGGCTGGCAACGCCCAGACGGCGCGGGTGTGAGATACCATGGCCGTCGACAAAAACCAGGTCCGGCTTCTGCTGCAATTGCTCCCAAGCCGCGAGCAACGCAGGGTATTCACGAAATGATAAAAAACCGGGAATGTAAGGCAGGGTGGTCGCGACACGCGCCACCCGGTACTCCACCAGCTCCAGCGATGGATAGCGCAGGATGGCAATGGCAGCACGCGTCACCTCACCTTCCTGTTCAAAGCCCACGTCGGCACCGGCAATAAAGGCCGGCGACTCGGTCTGGAAGTCATCGTAACGAATCACCTCCGAGGCGCGCTGCAATTGCTCCGCGCGTAGGGCTTGAGTATCTATCACGTCCGGTCCTTAGCGATGGTATTTGCCCGATTGAGCGTGAACCGCCTCGACAAAGGCGCCGGCGTTTTCTGGTGGCACATCCAAATGAATGCCGTGACCCAGGTTAAATACGTGCCCTTCACCGTGACCGAAACCGGCGAGGATGGTCTCCACTTCCTGGGCAATACGCTCAGGTGACGCATACAGCATAGAAGGATCCATGTTGCCCTGCAGCGCGACTTTATCCCCTACGCGACGGCGCGCGTCAGCGATGTCGGTCGTCCAGTCAAGACCCAGCGCGTCACAACCGGTGGCCGCCATAGCCTCCAGCCACTGGCCACCGCCTTTGGTGAACAGCGTGACCGGCACGCGGCGGCCATCGTTTTCACGCAGCAGCCCATCGACAATCTTATGCATGTAATGCAGAGAGAATTCGCGGTAGTCACGGCCGGTCAGCACGCCGCCCCAGGTATCGAAGACCATCACCGACTGCGCGCCGGCTTTGATCTGGGCGTTGAGATACAAAATGACGCTGTCTGCCAGCTTATCCAGCAGCAGGTGCAGCGTAGCCGGCTCCGCATACATCATTTTTTTCAGCTTGGTGAAGGCCTTGCTGCTGCCGCCTTCCACCATATAGGTCGCCAGGGTCCACGGGCTGCCGGAGAAACCGATCAGCGGCACTTCGCCTTTGAGCTCGCGGCGGATAGTACGCACCGCGTTCATCACATAGCCCAGCTCCACTTCCGGATCGAAGGCCGGCAACTTGTCCACGTCGGCACGACAGGTAATCGGCGAGGAGAAACGCGGGCCTTCGCCGGTTTCGAAATACAGCCCCAGCCCCATAGCATCGGGAATGGTGAGGATGTCGGAGAACAGAATGGCCGCATCCAGCGGGAAGCGGCGCAACGGCTGCAGCGTAACCTCGCAAGCCAGTTCCGCGTTCTTGCACAGCGACATAAAATCACCGGCCTGGGCACGGGTGGCTTTGTACTCCGGCAAATAACGACCGGCCTGACGCATCATCCATACGGGGGTCACATCCACCGGCTGACGCAGCAGCGCGCGCAGGTAACGATCGTTCTTCAACTCATTCATTTATGGGGCTCCCTTATTCATCTGCCGCTATTGTAGCGAGTTATTGCTCGCGGCATAAGGCTACGGTGTCCTCTATCAGGCGGCGCGCCACGGTGCCAGGCGGCGGCAAAAGCGGCAACCGATCGTAGCGGTACCAGCCGGCGTTAAGCAGCTCTTTCGGATCGTGACGGATCTCACCCCGATGGTAATCGGCCATAAAGGCCATCATCAGCGAATGCGGGAATGGCCATGGTTGCGAGGTGACGTAGCGCAGGTTTTTGATTTCAATATTACTTTCCTCCATTACCTCGCGCGCAGCCGCCTGCTCCAGCGTTTCGCCGACCTCAACAAAACCGGCCAGGACAGTATGAATTCCACCGCGATGGCGCACGTGCTGGGCCAGCAGGATCTCGTCGTCACGTCGAATGGCAACAATCACGCAAGGGGCGATTTGCGGGTAGTAACGCTCGCGGCAATTGCCGCACAGACAGGCACTCTCCGTACGACTGAGATGCATCTCATGGCCGCAGTAACCGCAGTAGCGATGGGAACGGTAGAAGTCGGCCAGTTGCACTCCCCGACCGGCGAGCTGGAACAGTCCACGATCGAGCTCAAGCAGTTGGCGTACCGAGCCCATGTCCTGCGGCATCGCCTGACGGACAAGCCAGACCGGCAGCCCTTCCCATTCACCAATAGCCCTGGCCATTCGCCCCTGCAGGGAGAATGACGCCGCCAAACCACACGGCAATTCACCGTTTGGTAACCAAAGTTTGCTTTCATGGCTGACAATCCACCAGCCATTTTCATTACCCGTTAATGCAAGTTCCATATCGTTGTTGCACAACCTCAGCTTCACTGGCACTCTACAAATCGGCCTTGTAACATTTTAATAACTTACTGTTACGTTTTATTACTTACGGAGTCAAACATGCTCAACCGTTTGGAAAGCCTGACTCAGCGCGTTGGTGGTAGTAATGAATTAGTTGATCAATGGCTTCAGGCTCGCAAGCAATTGCTGGTCGCCTATTGCACCCTCGTGGGTATCAAACCGAATAAAGAAAAGCATACGCCGCTGAATGAAAAAGCGCTGGAGAACTTTTGCCATAATCTGGTGGATTACCTTTCCGCCGGTCATTTTCATATCTATGACAGAATTATCAAGCAAGTGGAAGGCGCATCCAGTCCGAAAATGACGCTGTCGGTAAACATCTACCCCAAACTGTGGGCAAATACCGAACAGATTATGGCATTTCACGATCGCTATACCGAAGTGGATATCGATCAGGATGTGTGCCTGGAACTCCATCAGGCATTGTCGGATATCGGTGAAACCCTGGCGGCACGTTTTACCCTGGAAGATAAGCTGATCCAACTGGCGACCGAAGCCTGGCAACAAACGATGCCGGATAAAGCGCTGGACCAGGCACGTTAGAATTTTGTAGTTTTTTTTATTCACCCTCCTATACTGGGGGCATCTTGTCGGAGTGCCTAGCGCCTGATTTGTTCATCAAATTGGCCAGGCTGAGACCGTTAATTCGGGATCCGCGGAACCTGATCGGGTTAATACCCGCGAAGGGAACAAGAGTAATCTATCGCCACAGGCAGGTGATCCCAACAGGGATAATCCCGCCCTGTCGGCCAGCATCATTACTCCCTCCGAGCTCCAGACAAGCAACATTCCCAACCCAACACACTGGTAGGAACTTGCTATGTCTAACGTTAAAAAACCCCGTGCCCGTAAAGAGCAACGCGAAGAAGCCCAGCAGTTTATCAATACCCTTCAGGGCGTGTCCTTTCCCAATTCACGCCGGATTTATCTGCAGGGCTCACGCAACGATCTGCAGGTGCCGATGCGTGAAATCCAGCTTAGCCCGACGCTGCTTGGCGGCGACAAAGACAACCCACAGTACCAGCCCAACGAAGCCATTCCGGTATACGACACTGCCGGTCCTTATGGCGATCCGCAATCTGAACTTAATGTGCATACCGGCCTGGTAAAACTGCGTGCAGGCTGGATAGCTGAACGCGGTGATACCGAACTGCTCAATGGCGTCAGTTCCGGTTTCACCCAGCAGCGCCTGGCGGATGAAGGTCTGGATCACCTGCGTTTTGAACATCTGCCGCGGCCGCGCAAGGCGCAACCCGGCAAATGCGTCACCCAGTTGTACTACGCCCGCGCTGGCGTAATCACTCCTGAGATGGAGTTTATCGCCATCCGCGAAAACATGGGCCGCGAGCGTATCCGTGGCGATGTCCTGCGTCAGCAGCATCCAGGGCAAAGTTGGGGCGCCAATCTACCGGAGAACATCACGCCGGAATTCGTTCGCCAGGAAGTGGCCGCTGGACGCGCCATCATCCCCGCTAATATCAACCATCCCGAATCCGAGCCGATGATCATCGGACGCAATTTTCTGGTGAAAGTTAACGCCAACATCGGCAACTCGGCGGTGACCTCATCCATCGAAGAGGAGGTCGAAAAACTGGTCTGGTCCACCCGCTGGGGCGCGGATACGGTGATGGACCTGTCCACCGGCCGTTATATCCACGAAACCCGCGAATGGATCCTGCGTAACAGCCCAGTACCGATCGGCACGGTGCCTATCTATCAGGCGCTGGAAAAAGTGAACGGCGTGGCGGAAAACCTGACCTGGGAAATGTTCCGCGATACGTTACTTGAGCAGGCAGAGCAAGGCGTTGACTACTTCACCATCCACGCCGGCGTACTGTTGCGCTATGTACCGATGACCGCCAAGCGCCTGACCGGCATCGTCTCGCGCGGCGGTTCGATCATGGCTAAATGGTGTCTGTCACACCATCAGGAAAACTTCCTGTACCAGCACTTCCGCGAAATCTGCGAAATTTGCGCCGCCTATGACGTCTCACTGTCCCTGGGCGATGGCCTGCGCCCCGGCTCAATTCAGGACGCCAATGACCAAGCGCAGTTCGCCGAACTGCACACGCTGGGCGAACTGACCAAAATTGCCTGGGAATATGACGTGCAGGTGATGATCGAAGGCCCGGGTCATGTACCGATGCAAATGATCCGTCGCAACATGACCGAAGAGTTGGAGCATTGCCACGAAGCGCCGTTCTACACCCTTGGCCCGCTAACCACCGATATCGCTCCGGGCTATGACCACTTCACCTCCGGCATCGGCGCCGCGATGATCGGTTGGTTCGGCTGCGCCATGCTGTGTTACGTCACGCCGAAGGAGCACCTCGGGCTGCCGAACAAAGAAGACGTCAAACAGGGGCTGATCACCTACAAAATTGCCGCCCACGCCGCCGATTTGGCCAAAGGCCACCCGGGTGCCCAGATCCGCGATAACGCCATGTCCAAGGCGCGTTTCGAATTCCGCTGGGAAGATCAGTTCAACCTGGCGCTCGACCCGGCTACCGCCCGCGCTTATCACGACGAAACCCTGCCGCAAGAGTCCGGCAAAATCGCCCACTTCTGTTCCATGTGCGGCCCCAAATTCTGCTCGATGAAAATTTCGCAGGAAGTACGCGACTATGCCGCAGCGCAGGAAGCCGCTAAACCGATAGAAGTACAACTTACCGGCATGGAAAAAATGTCGGCCGAGTTCCGTTCACGCGGCAGCGAGCTCTACCACAGCGCCGGCAACCTGCAAGAGGAACTGAGCAATGACTGATATCACCACGCCTTTCCCCGCCACCCCGCACAAGCTGGGGTTGTATCCGGTAGTCGACAGTGTCGAATGGATTGCTCGCCTGCTGGATGCGGGTGTTACCACGATCCAACTGCGCATCAAGGATTTGCCGGATGAGCAGGTCGAAGAGGATATTACCGCCGCCATTGCGCTCGGTAAAAGGTACAACGCCCGGCTGTTTATTAATGACTATTGGCAATTGGCGATTAAACACGATGCCTATGGCGTCCACCTGGGTCAGGAAGACCTGGAGACCACCGATTTGGCGGCCATTCACCGCGCCGGATTGCGTTTAGGCGTTTCCACCCATGACGACGCCGAGCTGGCGCGAGCCATTGCGGTGAAGCCTTCTTATATTGCGCTGGGGCATATCTTCCCGACGCAAACCAAAGACATGCCTTCCGCTCCCCAGGGCCTGGCAGAGCTGAAACGCCATATCCTCGGGTTGAGTGACTATCCGACGGTGGCGATCGGCGGGATCAGTATCGATCGCGTGGCCGACGTGTTGGCCTGCGGCGTAGGTAGCGTGGCGGTGGTCAGCGCCATTACTCAGGCGCCGGACTGGCGCGCCGCTACCGCCCAACTGCTGCAGCTGATCGAAGGCAAGGAGTAACGCCATGTTGAACGATCAAGAGTTCCTGCGTTACAGCCGCCAACTGCTGCTGGAAGATATCGGCCCGGAAGGTCAGGAGAAGCTGAAGCGTTCGACGGCGCTGATCGTCGGGCTTGGGGGCTTAGGCTCCCCTGCAGCGCTCTATCTGGCCGCCGCCGGCGTCGGTACGCTGTTGCTGGCCGATGACGATACGCTTCACGTCACCAACCTGCAGCGCCAGATCCTGTACCGCAGCCCCGACGTGGAAAAAAGCAAAGCCGCTCTGGCACAGCGCCAGTTACAGGCACTGAACCCGATGGTTGAAGCCATTGCGCTGGAGCAACGGCTGCAAGGCGAAACCTTGCATCACGCCGTGGAGCGCGCCGATCTCATTTTGGACTGCAGCGACAATATGGAAACCCGCCATGCGGTGAACGCCGCCTGCATCAGCGCCGACAAGCCGCTTATCAGCGGCAGCGCGGTGGGTTTCAGCGGCCAGTTGCTGGTCATTGAACCGCCTTATGTCCACGGCTGTTACGCTTGTCTTTACCCGGAATCGGCAGAACCGCAGCGCAATTGCCGCACCGCTGGCGTGCTCGGCCCGGTGGTCGGCGTCATCGGTACGCTGCAAGCCCTGGAAGCGATAAAGATGCTGGCAGGCATGTCTTCACCACTGAACGGCAAACTGCGGTTGTTCGACGGTAAACAACAAAGCTGGAGCACCTTGCAACTCAGCCAGGCCAGCACCTGTGCAGTATGCGGAGGGGCAGCATGAAGATCCGGCTTAATGAGCAGCCGTTGGAACTGGCGCAGCCCCTGAGCGTCGATGCTTTGCTGGAGCAACTGCAACGCCACCAGCCGGGCACCGCGCTGGCTATCAACCAAACCATCATCCCACGCGCCGACTGGGCTAACCACCAGGTGCAGGACGGTGATGACATCCTGTTGTTTCAAGCGATCGCCGGAGGCTGACATGCTACAAATCGCCGATACCACCTTTACTTCACGCCTGTTTACCGGCACCGGCAAGTTCGCCACCCCAGCGCTGATGCTGGAAGCTCTGCAGGCCTCCGGTTCGCAACTGGTCACCATGGCGATGAAACGCGTTGATCTGCGCGGCGGCAATGATGCCATTCTGGCGCCGCTGCAACAGTTGGGCGTTCGCCTGCTGCCAAATACCTCTGGTGCCAAGACCGCCGCCGAAGCGGTGTTTGCCGCCCGGCTGGCGCGTGAGGCACTCGGCACTCACTGGGTAAAACTGGAAATTCACCCTGATGTGAAATACCTGCTGCCGGACCCCATAGAAACCCTGAAAGCGGCGGAAACCTTGGTAAAAGAAGGCTTTGTGGTGCTGCCTTACTGCGGTGCCGACCCGGTGCTATGCAAACGGCTGGAAGAAGTGGGCTGCGCGGCGGTCATGCCACTCGGATCGCCAATCGGTTCCAACCGGGGGCTGCGCACCCGCGACTTTCTGGAGATCATTATCGAACAGGCCAAAGTGCCGGTGGTAGTGGACGCCGGTATCGGTGCGCCGAGCCATGCACTGGAAGCCATGGAACTGGGTGCCGATGCGGTACTGGTAAATACGGCTATCGCCGTGGCACGCGCTCCCGTACAGATGGCGCATGCTTTCCGTTTGGCCTTGGAAGCCGGCGAACTGGCGCGCCAGGCCGGTTTGGGCAGTAGCCAACGTAGTGCGGCGGCTTCCAGCCCGCTGACAGCTTTTCTCAGCCAGGCCGGGGAGACGTTGTGATGGCCGATGATTTCAGCCGCCGCTGGCAGCAGTTGGATTGGGACGACATCTCGCTGCGCATTAACAGTAAGACGGCGCGGGATGTGGAGCGTGCACTCAATGCGAACAAGCTGACGCGTGAAGACTTTATGGCATTGATCTCCCCTGCCGCGGCGCCCTATCTGGAACCTTTGGCGCAACGTGCACAGCAACTGACTCGCCAACGTTTTGGTAACGTGGTCAGCTTCTATGTGCCCTTATACCTGTCTAATCTATGCGCTAATGACTGCACTTACTGCGGTTTTTCAATGAGCAATCGCATCAAGCGAAAAACCCTGGATGCCGCAGAAATCGAACGCGAGTGTCTGGCGATTAAAGCTTTGGGTTTTGAGCATCTGCTGCTGGTCACCGGTGAACACCAAACCAAGGTCGGTATGGATTACTTTCGCCAGCATATTCCGGCGATCCGCCGCCATTTCAGTTCGCTGATGATGGAGGTACAACCGCTGGCGCAGGAAGAGTATGCCGAACTGAAAACGCTGGGGCTGGATGGCGTGTTGGTGTATCAGGAAACCTATCATCCCGCCACCTATCTGCAGCATCACCTCCGTGGGCAGAAACAGGACTTTCATTGGCGGTTGGCCACGCCGGATCGCCTGGGCCGCGCCGGGATCGACAAGATCGGTCTCGGCGCTCTGGTCGGGCTCTCCAACAGTTGGCGCACCGACTGCTATATGCTGGCCGAGCACTTATTCTACCTGCAGCAAACCTATTGGCAGAGCCGTTATTCCATCTCGTTCCCGCGTTTGCGCCCCTGCGCCGGCGGTATAGAACCGGCGTCGATCATGAGTGAACCGCAACTGGTGCAGTTGATCTGTGCTTTCCGGCTGTTCGCCCCCGACGTGGAACTTTCTTTGTCGACGCGTGAATCCCCGTTCTTCCGCGATCATATGATCCCGGTGGCGATCAACAGCGTCAGCGCCGGATCCAAGACACAACCCGGTGGCTATGCCGACGACGTGCCGCCTGAACTGGAGCAGTTCGAACCGCATGATGGCCGTACCCCGCAACAGGTGGCGCAAGCGATTAGCGATGCCGGTTTGCAACCGGTGTGGAAAGACTGGGACGGCTATCTTGGACGTGGCGCGCAATAAGCTGCAACCCATTAACCATTGCAGGGAAATCCAAAGATAGACTGCGCAAAGTCTATCAACCAAGCTGGTGCCGAAAATCACACCGGCTATAGTCCCTCTGCCGGCCGCCAAACCCGGCGCCGGCCGGGGCCGTTACCTTCTCAATGGCCCCGCCTTACCCATCCCCGGATCGTGCCGGATACCCTCCCGCGCGATCCGGGCCTTCCTTTTCGGTTTGCTCACTCATCAACGTGGTTCGGGGATTTTGACAAAGCCAACTGGTTGGACCACATTTAACCTCTCACCCCCGGCGGAATAATAACCATGAACCTGTACCTGCGACTGATTTGGATCTTTATCTCGTCACGCTGGAAAGCGCGCATGTCAATGGATGACCTGACCAGCACCCTGCAAACTCGAGTTTGGCTAAATGATATCGATATCAATCTGCACATGAATAATGGCCGCTACCTGACGGTGTGCGACCTCAATCGGGTGGATATGTTTATTCGAACCGGATTAATGAAGCTGATGCTCAAGCGGCGTTGGTCGCCGATCGTCAGTCAACTGAATATGAATTACAAAAAGGCGCTGCAGCCCTTCCAACGTTATCAAGTCAGTATGACCATTACTCACTGGGACGATCGTTACTTTTATGCGACTCATACTTTCAGTGTCGGCGATCGGATTGTGGCACTGGGCACGTCACAGGCAGTCGTAGTCGGGAAAGAGGGCGTAGTGGCGCCAGAAGAAGTAGCAGAAAGCGTGCGGCAATATCAACAGGCGAGCAAGGTGTGACCACCTGCGCCGCGGTGATGTGATGAGTCCCTGATGCTGCAATGGCCCTGGCGTCGGCCGTGTATCTTTTTTTGCTGCCTGCCCCTAGCTTGAAGACAAGAGCAGGCAGCTTATTCTGTGAGACAGGCAGCCCCCCCAGGAACGCGAATCGCACATATAAGAGCTAATTAATCATATCAACGATAAAATGTGAATGTCTTTTGAGTGTTTTTTTGAGTGATATTGAGTGTAATTTGAGTTTAGTCATGAAAATCAAACGGATATCGCCGCAGCCATCCTGACTTCATCTATAATCGAGCCAGCAGGCAACCTCGGGACAGCAAATGCTCGTGGTCAACATCAGAAAAATCGAGGTGATCATGAAAAAAACGCCAAATTACGCAGAGGCAATCAGTATGTTGCTGGCCCAGAAAGGGGTAGGTGACAGAAAGCACGCATCAACCATGGCAAGCATTCTGAACCTTCAATATAACAGCGCCAAGCAGAAGCTGGACGGTAAAAGAGGCATCACTCTCGACGAGATAAAAAGGGTATTTCAATACTTCAATGAATCGTTTGAAGGACGCAGAGCCCACAACTGCGTGTTTATCATGAACAGCATACATAAACGGTGCAATATCGAGGTTGATGACAAGCCGGTAGACAGCATTGAGGACGGGGAAACCTATGCGTTCAGAAAAGACGATCTTTTTATTATTAACACCGGCAGAGATAAAAGCGCAGGCGCAGAGCTGTATAAGGTCAGGAAAATAGACTTTCTTCCAGCACCCAGAATTGCCATCCTCGACAATGACCAAGACATCCTGGAGTTGCTAAAAAAAATCACCACCCGCTACGGTATCGAAACAGAGACTTTTCCAACCGCTAAGGCGATCATCGATAGCCTGGAGCAACATACCTACGAGGCCTTTATCCTTGATTGGCTGTTAGACTTTGGCGAGACATCAGAAAAGGTCGTAGAAAAGATAAAAGACCGAGTGGATACCCATGCACAAATCATCATCCTGACAGGTCAGTTACACCACTATGAGAAAAACATCGGCGATATGATATTAAACTACGACGTGCATTTGATTGAGAAACCAGCCAAGCCGCTGATTATTTCTTCACTGTTGCTTTCCCATTTGTTTTTCAACTGATTTTATTGGCAAGCAAATGAGAAATGACGAGCCTTTACCCTCAACTGATTTCACTCTGAGGGTGCCCTTCATCCTGGTCACATAGTTCTTTATAATGGTCAGGCCCAAGCCCAGCCCCTGTCGCGTCTCTCTTTCCACCCCTTGATTAAATGCTTTATATAATCTGTTAATATTTTTCACGTTAAAGCCGATACCGTTATCCTTTACCAGAAGATAAAGACGACCGTGACAAACCTTCACATTCAGAATTACCAAGCCGCAATGGGTATATTTATCGGCATTACCCAACAGATTGACGATTATTCGATATAACTTGTATTTATCGGAATGAACTTCCCCTGAATAAGACGAATGCCGGACAATAAATTTATTGCGACCGTCCCCACCCACCGCAGCAACAGCATCGTCAACCACCTCATTGAGTGAAAACAGAGAATCATTGACCTTTACTTCCCCCATTTCAAGCCGTGAGTAATCCATGACCTCACGCGTTTGCTCTGCAATTTTATTGCCGTGATGCGAGATGAGCCTGGCCTCTTTTTTTAACTCATCCTGCACCAACTCATGCTCCATGATGTCTGCCGCAATCACGATGGCCTGCGTTGAGCCGGCTATCTCATGGTAAATGGAAGAAATAAAGATATTCTTATTCTTAACTATCTCCTTCAGTGAAAACGCATGCTTCAAAATCAGGAACATCATCAAGAAAATCAGCACCAGTGAAATAATAGCAAACAGCTCGGCTTTACCTGAATTATCTTTGATAATGTCTTTAACCTCGGTGAAATTCCTTATCTGTATTTTGTAGATTATCTCTTGAATATCGACCAGGGTAATTTCCATCTCGTCCATAAAGGAGAGTATATCGGCTCTGTTTTTGGTGCCGTTTAACAACTCAACGCTAAGTTGATCCAGCTCAGCATACTGCTGCTTCAAAACCGCAATGGTTTTTATAAATTCTTCATCATAATAAAAAGCATCGCTGAACGTCGAGCGCCCCTCAAGAATGGCAATTTTTGATGCAAATATTTTCTTTTTGAGCATAAAAGCGTCGTAGTTATCCTCATCGCCCAGCAGCAATGCGGTTTTTGTCCTTTCAAATGACAAAAAGAGGATTTCAGCAACGGAGTAATTATCGAGATTGGGCTCAATCTGCTTGTATCGCTCTTTCACATTGCCGAAATTGGTGGCAATCAGTAAAACTAAGAGCACCAACACTGCAACCAGAGCGACAAGCGTCCCGATAAATTTTTTGCTCATTTCACTTAACCTCTAGCATCTTTATCTGCCAAACGGTTTTTGCGTTCACATCAATATTGTTCAACTCTGGGTGGCTATCACGAGGATAGATAATCGCAAAAGGCCCTAACTGTGCGACGTCCATAAGCTCGCCATTTTTCTTATAGGCGATAATAACCTTGTATTTAGCCAACTCAGCAACGGGCATTGAGTATGAATAATCATCCCAGGCAAAAGCGCGAACCTTACTTCCCGTCAGGCCATATTCCTTTGCCAGCACGCCAAACTCAACGCCGGTAAAAACGGCCTCAGGAGTGAAATTGGTAGAGGTTTTAATCGAAGAAGATGGCATCGCCTCTAACGCCTTTAGCGTAATCTTAACCTTTTCGCCATCGCTCTTTTTAAGATAAAAATAATCAACGCCAGCATAGAGTGGAGCGCTAAACAGAGACATCAGAAATAATGCTATCAATCCTTTGATTTTCATTACTTATCACCTTTACGTTTAACCAGCTCCGCCTGACCAAACTCATCCTTGCCAATGGCAACCCACCCGCGCCGCTGATAAAACGCTTCAGCCTTCGATCCCGGATCGGTAGTGAGATGAATCTCTTGAGCGCTATTTTCGAATAACCATGCCGTTACTGCATTCAGTAAGGCAGAACCAATCCCCTTCGACTGGTATTCCGGTTTAACAAACAGCCCACCGATCAAGGGTTCAGGAATAAAGAGCCCGAAACCTACGCCGGCGTAATCATCACCGCACTTACAAATCCAACCACCACCCTGATTGATATCATCCAGTGCCTGGGTCCTATGAAGATATTGGATCTGGTGAGGGTGAAGCGGGTTCTCTTCGACGGAGAATCTAATTTCATACAGGTAAGGCAGGTGTTTTGCCGTAAGTTTCTCGAAGGTGATCAGGCTGTCCATATCTGTACAATCCTTGGTTGTAATAGCACGCAGGTGATTTTAGCCATTATTTTGGGTTTATTCATAGTAGCAAAGATTCCCCCTGCCGGAGCGGGCAAAAAAAAACCGCCCCCGGAGGAGCGGTTTATCTGGCAAGGAACCGGCAAGCCGGATCCCGAGTGCATTCAACGATTAATCGTTGTTGCCGCCCAAGCCTGCATTCAGCAGTTCAGCCAGGTTAGCCGTTGCTTCTTCCGCGCTCACCTGCGGAACAACTGGCACTTCACCCTGTGCTTTACGGCGCATACGGTCCTGATGATAAGCGTAACCGGTACCGGCTGGGATCAGACGGCCCACGATGACGTTCTCTTTCAGGCCACGCAGTTCATCACGCTTACCGGCAACAGCCGCTTCGGTCAGAACGCGCGTCGTTTCCTGGAACGATGCTGCGGAGATGAAGGACTCGGTCGCCAAGGAAGCCTTGGTGATACCCAGCAGATCGCGTGAGAAGGTTGCCTCGATTTTGCCTTCAGCAGCAAGCTGACGGTTGGCAATCTTAACGCGTGACACTTCAGCCTGCTCGCCTTCCAGGAACTCGGTGCCACCTGCGCTGACGATGGTGCCTTTACGCAGCATCTGACGAACGATAACTTCAATGTGTTTATCGTTAATCTTAACGCCTTGCAGACGGTAAACTTCCTGCACTTCGTTGGTGATGTAGCGGGTAACCGCATGCACACCACGCAGACGCAGAATGTCGTGCGGAGATTCTGGGCCGTCAGAAACAACGTCACCACGCTCCACAACTTCGCCTTCAAACACGTTGAGCTGACGCCATTTTGGAATCATCTCTTCGTAAGCGTCGCTGCCGTCCAGTGGAGAGATGACCAGGCGACGTTTGCCTTTGGTCTCTTTACCGAACGAGATAATCCCGCTGATTTCAGCCAGGATTGCAGGCTCTTTCGGACGACGTGCTTCGAACAGATCCGCAACGCGTGGCAGACCACCGGTAATATCCTTGGTACCGCCGGATTCCTGAGGAATACGCGCCAGGGTATCACCCGCACCGATCTGAATGCCGTCTTCCAGCTGCACAATCGCTTTACCTGGCAGGAAGTATTGAGCAGGCATATCAGTACCTGGGATCAACACGTCGTCGCCTTTGGCATCAACGATTTTCAGTGCCGGACGCAGGTCTTTACCGCTACCGGTACGCTCTGCGCTGTCCAGTACAACCAGAGAAGACAAACCGGTCAGTTCGTCGGTCTGGCGTGTAATGGTCTGGCCGTCAACCATATCAGCGAAGCGGATGAAACCACTCACTTCGGTGATAACTGGCATGGTGTGCGGATCCCAGTTAGCAACGGTTTCGCCGCCGTTAACTTCTGCACCGTCACCTTTGCCCATCACGGCACCATAAGGCACTTTGTAGCTTTCTTTGGTACGGCCGAATTCGTCGATCAGCTTCAGTTCGGTGTTACGAGAGGTAATCACCAGCTTGCCTGCGGCGTTCATTACGAACTTCACATTGCTCAGCTTCAGGCTACCCTTGTTTTTCACCTGGATGCTGGATTCAGCAGCCGCACGAGATGCCGCACCACCGATGTGGAACGTACGCATCGTCAGCTGTGTACCCGGCTCACCGATTGACTGTGCCGCGATAACGCCGATAGCTTCGCCTTTGTTGATGATGTGACCACGTGCCAGGTCGCGACCATAGCAGTTTGCACACACACCAAAGTCGGTTTCACAGCTCACTACGGAACGGACTTTAACGCTGTCGACAGAGTTTTCTTCCAACAGGTCACAGGTCTTCTCGTTCAGCAGGGTGTTGCGTGGCACCAGGATGTCAGCCGTACCCGGCTTGATAACATCTTCTGCTGTCACACGACCCAGAACGCGTTCGCGCAGTGGCTCTTTAACGTCACCACCTTCGATAACCGGAGTCATCATGATGCCGTTGTGAGTACCACAGTCGTCTTCGGTAACTACCAAGTCCTGCGCCACGTCAACCAGACGACGGGTCAGATAACCGGAGTTAGCCGTTTTCAGTGCGGTATCCGCCAGACCTTTACGAGCACCGTGCGTGGAGATGAAGTACTGGAGTACGTTCAGACCTTCACGGAAGTTCGCGGTGATTGGCGTTTCGATGATGGAGCCGTCCGGCTTCGCCATCAGACCACGCATACCGGCCAGCTGACGAATCTGAGCGGCGGAACCACGCGCACCGGAGTCGGCCATCATAAAGATGCTGTTGAAGGAAACTTGTTGTTCCACAACGCCGTCACGGTTAACCACGTCTTCAACCGACAGGTTTTCCATCATCGCTTTAGCAACACGTTCGTTTGCCGCAGCCCAGATATCGATCACTTTGTTGTAGCGTTCGCCGGCAGTAACCAGACCAGATTGGAACTGCTCCTGGATCTCGGCAACTTCGGTTTCCGCTTCTTCGATGATCTCCGCTTTCTTGGCCGGGATAACCATGTCGTCGATACCTACGGAAGCGCCTGAACGGGCTGCGTAAGCAAAACCGGTGTACATGATCTGGTCAGCAAAGATAACGGTCGGCTTCAGGCCCAGGATGCGGTAACAGGTGTTCAGCATCTTGGAGATAGCTTTCTTGCCCAAAGGCTGGTTAACGATCGAGTACGGCAGACCGCGCGGCACGATCATCCACAGGATGGCGCGACCAACGGTAGTGTCGATGATCGAAGTCTGGTGTACAGACTCGCCTTCAGTGTTTTTGATCTCTTCGGTGATACGCACTTTGACACGCGCATGCAGAGAAGCCAGACCGGCGCGGTAAATACGCTCCGCTTCTTTCGGGCCGCTCAGCACCATGCCTTCGCCTTTGGCGTTAACACAGTCACGGGTCATGTAGTACAGACCCAATACAACGTCCTGAGAAGGAACGATGATTGGCTCGCCGTTCGCAGGTGACAGGATGTTGTTGGTAGACATCATCAACGCACGCGCTTCCAGCTGAGCTTCCAGCGTCAACGGTACGTGAACAGCCATCTGGTCACCATCGAAGTCGGCGTTGTATGCCGCACAAACCAGCGGGTGCAGCTGGATTGCCTTGCCTTCGATCAGAACCGGTTCAAACGCCTGGATACCCAAACGGTGCAGGGTTGGTGCACGGTTCAGCAGTACCGGGTGTTCGCGGATAACTTCGTCCAGGATATCCCAAACGACAGCTTCTTCGCGCTCAACCATTTTCTTGGCGGCTTTGATGGTGGTGGCCAGGCCACGCAGCTCCAATTTGCCGTAGATGAACGGTTTGAACAGCTCCAGTGCCATTTTCTTAGGCAGACCGCACTGATGCAGACGCAGGTATGGACCTACGGTGATTACAGAACGACCAGAGTAGTCAACACGTTTACCCAACAGGTTCTGACGGAAACGACCCTGTTTACCTTTGATCATATCGGCCAAAGATTTCAGAGGACGTTTGTTGGAACCGGTGATGGCACGACCGCGACGGCCGTTATCCAGCAGGGCATCTACCGCTTCTTGCAGCATACGCTTTTCGTTGCGCACGATGATGTCAGGCGCAGCCAGATCCAGCAGGCGTTTCAGACGGTTGTTACGGTTGATCACGCGGCGATACAGATCGTTCAGATCTGAAGTCGCGAAACGACCCCCATCCAAAGGAACCAGCGGACGCAGATCCGGCGGCAGTACCGGCAGCACGGTCAGGATCATCCACTCTGGCTTGTTGCCAGACTGCACGAACGCTTCCAGCAGCTTGATACGCTTGGTCAGCTTCTTACGCTTGGTTTCGGAGTTGGTTTCGTTCAGCTCTTCACGCAGCTGCTCGCACTCGGCTTCCAGATCCATGTTTTTCAACAGGGCCTGAATAGCTTCCGCACCCATCTTGGCGTCGAATTCGTCACCGAACTCTTCCAGCGCATCCAGATACTGCTCTTCAGTCAGGATCTGACGACGCTCGAGGTTAGTCATACCGCCTTCAACAACCACATAGGATTCGAAGTACAGTACACGTTCGATGTCACGCAGCGGCATATCCAGCAGCAAACCGATGCGCGAAGGCAGCGATTTCAGGAACCAGATGTGCGCAGTCGGTGAAGCCAGCTCGATGTGGCCCATACGCTCACGGCGTACTTTGGTCTGGGTCACTTCAACGCCGCACTTCTCACAGATCACGCCGCGATGTTTTAAGCGCTTGTACTTACCGCACAGGCACTCGTAGTCTTTTACCGGCCCGAAGATACGGGCGCAGAAAAGGCCGTCACGTTCTGGTTTGAACGTACGGTAGTTAATGGTTTCCGGCTTTTTAACTTCACCGAACGACCACGAACGGATCATGTCTGGCGATGCCAGAGCAATCTTGATCGCATCAAACTCTTCGGTCTTAGTTTGCGCTTTCAGAAACTTCAATAAGTCTTTCACGGATTGGCTCCTGTCGGAGTTAAACCTGTTGGGTGCACGCTGACAAATCGCGCACCCGTGTGACCTGAACAACCACCCTCAGGCTCCCTAAGGCCGGGAGCCTGAGCTGGAAAAACGATTACTCGTCTTCCAGTTCGATGTTGATACCGAGCGAGCGGATTTCTTTCAACAGTACGTTGAAGGACTCCGGCATGCCTGGTTCCATGCGGTGATCGCCATCCACGATGTTTTTGTACATCTTGGTACGGCCGTTAACGTCATCCGACTTAACGGTGAGCATTTCCTGCAGGGTATAAGCCGCGCCGTATGCTTCCAGTGCCCACACTTCCATCTCACCGAAGCGTTGACCACCGAACTGCGCCTTACCACCCAGCGGTTGCTGAGTAACCAAGCTGTAAGAACCGGTTGAACGGGCGTGCATCTTATCGTCAACCAAGTGGTTCAGTTTCAGCATGTACATATAGCCAACGGTAACCTGGCGCTCAAATTGCTCACCGGTACGGCCATCGAACAGCGTAATCTGACCCGAGGTTGGGATCCCGCCCATTTCCAGCAGTTGCTTGATTTCAGTCTCTTTCGCACCATCAAACACCGGCGTTGCGATTGGCATACCTTTTTTCAGGTTCTCTGCCAGACGCAGGACTTCGTCGTCGGTGAAGGTGTTCAGGTCAACTTTCTGGCAGACGTCGTCGCCCAGATCGTAGGCCTTCTGAATGAACTCACGCAGCTTGGCCACTTCCTGATGCTGCTTGAGCATTTGGTTGATCTTCTCACCAATGCCTTTCGCAGCCATACCCAGGTGGGTTTCCAGGATCTGACCGATGTTCATACGTGATGGTACGCCCAGCGGGTTCAGTACGATGTCAACCGGCGTGCCGTTTTCATCGTAAGGCATATCTTCGATCGGGTTGATCTTGGAGATAACACCTTTGTTACCGTGGCGGCCTGCCATTTTGTCACCCGGTTGGATCTGACGTTTAACGGCCAGATAAACCTTAACGATTTTCAGCACGCCTGGTGCCAGATCATCGCCCTGGGTGATCTTACGACGCTTGGCGTCCAGCTTCTTCTCGAAGTCGGATTTCAGCTCGTCGTACTGCTCTGCCAGCTGTTCCAGCTGGTTTTGCTTCTCTTCGTCGGTCAGGCCCAGTTCCAGCCAGCGATCGCGTGGCAGTTTGCTCAGCTTCTCAGCTTCGACACCGCCGGCAACCAGCACCGCATGGATACGCGTGAACAAGCCAGCTTCCAGGATCTGCAGTTCTTCAGTCAGGTCTTTCTTCGCCTGCTTCAGCTGCATCTCTTCGATTTCCAACGCACGCTTGTCTTTTTCCACGCCATCGCGGGTGAAGACCTGCACGTCGATAATCGTACCGGAAACGCCGTTTGGTACACGCAGAGAGGAATCTTTAACGTCAGATGCCTTCTCACCGAAGATCGCACGCAGCAGTTTCTCTTCTGGCGTCAGTTGGGTTTCACCTTTTGGCGTTACCTTACCGACCAGAATGTCACCACCGGTTACTTCAGCACCGATATACACGATACCGGATTCATCCAGTTTGGAGAGCGCAGCTTCACCCACGTTAGGGATGTCGGCAGTGATCTCTTCAGGCCCCAACTTGGTGTCGCGAGACACACACGCCAGTTCCTGGATATGGATGGTAGTGAAGCGATCTTCCTGAACTACACGCTCGGACACCAAGATGGAGTCTTCGAAGTTGTAGCCGTTCCACGGCATGAACGCCACGCGCATGTTCTGGCCCAGCGCCAGTTCACCCAGGTCAGTGGACGGGCCATCTGCCAGCACGTCGCCGCGCTCGATTGGCTCACCCAGATTCACACACGGCATCTGGTTGATGCAGGTGTTCTGGTTAGAACGGGTGTACTTGGTCAGGTTGTAAATATCGATACCTGCTTCGCCCGCGTGCATCTCGTCTTCGTTAACTTTGATAACGATACGGGAAGCATCCACGTACTGGATCACACCGCCACGGCGAGCTACGGCAGTAACACCGGAGTCAACCGCTACAGCACGTTCCATACCGGTACCTACCAGCGGCTTGTCAGCACGCAAGGTTGGAACCGCCTGACGTTGCATGTTCGCACCCATCAATGCACGGTTGGCGTCATCGTGTTCCAGGAATGGAATCAGTGAGGCACCAACGGAAACAACCTGCTGGGTTGATACGTCCATATAGTCAACCTGATCGCGGCTAAACAGGCTTGATTCGCCTTTGCTACGACAGGTGACCAGGTCTTCTATGAAGCGGCCGTCTTCGTCCAGGTTGGAGTTCGCCTGAGCGATAACGAAGTTGCCTTCTTCAATAGCAGACAGATAGTTGATTTCATCGGTAACCAAACCGTCACGCACGCGGCGGTACGGAGTTTCCAGGAAGCCATACTCGTTTGTCTGTGCGTACACGGACAAGGAGTTGATCAGACCGATGTTTGGACCTTCCGGCGTTTCGATTGGACACACACGACCGTAGTGAGTCGGGTGTACGTCTCGAACTTCAAAGCCGGCACGTTCACGGGTCAGACCGCCTGGGCCCAATGCAGAGATACGACGCTTGTGCGTGATCTCGGACAACGGGTTGTTCTGGTCCATAAACTGAGACAGCTGGCTGGAGCCGAAGAACTCTTTCACCGCCGCCGAAATCGGCTTGGCGTTGATCATGTCCTGTGGCATCAGGGTATCCAGATCGCCCAGGGACAGACGTTCTTTTACCGCACGCTCAACACGTACCAGACCTACACGGAACTGGTTCTCAGCCATTTCGCCGACGGAACGGATACGACGGTTGCCCAAGTGGTCGATATCGTCCACTTCGCCTTTACCGTTACGGATATCGATGAGCTTCTTCATCACTTCAATGATGTCGTCTTTGCTCAGGATGCCCGAACCTTCGATCTCGTCACGCAGCAGAGAACGGTTGAACTTCATACGACCAACCGCAGACAGATCATAGCGGTCTTCAGAGAAGAACAGGTTCTCGAACAGGCTTTCGGCAGCTTCGCGCGTTGGCGGCTCACCAGGGCGCATCATGCGGTAGATTTCTACCAGCGCGCTCAAACGATCGCTTGTTGGATCGACACGTACGGTCTCAGAGATGTACGCACCGTGGTCCAGATCGTTGGTGAACAGCGTTTCAATACGCTTGTGGCCTGACTGGCTCAGTTTGGCCAGCAGATCCAGCGACAGCTCCATGTTGGCTGCGCAGATCAGCTCACCGGTATTGGTATCGATATAGTCCTTCGCGACCACTTTGCCCGCGATGTACTCGACCGGTACTTCAATACTATGAATTTCGTCTTTTTCGAGCTGACGGATATGACGAGCGGTGATACGACGGCCTTTCTCAATGTAGATCTTGCCGTTGGCTTCGATATCAAACGAAGCAGTCTCACCACGCAGACGCTCTGGAACCAGCTCCATCTGCAGCTTGTTATCACGGATCTCGAAAACTACTTTCGCAAAGAACAGGTCAAGGATCTGCTCAGTGGTGTAGTTCAATGCACGCAGAATGATGGTCGCAGGCAATTTACGGCGACGGTCAATACGTACAAACAGGTTGTCTTTCGGGTCAAACTCGAAATCCAACCATGAACCGCGGTAAGGGATGATACGTGCGTTATACAGCACTTTACCCGAAGAGTGGGTTTTACCCTTATCGCTGTCGAAGAATACGCCAGGACTACGGTGAAGCTGAGATACGATAACCCTCTCAGTACCGTTGATCACAAAGGTGCCGTTTTCGGTCATGAGCGGAATCTCGCCCATATAGACTTCTTGTTCCTTGATGTCTTTGACCGTACCTTCCGGAGCTTCACGCTCGTAGATTACCAGGCGCAGTTTTACGCGCAGCGGTGCAGAGAACGTCACACCACGGATCTGGCACTCTTTGACGTCGAAGACCGGCTCACCAAGACGGTAGCTAACGTATTGCAGCTCCGAATTGCCACTGTAGCTCTGGATAGGGAAAACAGAACGGAATGCGGCTTCTAAGCCGTACTGCCCTTCTGGATCTTGCTCGATAAACTTCTGGAACGAATCAAGCTGGATAGAAAGGAGATATGGTATGTCCAAAACTTGTGGACGCTTACCAAAATCCTTACGAATACGTTTTTTCTCGGTATAGGAGTAAACCATAGGGTTCCTCAGCTCGCTGGAAAGTCGAACCTATCTGTCCGTCCGGATATAGGACGGTTCACGCAACACCATTTTGTCGACCGGAAAGCGGGAACACTTTCCGCAATACTCGTTTCTATCACGCTTAAATCATTTCGTTGCGCTGTACGGCAGATTTTGCTGCGGCAGGGAGGGCAATATATTAAGTCGTCGATAGAAAGAAATATTGGGGTTAGTCAGTAGCCAAACAGTGTGAAACTCTACTGACGCCCTACAGCGCAAAAAGGCTGGTGACCAAAAAGTCACCAGCCATCAGTCTGTTAGTTAAAACAGACTGCACTCAGAAAGCAGTGGCTTATTTAACTTCAACTTCAGCGCCAGCTTCTTCCAGAGCTTTTTTCAGTGCTTCAGCGTCGTCTTTGCTGATGCCTTCTTTCAGTGCTGCTGGTGCAGACTCAACCAGGTCTTTAGCTTCTTTCAGACCCAGGCCAGTTGCGCCACGTACTGCTTTGATTACTGCAACTTTGTTCGCGCCGATACCTTTCAGTACAACGTCGAATTCAGTTTTTTCTTCAACAGCTTCAGCAGCAGCAGCAGGACCTGCAGCTACAGCAGCAGCAGAAACACCGAACTTCTCTTCCATAGCGGCGATCAGTTCAACGATTTCCATTACAGACAGAGCTGCAACGCCTTCGATAATTTGGTCTTTAGTGATAGACATAACAAATGTTCCTAAAATTCAGAAATAGTTTAAATACGTAAGCAAAGGCTAAGAAAGAGGGCTTATGCCGCTTCTTTCTGATCGCGCAGTGCAGCCAGAGTGCGAACCAATTTGCCGGCAGCGGCTTCTTTCATGGTTGCCATCAGGCGTGCGATTGCTTCATCGTAAGTAGGCAGAGTTGCCAAGCGGTCAATTTGTGCCGCAGGGATCAGCTCACCTTCAAAGGCCGCAGCTTTAACCTCGAATTTTGCATTCGCTTTCGCGAACTCTTTGAACAGACGAGCAGCAGCGCCCGGGTGTTCGTTAGAGAATGCAATCAAGGTAGGACCGACAAACGTGTCTTTCAGGCATTCGAATGGAGTGCCTTCAACTACGCGACGCATCAAGGTGTTGCGAACAACACGCATGTAAACGCCAGCTTCACGACCTGCTTTACGCAGTTCAGTCATTTTATCAACGGTAACGCCACGGGAATCCGCAACAACCGCAGACAGCGCGCCTTTGGCTACTTCGTTGACTTCAGCAACAATCGCTTGTTTGTCTTGAAGATTTAATGCCATTAGCTTTTTGCTCCTGGATTTAGCCGGGGGAAATCCCCAGCACTCACATCACTCAACACCTTGTGATAAATCACGCAGCGAGAGCGTTCAAACACGGTGAGCAGAATCCAGCAAAGACAATTTAAAAATTTTCTTTAGGCTCTGTCACCGTCTACGCAGGAAGGATTAAGTACCTTTCGATACACCTGCGGTCTTGGACGGAGGCCTGGATAGGCCAGGCTCCAACCGAAAAATCTTTGTTCCACTATGGCTATTGCCAATAGCAAAACCTTGGGGCATAAGATTCTAGACGAACCTTAGCCCCAAGTCAAAGCGATAATCGCAGGGCGATTAGTTCGCTACAGCAGTCAGGCCGCTTTGATCGATAGCAACGCCAGCACCCATGGTGGTGGAGAGGCTAACTTTCTTGATGTACACGCCTTTCGCCTGAGATGGTTTTGCTTTTTTCAGCGCAACCAGCAGGGCTTCCAGGTTTTCTTTCAGCTTGTCTGACTCGAAATCAACCTTACCGATAGTGGTATGGATGATGCCGTTTTTGTCGTTACGGTAACGAACCTGACCTGCTTTAGCGTTTTTCACTGCTTCAGCAACGTTCGGAGTAACGGTACCCACTTTCGGGTTTGGCATCAGGCCACGTGGACCCAGGATCTGGCCCAGTTGACCAACAACGCGCATTGCATCCGGGGAAGCAATAACAACGTCGAAGTTCATTTCGCCTTTCTTGATCAGGTCTGCCAGATCTTCCATACCTACCAGCTCTGCGCCAGCAGCTTTAGCAGCTTCAGCGTTAGGGCCCTGGGCAAATACGGCAACGCGAACGGAACGACCGGTGCCGTTTGGCAGAACGGTAGCGCCACGAACGTTTTGGTCAGATTTACGAGCGTCGATGCCGAGGTTAACAGCAACGTCAACGCTTTCTACGAATTTAGCGGTGGCCAGCTCTTTCAGCAGAGCAACAGCTTCGGTGATGTCATACTGTTTAGTAGCATCAACTTTGTCACGGATCACGCGCATGCGCTTGGTCAGCTTAGCCATTTCTTAATCCTCCACTACCAGGCCCATGGAACGAGCAGTACCTTCGATGGAGCGAGTCATCGCTTCAACGTCAGAACCAGTCATGTCCGCAGCTTTGGTTTCTGCGATTTCACGTACCTGAGCACGAGTCACTTTACCTACTTTGTCTTTGTTCGGCTTGCCAGAACCAGACTTGATACCAGCCGCTTTTTTCAGCAGAACTGCTGCTGGCGGGGTTTTGGTAACGAAAGTGAAGGAGCGATCAGAATAAACGGTAATAACAACCGGAATCGGCAGACCTTTCTCAACGCTGTCAGTCTTAGCATTGAACGCCTTACAGAATTCCATGATGTTAACGCCTTGCTGACCCAGAGCTGGACCAACTGGCGGACTTGGGTTAGCCATACCGGCTGCAACCTGCAGCTTAACGTAGGCTTGTACTTTCTTGGCCATTTACAATTCCTCGGTTTGGGTAATATCGCCTCAATAGAGGCTCCCCGTGTTTCACCCCGCTCAACTCAATGAGCAAGGCCTATAAAAACAAAAGGCGCGAAATTATAGTTCAATTTCGCGCCTCTGACAAGCGGCAAAAGCCACTCGCTGCTGATTAATTGATCAGCCTTTTTCAACCTGAGCGAAGTCCAGTTCCACCGGCGTTGCACGGCCAAAGATGGAAACGGAAACTTTCAGGCGGCTCTTCTCGTAATCCACTTCTTCAACAACACCGTTGAAGTCAGCAAACGGACCATCGTTAACACGGACCAGTTCACCCGGTTCGAACAACGTTTTAGGACGCGGCTTATCACCCACCTGCTGCAGGCGGTTCATAATCGCATCAACTTCTTTATCGCTGATCGGTGCCGGACGGTCAGAGGTACCGCCGATGAAACCCATTACGCGCGGAACACTACGCACCAGGTGCCAGCTGGCGTCGTTCATTACCATCTGGACCAGGACATAGCCCGGGAAGAATTTACGTTCACTTTTACGACGTTGGCCACCACGGATCTCAACAACTTCTTCCGTAGGTACCATCACTTCGCCGAACAGTTCTTCCATATCGTGCAGTTTGATGTGCTCACGCAGCGATTGCGCTACGCGACCTTCAAAACCGGAAAACGCCTGAACGACGTACCAACGTTTTTTTGGAGCTTCAGACATTTTAGAACCTCAGGCCAGTAATAAACGATACCAGACGGACCAAAATACCGTCCAGGCCCCACAGAATCAGTGACATCACGGCAGTTACCGCGGCAACGATCAACGTGGTGTGTAGCGTTTCCTGACGAGTTGGCCAGATCACCTTGCGCACTTCAGTGCGCGCTTCGCGTGCAAACGCAACGGTGGCCTTGCCTTTGGTGGTCATCAGCGCTACAGCGCCAGCAACAGCGATAACCACTACAACAGCCAGCGCACGTAATGGCAGGCTGAAATCACGGTAGTAATAGTTACCGACAATCGCTACAACCAACAGAACGGCGACGATCAGCCACTTAGCCGTTTCCAGGCCGCGCCCGCTCCCTTGAGCCTCGGTATTCGCACTCATAAACCAACCTGTCACAATGAATTCAGAACAGACAACTTTGCCTCGCACAGCAAGACAAACCAAACCGATCAAATGCCGCTCGGCAGCATTTCGGTGTTTTACGCTATGACGTATCTCAGTCAATACGGCTTTAAGAGCCCATCTCACCAATGATTATGACTGCAAAATCGCTGATGAGATAGGTTCTAGTTCACAGCGTAGAAAAAGGGCATCAAATGATGCCCTTTTACCGCGTGTCGCGTCAAACGTTATCAGCGATTAAGCGATAACTTTGGCAACAACACCAGCGCCAACGGTACGGCCGCCTTCACGGATTGCGAAACGCAGGCCGTCGTCCATCGCGATTGGGTGGATCAGGGTAACAACCATGTTCACGTTGTCACCTGGCATTACCATTTCAACGCCTTCTGGCAGTTCGATGGTACCGGTCACGTCAGTTGTACGGAAGTAGAACTGTGGACGGTAGCCTTTGAAGAATGGAGTATGACGACCACCTTCTTCTTTGCTCAGGATGTACACTTCTGAGTCGAACTTGGTGTGTGGCTTGATTGAACCTGGTTTAGCCAGTACCTGACCACGTTCGATGTCTTCACGCTTGATACCACGCAGCAGAACACCAACGTTCTCACCAGCACGGCCTTCGTCCAGCAGTTTGCGGAACATTTCAACGCCAGTACAGGTAGACTTAACGGTGTCTTTGATACCAACGATTTCAACTTCTTCGCCAACTTTAACGATACCGCGCTCAACACGACCGGTAACAACGGTACCACGACCGGAGATGGAGAAGACGTCTTCGATTGGCAGCAGGAACGGCTTGTCGATAGCACGCTCTGGTTCTGGGATGTAAGAATCCAGGTAACCGGCCAGCTCGATGATTTTAGCTTCCCACTCAGCTTCGCCTTCCAGTGCTTTCAGCGCTGAACCACGAACAACCGGCAGGTCATCACCAGGGAAGTCGTAAGCAGACAGAAGTTCACGAACTTCCATTTCTACCAGTTCCAGCAGCTCTTCATCATCAACCATGTCGCATTTGTTCATGAATACGATGATGAAAGGAACGCCAACCTGACGACCCAGCAGGATGTGCTCACGGGTCTGAGGCATTGGGCCGTCAGTCGCAGCAACAACCAGGATAGCGCCGTCCATCTGAGCAGCACCGGTGATCATGTTTTTAACGTAGTCGGCGTGCCCTGGGCAGTCAACGTGCGCGTAGTGACGAGTCGGGGTGTCATACTCAACGTGAGAAGTGTTGATGGTGATACCACGAGCTTTTTCTTCTGGCGCGTTATCGATCTGGTCGAAAGCACGTGCAGAACCGCCGTAGGTTTTAGCCAGAACGGTGGTGATTGCTGCAGTCAGGGTAGTTTTACCGTGGTCAACGTGGCCGATAGTACCGACGTTAACGTGCGGTTTTGAACGTTCAAACTTTTCTTTAGACATCGATTGTCCCTCTAAGACACGGATAAATCGGTGGTATCACCACATCAACCAAGCATTTGCTTGTTGAATCCAGAACAGAAAGAAAATCAGGGGGCGAGATAATAAGAAGTGGTGCTGATAGGCAGATTCGAACTGCCGACCTCACCCTTACCAAGGGTGCGCTCTACCAACTGAGCTATATCAGCACATCTTGGAGCGGGCAGTGGGAATCGAACCCACATCATCAGCTTGGAAGGCTGAGGTAATAGCCATTATACGATGCCCGCATCCTGGAACTCGGCTACCTGACTTTTCTGTAGAATTTTAAGGGAGGAGAAGGATTGTTTATCGCTTAACTCTCACCCTTCGAGTTGTTTGCGCTATGCGCTGTACAACTCGAACCTTGCGAAGGCTTTCACCTTCTCCTTCTGCAAGTCAACCGTTGCGAGATTATCGCTGGCCAGTTAACTGCCTAAGGCAAGATATGGTGGTGGGGGAAGGATTCGAACCTTCGAAGTCTGTGACGGCAGATTTACAGTCTGCTCCCTTTGGCCGCTCGGGAACCCCACCAGATTTTAACTACTGTGACTTGATTGGTGCCGGCTACCGGAATCGAACTGGTGACCTACTGATTACAAGTCAGTTGCTCTACCAACTGAGCTAAGCCGGCATCAAGTGCAGCGCATTCTAGGTAGACCGGACGACCTATGCAACAAAAAAATTGCGTTAGTTGCACTTTCGCTCACAAATCACCCAATTTTGCACGGTGTCTTGCAATTTACTGCGCGTAGCGTGCAAAGATTCATCAACTGCAGGCATCATTCTCTACAATTTAATCCACTTTTTGCAAGTATTGACCCTTTCTTTCCCCGTGCCCGTTATCTCAAATCCGTAAACCCAAAACAGGAAACTGTGAGTGATATCGATGCACCAAAAAAGGGATGAGTGCCCCACGTAATGACATCAACTATCATTATTTCTCACCGCTTTCGCTGCCACAGCACCCACCACCGCTCTGGCGCAATTATTGCTTGTCTTCATTACCCCCTCACCCAGGAGGAATGACCGATGAAAATTGTCCTGATTAATGCCGCCACGCTGCCCATTTACCGAAATGAACTGGCTCGCCTGTTGACCGATGCGGTAACGCATGGGGCCTCAGTGGGCTACGACACACTGATCCCGCATGAAGACGCCGAGAGTTACTTCCACAGCCTGAGGCCTGCCTTGGCCAAAGGAGAGCTGTTGTTGTGGATTGCCAGAGACGAGCGCGGCGTCATTGGCACAGTACAACTGGAGCTGTGCCAGAAACCGAATGGACGCAACAGGGCTGAAGTACAAAAACTATTAGTCCACAGCCGGGCACGTCGTAACGGTGTCGGACAAGCCCTGATGAAAGCATTGGAACAGTCAGCACTTCAGCAACAGCGCGGCCTGCTTTATCTCGACACGCAGGCAGGGTCCGCTGCAGAGGCGCTGTATCGCTCATTGGGCTATCGCTGTCTCGGAGAGTTACCTGACTATGCCGCCGCACCCGATGGCTACTATCACCCGACAGTCATTTACTACAAACGCCTGTTCGCGGTTAACCAAACCTCCCCTGCCATCGCCAGCTAGCATGAAAGCGGTATCATTTCCTAGCGATACCGCTTTGCAACGCCTCTGCCATCAACTGCGCGCCGCTTCTCACAATTGACATAAACTGCCGCCAATCGATAACTTTTGCGAAAAAAGTCTACGCCAAAAACGAAGCTGTCTATAATATGCAGCTTGTTTATTATCTGGAGTTGGCGTCCGGCGCCTTTCCCAACCTGCGTTAACAGGCAGAATTTGGCTTATGATAAAAAGAGATCAATCTTTAGCGACGCCCTATCTTCAGTTCGATCGTACCCAGTGGGCTGCGTTGCGAGATTCGGTGCCGCTGACACTGTCAGAAGAAGAGATTGTTAAACTGAAAGGGATTAACGAAGATCTCTCTTTGGAAGAGGTGGCTCAGATTTATCTGCCGCTGTCGCGGTTGCTGAACTTCTATATCAGTTCCAACCTGCGCCGTCAGGCCGTACTCGAGCAATTTCTCGGAACCGATGGACAAAAAATCCCCTACGTTATCGGCATCGCCGGCAGCGTTGCTGTAGGCAAAAGTACCACCGCACGTTTATTACAGGCATTGCTTAGCAGTTGGCCGGAACACCGTAGCGTTGAGCTGATAACCACTGATGGTTTCCTGCATCCCAATAAAGTGTTGAACGAACGCGGGCTGATGAAGAAAAAAGGTTTCCCGCAGTCTTACGATATGCACAGCCTGGTCAAGTTCGTTTCTGAAGTGAAATCCGGCGCCAAACGCGTCACTGCTCCGGTATATTCCCACTTGATTTATGATGTTGTTCCTGAAGGAAATAAAGTCATCGAGCAGCCGGATATTCTTATTTTGGAAGGGCTCAACGTTTTACAAAGCGGTATGGACTATCCTCATGATCCGCATCGCGTATTTGTTTCTGACTTTGTTGATTTCTCTATATATGTCGACGCACCGGAAGAACTGTTACAGTCCTGGTACATTAACCGGTTCCTTAAATTCCGTCAGGGAGCGTTTTCTAATCCTGATTCTTATTTCCATAACTATTCCAAGCTGCCAGAACCTGAGGCTGTTAATATAGCCACTCAGCTGTGGAATGAAATTAATGGATTGAATTTACAGGAAAATATCCTTCCAACACGCGAACGTGCGAGCCTGATTATGACCAAAAGCGCTAATCATGCAGTCGAGAGTGTTCGTTTGAGAAAGTAATTTCATTAGCGACAAGGGGCCTTAGAGCCCCTTATTAATAATAATTTACTCTGCACTACGTAGCGATATTTCCCCGCCAATGAATGGCTTAATAACACCATTTTGCTCAAGCAATAATGCCCCTTGCTGATCGATACCGCGAGCAGTGCCGAATATTTGCTGCTCACCGATTAATAGCTTAACAGGCCGGTCAATAAAGTTATCCAACGCATGCCAGCGTGAAATAAAGGGAGTCAAACCCTCAATCTCAAACTGACGCAGCGATTGGCGTAGCTCATTAAGCAAAGTCGCGGCCAGCTCATTGCGATCGATATTAATCCCCGCTTCCTGCAGGTTTATCCAGCCTTGATTAATGGCATTGGCATTAGTTTCACGCATCGCCAAATTGATACCTGCACCGATGACCAGCTGTGCCGCATCACCGGTTTTCCCTGTCAATTCGACCAAGATCCCAGCCAACTTACGATCGTTAAGATATAAATCATTCGGCCATTTGACTCTGACATCCTGCGCGCCGAGGCCTTGCAACACTTCGGCCATCACTATACCAATCACCAGGCTCAGACCCATTGCGGCGGCAGGCCCCTGCTCGAGGCGCCAAAACATTGAAAGATAGAGATTGGCGCCAAATGGAGATATCCATTGGCGTCCACGTCGACCACGCCCGGCTTGCTGATACTCAGCGACACAGGCATCACCCGACTGCAGCTCAGCAATACGCTCCAATAGGTATTGGTTGGTAGAATCCACGACCGGCAGCACGGTGACACGCTTATCTGCCAATTGGCTGAGAATACGTTCGGCATCCAGCAATTGGATTGGAGCAGGCAGACTGTAGCCTTTTCCGGGTACGGTAAACACGTCCAGACCCCACTCACGGATGGTCTGTATATGCTTGTTAATGGCTGCGCGGCTCATCCCCAGTAATTCACCAAGGTGCTCGCCTGAATGGAAACCACCATCGGCCAGTATTGCAATCAGCTTGAGGGGAACTTTGGTATCCTTCATGACAGAACCTCTACGGCATTCAACTCGCCATCCTTACCGATAAAGCGTACTTCTGGCTCTAACCAGACATCAAATTTTTTCGCTACGGTATTACGCACATGGCGTGCCAAGGTGACCACGTCCTGACTGGTGGCACTATCCACATTAACCAGAACAAGCGCCTGTTGACTATGTACCGCCGCACCGCCAATACGATAGCCTTTCAGCTCACACTGATCGATCAACCAGCCAGCTGCCAGCTTCACCTGACCATCCTGCTGTGGGTAATGCGGCATACCAGGATATTCGAGCATCAGCGCAGCGGCCTTTTCACTACTGACCAACGGATTTTTGAAGAAACTACCGGCATTACCCATCACCTTAGGATCCGGCAGCTTACTGCGACGCATGGCGCACACTGAATCAAAGACCTGACGTGGGGTCACCGTTTGCGGATCCAGTTTTGCCAGATCGCCATAATTAAGCATCGGGTTCCATTGTTTGTTCAGGCGCAAGCCTACGCCAACAATGATGTGCCCCTTCTGAAAATGATGTTTGAAAATGCTTTCACGGTAGCCAAACCCACAATCTGACGCTGAAATGCGATCGATGGCTCCCGTACTCAGATCCAACAGATCAACGTAGTCACATACGCTTTTGAGCTCGATGCCATAGGCGCCGATATTCTGAATGGGGGCAGAGCCGACCAGGCCAGGGATCAGAGCCAAATTTTCCAGGCCAGGAATGCTGATATCCAGGGTCCGACAAACCAGGCCATGCCAATTTTCACCTGAGCTGACGTGGAGGAACCAGGCATCCTTTTCTTCTCTGATATCAATGCCTTTCAATTGATTGATCATGACCGTACCGGCAAAGTCTTCAAGAAACAGGACGTTACTTCCTTCACCGAGTACCAGCAGCGGCTCTTGGCGCTTCTGCGTTTTCTGCCAAACCTTGATCATTAATTCGATAGTGTTGGCAATGACCAGATGCGCTGCGTTGACCGGGAGCGCAAAGGTATTGTGGTTTTTTAATGACGCGCTTTCAGTAGACATAACGATAAATACCTATACGGAAATGAACCTCCACCTAGTCTACTCGATTCGGTACGTCAGACTAATATTTGTTTTCATTGATATTGCTTTTATCTGGAGATCATCCATAGATGAAATATTTCTAATTGTTTTATAAGGTAATTTCTATATAAATTAATTAGGTAATACATTAGAGATAATGGTTAAGATGATTAATAAAAGTTTTTCTTGGTGGGTGCACTTATTGTTGAGAGCCAAACCAATCCAATTAGGGCTGATTTACATTCATCCGAAAACAGTTATGTTTTTTAAACATTAACCATATTTATAATCGCGAATATAACTGGCAGGAATTTATTCGTAGGAAAGTGCAGATTACCGGCTAGCAAGACCCAGCCTGGCTGCGCCTTTTTTCTTTCGCACACAGCAAAAAGGCCATCCTTGCGGATGGCCTCTTGGCTTAATTGATGCCTGGCAGTGTCCTACTCTCGCATGGGGAGACCCCACACTACCATCGGCGCTACGGCGTTTCACTTCTGAGTTCGGCATGGG
>NZ_JBCPSR010000013.1:0-44747 GCF_051129805.1 Serratia sp. Je.1.23.a | reverse complement strand
GGACGCGGTGGCGGTGCAGCATGCGACACTGAAAGGTGAGTGGCGCGAGCAGGCCGGCAACTACACGGCGACCTACACGGCAGACCAGGCGGGCACGGGCCTGCAGGCGACGCTGACGCTCAGTGGCGCCACGGCCAGTCCGGCGGTCTATGCCATCACGGCGGGCGCGGTGAGTGCGGCGACGTTGGCGGTCGACAAAGACAGCTACGTGTCGGGCAGTGACATCCAGGTGACGGTGACGTTGAAGGATGCACAGGGCAACGCGGTCGGCGGTCAGGCGTCAAGCCTGACGGACGCGGTGGCGGTGCAGCATGCGACACTGAAAGGTGAGTGGCGCGAGCAGGCCGGCAACTACACGGCGACCTACACGGCAGACCAGGCGGGCACGGGCCTGCAGGCGACGCTGACGCTCAGTGGCGCCACGGCCAGTCCGGCGGTCTATGCCATCACGGCGGGCGCGGTGAGTGCGGCGACGTTGGCGGTCGACAAAGACAGCTACGTGTCGGGCAGTGACATCCAGGTGACGGTGACGTTGAAGGATGCACAGGGCAACGCGGTCGGCGGTCAGGCGTCAAGCCTGATGGACGCGGTGGCGGTGCAGCATGCGACACTGAAAGGTGAGTGGCGCGAGCAGGCCGGCAACTACACGGCGACCTACACGGCAGACCAGGCGGGCACGGGCCTGCAGGCGACGCTGACGCTCACTGGCGCCACGGCCAGTCCGGCGGTCTACAGTATCTTCGCGGCTCCGGCAGTGAAGGACGTGAAAGCCACTTCGACGACGGTTGAGGCCGGCAAATCCCTGGGGGTGAGTTATGCCTTTGTCACCAACGGCACGGGCACTGATGCATCCACTTACCAGTGGAAGTACAGACAAGGGACTTCCGGTGACTGGACGACGCCACAATCTGCAGATGCGAAGAAGCAGGATTGGAAGCCTGATGCGACCTATGCGGGGTACCAGGTTCGACTGACGATAACGCCGAAAGGTGCGTTGCACCCTGAGCTGCCTGGTGTTCCAGCTGATGGCCCGGAAATCAGTATCTTCGCGGCTCCGGCAGTGAAGGATAATAAGGTCACCATCAAGGGAAGTGGTCAGGTTGGTCAGAAATTGCAGGCCGAGTACGGTTTTGTGGCGAACGGTACGGGCGCTGATGACTCAACGGTCAAGTGGCAGTGGCGGAACAGCAATGGCGAGTGGAAGCTATTTACTAGTAACAGCAAGTTCGATGGGAATGTCTATACCCCGGGAAGTGATGACGCAGGAGATGTTGTTCGCGCCTGTGTTACCCCTAAGGGTAAGGAGCAAAGCATCAAGGGGAGTGAGGTTTGTGTTGCTGGGTCTGACCTGATCACGATTGCTGGTACCCCAGAGGTGCGGGATGTAACACGTCTCCCCGATTCGTCCCTAGCTGGCAAGGCTCTTGATGTGAGCTACACCTTTGTTTCGAATGGTACTGGTGACGATGGCTCCATTTATCAATGGGAGTACTGGGAGAATGATGAATGGAAGGTACCGAATGATCCAAAGGCCAAGGAAAAGAGGTGGACGCCGGATAGTGGCTATGTGGGGTACTCTGTTCTCCTTAGGATCACACCGAGAGGGAAGAGATATCCTCTGATTACTGGCAATGACGTCCATTCTGGGGTGGTGTACATCTATAGTGCTCCGAAAATTACGGGTTTGAGCGCTCCAGCTTCGTCCCCGGTCGACAAAGAACTTGATGTAACGTACAGGTTTATTTCGAATGGCTCTGGGAATGACGCATCCACTTACCAGTGGGAGTACTTGGAGGGGGGGCGCTGGCATGTGCCGGATGCTCAGGCGGCTAAGCAGAGGAAATGGACACCTGATGCCAGTTATGCAGGGTATCAGGTTCGGCTGTGCGCCACACCGCGAGGAGATAGCGCTCATGCTTCTGGATTGACCGGTGAAAAAGCCTGCAGTAATCCGGTAGATATCTATAAATTAAGCCTGCCGATAGTCACTGTGAATCTGCCCAGCATATCGCTGGCCGATAAGCCGATTGATGTGACGGGTTATAACTATAATCCGAATGGTGCTGGAAGTGATGTATCCACTTACCAGTGGGAGTACTTGGAGGGAGGGCGCTGGAAGGTGCCGAATACTCCTGCGGCCAAAAAGAAGGAGTGGACGCCAGACGCCAGCTATGCAGGGTATTCGGTTCGCTTGAGTGTCACTCCCAAGGGGGGGGCTAATTCTGCTGCATCTGGTGATATCGTTCACAGTAATGAGGTGGAGGTCTACACCCTTTCCAAGCCAGATATTACATGGATAGCGTGCTTTTATAAGGTTAGCATGTGGCCGCCTTCTCGCCAAACGCGGTTGGAAGCGAAGTGGCGCACCGAAAAACTCCCTAAGAATGGGGTTTCTATATACATGGAGAGGAGTGACATGGGTAACGCTAAAAACGGGGGTCTTAATAGTGTAATTGGGGGTGATACTGGCTCTGTGTCTTTATATTTTAGGGACCGCTTTGGGAATGAGAGTGAGAAAAGACACTACTTATATAGTGGTGCTACCTCCTGCGATATTAAGGGGTGAGCTGTTTTATGATGTATTTGCCGATCTTTGCGATTTGGTGGTTTTATTTGTCTGATTAAAATTTGTACGTGGATGTCGATTGAGTAAGCGGGTGTTTATGGATGGAAGCTACTAAGCATCCGCATTACTCGATATGATTTTTTTGTTAAATGTGTTTATTGTTTTTAATTTCCTGCTGCATGTAATGGTGTTTTGAGTGTGTCCGGTATAAGGCTGCATGGGTAAATAGATTGTTTTTTTGCTGATATGATTAATCGCAGTGATGTCACTGTCGTGAAAGTAATTAATCCGAAAATAAACGTGACAAAGAGCAAGTGAAGAAAGTAATCATTGCGATGCCGCGTCCCGCTTGATGTTATTCACTCTAAACGTGTTATCTCTGTCTGTTTGCCGAAAATGATTTCTGGACGATAGTCCGGCGGTTCCGATAAGTGATGTATTAGGCAAACATAACCAAAAATTCGAAATAAGAGGCGAGCTCATGGCTGATACTGAAAGAAACAATAAAAAGATAAATATCACAGAACTGAAAAATGCCTTTAAAGAAGGCGCCATTCCCAATGAGCAAGATTATGGAAACCTCATTGACTTAGCTGCTGTTGGGGGGAGGGTTCTGGGAGCAACTGAAGAGGATGCGACTGCCCTGCACTTAGGGGATGGCTTGAAGTATGTCGATGGCAAACTCGCTATCCTTCCTACTCCTGCCGGTGGTGTCTTGGTCAATAAAGAAGGTGTCTCGGTCAAGGTGGATGGCAATGCGCTGGCGGCGACAGAGAAGGGCGTGGCGCTGAGGCTGCATCAAGACAGTGGGCTGGCCGTTGACGATAACGGGCTGCATATTAAGGCAGGTGCGGGGATAAAAGCGGATAAGGGTGGTGTGACCGTGGCACTCGGTCCAAAGTCAGGATTGACGGTGGAGGGGAATAAGCTGGCGGTAAACTTGTCTCAAACCTCAGGCCTGGCCTTTGATGAGAAAGGTGCCCTGAAAGTTAACGTCAATACGGAAGAAAAAAACAACTACATCACATCGACCGACAAAGGTTTGGCGATTACAGCTGAGGGTGTCACAAAAATCAAAGAGACCCTTAAAGAAGTATCCCTGACGGCGTTAGAGAGAGCCGTCAGAGGAACCGACAGTGGCGCTAAAGATGATTATAAAGCGGATGGCGAGGTGGAAGCGCAGATTTCACAAGCACTGGTTAATGCCTATAAACAGCGGAGCAATGGAAAGATAAGAACGCTCCCTGCTATCAGTGTGTTGCCGCAGCTGGCTGAAAAAATCAACCTGAAAGAAAAGCTGCAAGAGGAATTGAAAAAAAAACCGAAAGGAATTCCTGAGGGGGAGACATTTTATGCGTTCATAAAAGGAAGTGATGACAAAACACTTTGGGATAGCATCGTTAAGGCGTTTACTCTCGATGGGGTGTTACATCTTACACAGAAAGCGGGTGGCGATATCCACATTCTTGGGTTAGGCACTTCGCACGATAAAAAAGGGCCGTTCCCTGTGATGGTTGAGTTGTCGCTTAGTGTGGCTACTCCTGCGGTAAGTGATAAATCGACGTTTACCCTGGATCAGAATGCTTATCGTGCCGGTGCGGATATGACCGTTAACGTTGTCCTCAAGGATAAAGATGATAAGTCAGTAACAGGTCTGAAAGAAATAATGTCAACCAGTGTTAAAGTGCCTAATAGTGAAGAAGGCACCTGGAGTGAGTCGGAGCCAGGGCATTACTCTGGTGTCTATAAGGCAGGTGTTCACAGCGATGAAAATAAGGCAAGCCTGCAATTACCCGGATGGGCTGATGAGAATAAGAAGGAGTCAGCCAAGTATTATATCTTCGCCGCAGCTGAAGTTAAGGATGTGAAAGCCACTTCGACGACGGTTGAGGCTGGCAAATCCCTGGGGGTGAGTTATGCCTTTGTCGCCAACGGTACGGGTGCTGATGTATCCACTTACCAATGGAAGTACAGATATGGGACTTCCGGTGACTGGAAGGCACCACAATCTACTGATGCGAAGGTGCTGGATTGGGTACCGGGCGTGGACTATGCGGGGTACCAGGTTCGACTGACAATCACGCCGATAGGTGCCGCGCCCCCTAAGTTGCCTGGTGTTCCAGTTGATGGTCCGGAAATCAGTATCTTCGTCTTTCCGAAGGAGGTTAGTGTTAATGGTTATACGTTTGCACATGACGCGGGTTTCCCGACCACGGGTTTCAGAGGGGCGCAATTTACCCTGGTGCTCAATGATGGTAAAGCCAGCGATTATAATTGGGAGTCTTCAGCCGCCTGGGTGAAGGTAACGGATGGTGTAGTCACCTTCACAGGTCAGGGCGACGGTAACGAAGTGACAATTACCGGGAAGCGAAAAGAAGGGGGCAGTAGCTATATCGAGTATAAATTCAAACTGAAGAAATGGTTCACTAACGAGGAGAACACGATTATGACATATGCGGAAGCTGAGGCACTGGCGTCCGGCCACGGTCGGATGCCAGGCATTTCCGATTTTTTAGCAGCCCACGGTGTGCGCATTGTAAAGACACTAGTAAACGAGTGGGGAAATCTAAGCAAATACGACGGCGGATGGCAGTTAATATCGGACAAGGGACCGCTGATGAGCAGCGACGGGGCCGGATATTGGTTAGCGACGGTGCCCGGCGGTCGGCATAGGTTGTTAGTACCTCGCGAAAGTTTTGGCATTAACGCGATAGACGAGAATTCCGAACACAGCCGGTTCTCGTTTTACGGGCGACATTTTGTAGCCATAGTTAAGGATTTATAGCCGCCGTAGACCCAGGCGATTCCCCGAGTTAGTTCTAGCACTTGACTACACGGAGGAACTGCCGAATAACCGCGGGACGCATATGGTTAGCATGCGCCCAGGACGTGCCACACAAAAGGCTAACAGCCGTCATTCTGGGTGGCATGGGCAAAATAAACCGACCAACGGCAAAACTCGGTCCGGGCGGTACCAGAGCCCGGACCCACCGTCTGCGGTACTGCGCCATCCGAGCTGCCTGATCGTGCGGACTCAGGTTCCGGATTTGCTCATAAAGCCGGCGGCACTGCTGGCGGTGCTTACTCACGGCGCGGGGTGCGATGGTCCGCATCCCGCCTGTCTTAAACCATAATCCCATCCAATCAAATCCTTGGGCGGTGTAACCCAACTGCGTTTTGTCCGGATGAAGGGTGAAGCCGTATTCCGCCATCAGCCGTTTCAGGTCACGCACTGCCCACCGCAACAGCCAGCGAGTCGGTGCCAGGATAAGGAAATCGTCCATGTAGCGAGCGTAGCGGACACGCGGTTGATGTTTTTCAAAGTGGAGGTCTGTCTCATACAGGTGAAAGGCGGCCAGTAGCGGACTCAGGGCAGCACCCCGGCTGATCCCTCTGCGCGGGGTGTGGAAGTTCCCACCCTGCTCCACGCTGTAGTTTAGGAACTGCCAGAGGAGGTTAAGCAGTACTGGGTGACTGACGTGTCGGCAGAGTTGGTCGTACAGCCGGGTTTTGTCAATGTTGGCGTAATAGCCTTTGATATCTGTGCGAAACACAAAAGGCGTTCGACGCGCACGGAGGTGCCGGTCGACGCGAATGGCGCTCTGCCGCCCGCCGCCGTGGCCTCGGACGTGCTCACAGAGCGGATGCACCGGCAACTGCGTTTCCAGCATCTCGGTGAGCATCTTCAGGACCAAGGCATCGGATGAAGACCAGAGAGCTACGGACTCACCTGAAGCCTTTTTCACAATCTGTAACGGAGACAGGACATATGTCCGGGTATTAACGGCGCTGAGGATGCGCTCTTGCGCCTGCGGCCAGCGAAAGCGTAGGTCCCATATGTCGGCGTTATCGGGATAATGACTGCGCTGACGAGTCAGCCACTGATACGCATTCTCGATGTGAGCAGGTGTGAAACAGGCCACGGATTTTTCAGTGCGCTGACGAGGCCGCAGGACTAGCAAATTTGTGCGTTGTTTAATGAGGAAGCATTTTGTTGTTTCATAACTGTCAGCGTAATCAAAGCGCAGTATTCTGTCATTTTTATTTATCGAACAGTAACCTCGTGGGGATGTCTTTCAGACATGTAGCCGCAACCTGCATAGGCAAAGATGTACTGCTATGGTCTCTGACAGGAGAACCGCTGTTTACCTGCGGAATTTGTGGCTCTGTTGCCCGGATAGTGTTCTTTGTAGTGGCGCAGAAGGAGGCCGGTTTTGTCTCCGATAACAACTGGATGTCTGTGTAGTACCGTGCTGGCAACCGGCCAGTTCATACAACAGTAGTTCGCTTTATCACTGCGTGCAGAACCGAAGAATAGGACGATTCTACGGTCCATGCTGACTATCCGCAGTGCATTCTCGACGGCGTTATTATTCGCTACAGATCTTTTTATTCAGCGCAGGTCTGCATCAAGGCATTGGGGAGCTAAACGTGATTTATGAAATCATTATCTCAATTGCGATTTTTATTATCATTATTGTAACGATACCCTTGATTTTCTGGATGTTAATGAAGGTGGATTAATAAATGATTGGCGGTTTTTTTCATTGTGTCGCCAGCATGTACATGAATTATTCTCTCTGTGTCTCTGTCTGAGTTAAATATCTCAGGGCGAAATGATACTTCGTCTCAGATATCACCAGGGTGACCGCATGGACGGCCACATCTAAAATAATCATTTCCCTTATACGGCTCCCTTGCAGGTTTAAGGTGGGGGACTCATACACCATCTAGGATATCCCCATGACATTCGCATTTGACTCCTTGCCGTTTTCTGCGGAGCGCGGCATCCACGAACATGAGGGCTTCAGTTATCATATTGGGCGCATTGCCTTGCTTTTTCAGCGGGATTATTTGCTACGTGTCGGTGAGCCGCCCGAGCCGATGCAGCCTCTCTTTGTGCCTGTTGAACATATCGACGGTTACTTGAGCGATCCGCATCCGCCTTATTTTGATGTAGAGGACATTGGGATTTATCTGCCTGACCAGGATGAGGAATTGAGTCACCGCTTGCAGTTTCTCTCGTCGGCTTTTGACCTGACCCCGTTTGAACAGGGGGTGCTGTTGGCGGCCTTGTTGCCGCGTTTGAGTGATGACTACAGTCAACTGCCTTATGGTGGGTTTCAAGACGGGGTCAGTCGGGCCGTCTTGGTCCGATTATTTTCCGGCTCGCAAATAAAGTATCGCCTGCTGCAGGCCGCCTTGCATCCGGCATCCCCGTTGTTTCAGTTCGCTCTGTTATCTGAAACTCAAGCTGGAAAAGGCAGTGCGATGGCGCAGTCTTATGTCGTCCATGAGTCGGTCTGGCAGTTTTTTTGTGGCAATGGAACGCTGTCCAGTCAACGCTACGCATTCTATCGTCGGGTAGAGCGCGACAATGTGGCCTGGAGTCCCCCAGAACTGGCGTCGGCGTTGTCCCGCGCAGCCCCCGCTTTTCTCGAGATCCCTGCGCCGGTCGTTGTGATTGAAGGCAATCAGCGAGATGGCCGGGAGCACGCTCTGGCCAACATATTGGCTGCAGAAGCGCGTACGGTATCGTGCTTTGATGTCAGCGATATGCATGAGTTGTCTGTTGAAAAACAAAAGCAGATAACCACGGACATTGTGCGTGACACCCTATTGGATAATGCCGTGTTGATTTTGGGGAGTTTCAGTGAGCCCGAGACAGGCAAGAGCAGCGTTATCCGAACCTTGGAGAAATTGTTGCCGCAGGTTTGTTTGCCGCTTTTTATTTTGCCGGAAACCCCTGCTGAAGTACCTGGGTTCAGAGCGTTGCCCTACGTCTATTTAGTTATGCCATCCCCGTCTCTGGAGGAGAAAGTGAAGGGGTTACAAGCCGCGTGGCCGGCCCTTTTCGACGATGAAGAAGAGCAAGCGGTACGGACGCTCGCCCAGCGTTATCATTTTTGTCCCGCGGATGCCTCGCGGTTGCTCAGCGAGGCGGATTATTATCGTGCGATAAAAGAGTCGCCCGAACTTGTCATGGCGAATTTGCACTCGGCATTATCTTATCGCTCGCGGATGAACTTCGGTAAGTTGGCACAGCGCATCACGCCTCGTCGCACCTTTGAGGATTTAGTGGTGTCTGCGGAGTTGAAAGGGCAGCTTGGGGAAATCCTGTCGACCATTCGGTTGAAGGAGACCATTATCAATGCGCATTTTCAGCGTAAGGCCGGGGCTGAAACCGGTGTCAGCGTGTTGTTCTATGGCGAATCCGGCACGGGGAAGACCCTGGCGGCTGAAGTCATCGCCCAACATCTGGGGGTCGATTTGATTAAGGTGGACTTGCCCAATGTGGTGGATAAATTCATTGGGGAAACCGAGAAAAACCTGTCGCGGATTTTCGACCTGGCTCAGGCTGACAGTGGCGTATTATTTTTTGACGAAGCCGATGCCTTGTTTGGCAAGCGAAGTGAGACCAAAGATGCGCGTGACCGGCATGCCAATATTGAGGTGTCCTATTTGCTTCAACGGCTGGAAACCTATCCCGGTTTAGTTATTCTGGCCACCAATAACCGCAGTCATCTCGACAGTGCGTTTAATCGACGATTTACCTTCATTACGCGCTTTACGTATCCGGACCTCGCCTTGAGGGAAGAGATGTGGCGGTCAATATGGCCATCGACACTGAGCGTTGCTGAGGAGGTCGACATCGCCTCTCTGGCGGCCAGGAGTGAACTGACGGGCGCCAATATCCGTAATGTGGCGTTGTTGGCTACGGTGTTGGCCGTTGATGCCGGCGCTGAAGCCATACAGTTGTATCATATTGAGCAGGCGATCAATCGAGAGCTTGCCAAACTGGGGCGCTTACCGCTCTGAATGTTTTTATTATGCGTGAGGTGACAATGTCTGAAGATACTATTGTGAAAGTAAATACCGCGCTAAAAACGGTGTTGGAGAAGTATTTTAACAATGCTATTGATATTCGGTTTGACCTGCCAGAAATGAACAGTGTGCAGCCGGCACCAACGGTAAGTGTATTTTTGTATGATGTACATGAAGATTTGGAATTGCGACAAAGTCGGTACCCTTCTTTGAGAACGGTACCAGACGCCTCACATGCGAGCTGGGTTAATTTAAATTGTAACTACCTGATTACGTATTGGGAAACTCAATCACCGGGAAAAGACAGTAAAGGCCCGGATAGTGCCCCCGATAACCAGGCGATACAGACCATCACCAAGACGCTGCAGGCCTTGTTGAACCATCGTGTCTTGGAAGGGATTGAGGGAGCCTATGCTCGAGTGATCCCCCCGCAGGAAAACTTGACCAGTTTAGGAACGTTTTGGCAAGCCTTGGGACACCGCCCTCGATTATCACTGTTATATTCCGTCACCGTGCCATTCTTGTTGAACGATGGAGAGAAGCCCGTGCCGATTGAAACCTTTGATGCAAGGGTTATCGATATCAAGACGGCGCTTTCGAGCATTGCATTGGGCCAGGCTAGCTATGTTGCCGGTGGTGAAATGGTGGTAACGGTGACGGTGAAAAATGCGCAGGGCAACGCGGAGACTGGCCTGGCATCGGTACTGAGGGTGAGCGTGCCACACGCCAAGTCACAGGAGGTGACCTGGACGGACAACCGCGATGGGACCTACGTCGCGCGCTATGTCGCGGGTCAGGCGGGTGCTGGACTGAAGGCGACGTTGGTGGTGGGGGAGACGAGCGTGCAGTCTGCGGTGTATGCGGTCACGGCGAAGATGGCCAATAATAAGATGATACAGGCATAATACTATTGTCCGTCAGTGATATCTTTATTGCGTATTGTGCAAAAACACAGTGTGTTGAAACGTCCTCTTCATTCACTCTGTCAAATCTATTATAACGTTACTGATGACATCATGACGTATATCTGTGTTATAGCTTCATTGATGTGTGGTGAAGTTATACAGGGAATTTTGTTGATGCTGTTAGTTATTTTTTATCTCGGGTGATATATGAATCAAACGTGCTTCATTATTTCCGTGGGTGCTATCCTTCTGTTTATTGTTTTATTCAAAATGTCATTTGTGGCTCTTTAAAGTCATTTGAATCTATTTAAAATTTATTTAATTAACGTTTTTATTTTCCTATCCGCATCGAGATGCCGTTATGTGGGCGAGTTTTTGTTATCCCGTTGTTGGGTTATGCCTATTAGGTTCGGTGGCAATGCATCTCATGTCTTGGGTCTTTAATACAAGAGTGTCAGTGAGGAGGGTAAATGGTAGGCCAACAAAAAAAGGATGGGACTGTCATTGATAAGAACGCGTGTCAGCGTGAGCGAGAGACATTTTATAGGCCGGAGTGCCTGTCACATTTGCCCTCATTGCCGTTGTATCTGATGGCGGCGCACTGGGGGTGGTGTACGGGGAACGATCTGACGGCGAAAGCCGTGCACCAGGCATTCAGGGTTGAGACGAGCCGTGCGCGGGCAGTGTTGCGTTACTTTTCTCGTTTTGAAACGCAGATCTCATTTTTGCGACCACGGCGAGGTGCCGTGCGCATCTTGGCTTTGCCGCCGATGGACATTGTTGATAGGCGAAGTTCTCGCAGGAGACGTTGTGCTGAGGAGGGGGTTGCTGAACTTGCTGCGCGCAAAGTCCGCGAACAGGAACAGCAACGGTTACGCCGCTGGTTTTTGCAGCGTCCTAACCGCGTGATGTTAGATGAGTGAATGCGATATGAGTGACAAGGGCTTGAGTAAGGACAATCCGGAGGCATCGATGATGGAAAATGTGTGCACTGTCATGACGGGCGGAGAGGTATTCATGAGGAATACAAAGGTGGTTAGGGACAGGGATGGGAGGCCGTGCCGTGACAAACGATATGTATCACAGTGAGCACTTTGTGGGAACAAAAGCCACCCTGTCTTACCGTCATGTCAACCGGGCTTCGGGGATCACTGTGGTTGATTCTTGCCAATATGGACGACAGGGGCTGCGGCAGATGCTGATGCTTGGCGCCTCTTATGATGTGGGTATTAGAGACCATGTCCGGGTGGAGGATGCGTTTTCAGATGGGGTCCCTGTAGAGCGGTGCCTGATTTTACGTTTGCCGCCCAAGCCAGCTCTGGCATTACAGCAGCTGTTGTATTTGGAGGGGAAAAGGATGGCCGCAGCGGGATTCCTGCGTCTGATCGTGCTCTCCCCTTTTGAGGCCAATGTTATGATCAGACGCGTGCTGGTTTGTTGTGGGATGCGCAATCCTGTTCGTATTGTGTGTGCACAGAGTCCCGTTACGTGGCTACGCCGAGTGGTGCTATCGCAGGGGACATTGTCGCAGGAAGGTGACGATGAGGTGTTACCGTACATGCCGGCGTTGAGACTCTCCTCGGCCGAGCGTGAAGTGTTGTCGAACTCCTTGAAGGAAATCCCCATTTATCTGCAATCTCAGCGGCGGGGTTGTAGCAGCAAGACGTTGTATACTTTGCAACAAAAAGCCCTAAAAAAACTGAATGCGTCGGGTTTGCAAGGCTTGATGCAGCATTTTGTGTCGACGAGTCAGTGCGGCTGGCTCAGTGAGGTGGGGGAAGGGAAAGGGAAGAGATGATGGCGCTGGTATCACGGTGTCATCGTTGTCTGTGAACAAGGTTGAGGTGGTTGAAGGGTGTGCATTGTCAGGAGAGACGAATGAGAAAGAGCACAATGAGCAAGAACGCAATGTGTGTTAATACCCCCCGAAAGCGTTTGTTCGCCCTGATGGAGCAAGCGGCATTGCTGGAGCGAGACGCCTGCTTTGAGGATGCGGCGTATTATTGGTTGGCGAGTTTGGCGTTAGCGGAGAAATGGAGTGAGCGACACTGGTGCGAGGCCCGAGCATCCTTATGTCAAAAGCGGGTCATGACCTAAGCATTGTCGGTGGCCTGTATTCACATTGATGTTTATTGACACCTTGCCTCATATTATTCCCGTAAATATGGAAGTGTAAGCGTGTGGGGGCTGTGAAGGGTTATTTTTGCAAAGCCAATGTTGCCACTTTTATTTATCACTCATGTGTCGCGGTGTTATAGCGTGCGAGAATGGAGGTCGGTATGTATAAACGCGAAGTAAAACGAACCGATAAACATCATGATAAAAATGAGGGTGTTCAGGGCGGTTATGTTCAAAATATAGGAAGGAACAATGATGTGTATGAGGACATTACGTATTCCAGCCTAAACCGACCACCGGCTCACATATAAGATAAGTCGGTAACTTTCACAGTGTATCAGTCGACAGTGTCGTGAGGCGAGAGCAAAGCGAACGCTTGCTGGATTTAAATGATTATGGGTTTTTGTGGCTAGCATTATTGTTGTGACTGTACATCGGCGTTATAAGTCATGTGTACAGTAAAAAATAGGCCCTCTTCTGCACTGGATGCAATAAATAAACGCCCGCTCTGACAGTATATGCTTAATACGTAATTTACTGACAGTAAGGTGTCTGCTGTGTATTGACTTTAACAAGTTTGCGCAGCTGTTAATCATGCTCTGAGTATAGTGATTTTACATTGAAAAACTTGCTAAAGATAGTTGCCCAACTACACTCAATAATGCCAGGTGTCTGGTAGGTATATAATGTTAAAAACACACGTGAGGTTATATAATGAGTGAAAATTTGATTAAGAATGGCGATTTCACTAAAACCAAAGATAACAAAGTCTCTGGCTGGGCTTTTTCACGTACTTTTGGCGGCTTGAGCGAAGTTATTGGCGAGATGGAAGTGAAGACAATAAAGCCATATTGCAAAGTGGGTAGTACAGAGACCATTAGGCAGCCTATTAACATTAAAAGCGGTAAGATATACGAAATTTCATTGAATGTATGCGGCGAACTTGGAGGGAAGATTTCCTTGAATTACCACGATGCCCATCAGCCTCTATGGGATCAAGCACTTCCTGATGAAAAGAAAAAAAATGAGTGGATCGAGGTTAAATGCACGTTTAACAGTCCTAGTGAAGTGAAGCGTGGTCTTGAACTTCAAATTCATGGGGCTCCCATGGCAAATCCTGACGATACAAAGAAGAGTTTTTTGAATGTTGCTGATGTTCTCGTGTATGAAGTAATAAAGTGAAATCTTTCCGTTGTGGATAAATTTGTTTAAAAATTTAAAGTTGTTATGTAATTCTCAGCCGCAATAGTGGCTGAGAATTCTAGTTAAATCATTTCTTCTGACTTTGTGCTTGGTGACTGAATGAGGATTATAAAATCTCGCAGTATTGCAGTAAGAGTAATCCTCTTTTTTATGTCGGTGCGATATGGTTTGTTGGTAGGGATAGGTTTTAATATGTTGGGGGGGGGGGAATTAAACGCTCACTTACGGGTAATTCCTTCCCCGGAGTCTATGGCCACAATCCATTATTTCATGGGGATTTTTTAGCTTGGGGTGCTTTTGGCCAAATTAATATCAATCAAGTGGCTAAGTCTGTGTAAAGGAGGGGGTATGTAATCAGCTAATATGATGAGTCATGCTAATGCTGTGATGCTTATGATGAAAGTTTATGACGATATGAGGAAGGCTATGATAGAACATAACGGTTCCAAAATAGGTTTTAAATCAAAAGCGTTAGCGACCCTGTCCTTGGGCGCTTCACTTTTCGCTGGCATGCCATTTTCTGTACTGGCGGCACAACCCACTATATCTGCGTATTACCTGTCTGGGCAAGATGAATACTCCGGTCTCGATAACTTGAAAAAACTCAGTGATAACATTGCCTCAAACAAGGCATCGTTTAACACGATAGTGATTTCCTTTGTACATCCCAGCCTCACAAATTACACATCAGGTTCACTGGCGTGTACTGGGTTGTTTGCTTATATGTGTGAGGTTAAGGATGGGAGACAGGTAGGTAATGAAAAGGTAAGCAAAGACAAAGCTATTTCTGATTTCAAACAGCTAAAAAGTATCATTGCTGACTTAAAAGCACAGGGTGTTTCAACGTATATCGCAGTGGGTGGGTGGAACTTTAGTTGTAATCCGGAAATTTATGATAAAACTGCAGGCAAAGCAAATGCCTGCGGTAATGAGAAAGGTGCGGTTTACGATACATTCCCTAATCCTATGTCTAAGGGGGGAATTCCACGGCCAGAATTTGAAAGTGCGATTGTTGGTGATGACGCCAAAAAAGCATACGGCAATATAGTCCAACTTGCTTATGATTTGGGTGCGACGGGGATTGATGTTGATTACGAAGAGTTCTGGCATGCGGATATTAATGCGAAAGAGTGGCAACTTATACCAGACAGTAAAAATGTAACTGCTAAAAAAAATATGTCATCTGTCGATTTAATGCGTTTAGGTAATGTCGATCCGACGGGGAAGGAGGGGCATAATATTTATGATGACCGAATGGAGAAGATGACGACTAAGGCTGACAATGGTAAGGATAAATACTCGATGGCGATGCCATTCACTATCCAAAAGTACAATGCCATACTACAAGCTATCTATCGCGCCATTGATAAGCAGTCTTCTGGTACTGACAAGCTGAAAGTGAGCACTGCGGGTCCAGCCGTTGGCGGGATACCAAATATGTCAGATAACTATGGCACTGTTTTTGATAAGGTAAGTACACTGGGTGGTGCATGGTGGGGGGGGAATCTTTATGGTTTAATTTATAATACGGCTCTGCTCTATCCAGATACGATTAATCGTCTAAGTTATATTGGTATTATGTCATATGATTTGGATAAGAAGGATTGTGGTCCGGAGAGGGGCAACATTCCTTGTGACCTTCCTGGTCAAGTGAATTTTTATTATAACCAATATATCAACTGGCTCAAGGCGGGTCAGGATGCCACGGCAGGGGCTGCGATCACAGCAACGGGTAAGCCTTGGCCGGCAGTGGAAATGCATCCCCAACGTTTAAATATCGCGCCACCTATCTTGGTGGGCTTTGAAGTCGGTGCGCCTGCAACAGGTGGCCTGCCGTTAGGGAAACAAGAGCTTACCGCTACTGTTGATAAAGTTATTGAACAACATAAAGATGGTATTATCATGTGGGATTTGTTTAAAGACGTCCGCTATGATAAAGGGAATTGGCACAGTGATTGGGCAACGCCACATGATGTGTTAACAACGGTTTGTAATAAAATGGGACTAACGGGAGATAAATATAGTTGTAGTAGCCCAGTACCTGCTCAAACGACAAATATTTCTGAGAGTGTGAAGAATAATTCGAGTGTTTCTGAGGATGTGAAGAATAAGTCGGGTGTCGCATCTTGGAGTGGGAGCGGTGAGTATCAGTGCGGTGCTCAAGTGGAACATGACGGCAAGTACTATATGAGGACCAATGAACGAGGTCGTGTTAAAGATAGAGATAGTGCACCTCATGTTGGGATGCTGTGGAGAGAAATAAAAAATGAGTAATTAAGGCGGTAATTTGATTTTCAGTATGGATAATGTTGCGCTCACGTATTTAAGAAATTGTTGCGTGAGCGCAATCGCTAGCTGTAATTATTGCTTTATTATAATGATAAACTCAAAGGTCAGAAACTCTGTTTAACTACTGCAGTTCCAGTGATGTGAGTCAAACACTAGGTAGGCTTTGTTGAATAAATCGCACTTTCGGGAGATTGGCGGTTCTGAACGCTACCGTTTTTTCCGCGTCAGGTCCTATGATGAAGCAAAAGTTTAAAATCAACAATTGGTTAGTCTACAATAAGGTGCTCAGGCGGCGCGGTTCGCAGAGGGTCTGGCTTGATGAGTTAGCCATTGCTGCATGGACTGAGAATACACCACCTAAAGGTTGTGGTTGACCGGTTCACTACACTGATATGCTTATTAGCACGGCCCGGATGAAGAAGCGCGTGTTACAGGGAACCGTTGACTCAATTTTTTAACTAATGGTGAATAATCTTGTGGAGAAAAAGCCCATTAATATAAAGCGTCGAATAGATTGATGCCAGGGAATGTCGTATTTTAGTGGGCACAAATGCTCTTGGCTACATTAAGTTGACTCTCATGATACGCAAGGGATAATATTAACATCCGCAACGTAATGGATTGTCACCAGCGGAAAAATTTTATCTGTTGGCTGCCTAAAAAGCAGGAAGTGCAACTTCTGCCGACACTCTGTCATTAATGCGACAGAAGCATAATGGTGTCCTTCAGCTTAACCAGCTAACGGGCGTTAGCGCTGAAAGTGGGTTGAAAGGCGCCACCCCATAATAGCGGCCACTGGCACCTGCTTTACCTGAAGTTCATGGTTAGAATGTAGCGTCTACATATAAAAATATTGCTGGGCGGAGATGCGACAGAACCCAATTGTCTCGTAATATGATGAACGGATGACTATTGCACAACAGCGGGTACAGAAGGGTATCCAATTAAGTGAACAACGCGGGACTGATAAAGGGCGCCATGAAGGCAAACGCGAAGTTGCCTGCACAATACTCACCAGCGCCCTCGATTGCGAGACGGTGATGCAGATTACCGGTCTAACCGCTGACGACCTGGCGTAGATCCGCCACTAATTCTTCGTTTCGACGGGCAGGGCAGCCATTGCTAAACAAGACTGAATCTATTTTCACAGAGAGCACCACCTCAGCGCTCAGCCATCTGGCGTTCTGCGCTCTGGTGGCGCTGGGGCTGGCCCGTCAGGATGGCGCGGGCAGCACGCCGTATGCCGAAAACCTGTTCCTGACCCGTTGGCTGTCCACTGCCCAAAAGCAAAAGCGCTTCCCCAAAAGCGTGGCTATTGACATTCAGTGGTTACTTGAGCGCGGCCGCAAACACGGACCGGCCAGCAAACTGCGCCAGCATCTTGAGTACCTCTGGCGCTCCTGCAGTGGCAATCTGGCCGCACAATCCGACCTGTTCCGGCTCACCTATGCGTCCGAAACCCTGAAAGATCAGGGCTGGGACAATTATGTGCTGGACGCGAAAGAGTGGAAGTCCTGCGTAATGCCGGTGCCGTCACAGCACAATGGGTTCTACGTCGAAAAAGCGGCGTTGAACGCCGCCTTTGCCCAGGACGGACGCCATCTGCACCCGATACCCTTTTGTGTCATCGGTGACGTTGAGCGGTTTATGTACGTCATGGCAGAGTTCGGTCTGGGCACCCGACTGCTCGGTAAGTCGGCGACCGGTCATACCATCGTACTGGAACCCGTGTAAGCGGTGTGCTCTCAGTGCGCCAGGGAAACCACGGCAGCTGACTGAAGTTCATCGGCGGGCAGCCTAGGCCACCACCGGAAGCGCGGAAGGTACGCTCACAAGGTACGCTCACAAGGTGACCGTACGGCCCCACACGGATAAAACAAGAGATGCGCCAAAAAGGATTTCCGGCTGCGCTGATAAATCAAGAGATCGCCAACAATGAGATTGACGGGTATCAGGTAGCCAAAGAGGCCCGGTTCAGAAAGTTCAGTGATGCATTACCCACGGGGCTAAAGGAAAAGAGTAAATAAACTAGGCACCTTCAATATAAGGGGTTTGCGATGGATATGTTCGTTGAACCGTTAGATTAACCCTGATTTCAATTTTGAACTCAACTGAGGAGAGGCCTAATTCTTATTTGCATGCCAGAAAACGCTATTTTATTCATCCTGACAAATGGGGACTCAAGAGCTTTTACCGACAACCGGCTCGGGCTCCCCGTCAAGAAAAATCAGGGCTGGCTGGCGGCCATGTGCTGGAGGGGGGGAGGCCGTGAGTGGCAATTGTTTGAAGGAAATACCTGGATGCGACGCCATGAATCTAACAATAAAAGGAGGGGTTCTCCATTTAAGCGATGCCTCGGGAGTTTAAGAATATTCTCTCATTGGAAAAGTAAAGATACGGTTATTATGACATAAAGCCCAATAAATCAACTACAATATCCCTACACTATTTTGTCATTCTGCAATCACGGAGATTTTTCATGTATATGTTCCTGCCCTTTCTTATCGCTTTGGGCGCGGTGCTCAGTACGATTGCTGGCAAAAAGAAATTAACGTATATCCTGTGGTTTATCCTGTTGATTATCACTTTATTCTGGTTCAAACACCACGCCACCGATCCGCTACCTCTTTCCTTCTGAACGGAATTTAATCATGGCAATTTCAATAAATTTTCCTAAAGATAATGGCCTGCCCATAGGGATGAATACACTCAGCCTGTTTGGCATTAGCGCCGCGCTCTCGGTGGCTTTCTATTATCAACTGGCGCTGTTTGATTTACCCTGCCCACTGTGTTTGTTACAGCGCGTCGGTCTGATATTGATTGGCTGCGGTTTCTTATTCAATGTGCGCTTCGGCATTAAGGGGGCACATTACGGTATGGCGTTGTTTGGCTGTGTGGTGACCGGTTCGATCGCAGCGCGTCAGATGTTTTTGCATATCCTGCCAGGTGATGCCGGTTACGGTTCAACCTTCCTGGGGCTGCATTTCTATACCTGGGCTCTGCTGTCATCCATTATCGCCGTAGTGGCGATTGCCGTGATGATGATGCTGGGCAAAGATCGGCAGGTAGCAGAAGAAACATTCACCGTTTCGTTGTGGGGGAAGCTTGCCATGCTGCTGTTTGCCCTGGTGATTGCCGCCAACCTGGTCTCAACCGTGCTCGAATGCGGTGGTGGACAATGTGTAGATAATCCAACCTTCTATCAATTGCTTGGGCAGTAGCTTCATTTTAAAGTGCCAATTGGGATAAACCCGTTGGGCACTACTTATGATGACTCATTCTCGCTTTATTACGTGTACAGGACGGAAGTATGAAAAAAATGATTGCTGCATTGTTATTCCTGTTTCCATTGTTTCAAACTACCGCGGCTGATTGCGACAATGTTCAAACTCAGTTGGACATGAATGAATGCGCCTATGCAGACTACAAAAAAGCAGATAAAGAGTTGAACACTACCTACCAGAAAATTTTGAAACTGACTTCTGGCGATCAAAAAAATCTGCTGAAGTCTGCTCAAAATAAATGGATCAGTTATCGCGATGCCGACTGTAAATTCCAAACGTATAAATCCAGTGATGGCACGGTCAATCCGATGAACACAGCTATATGTCTTCAGGACAAGACAAAACAGCGAACTCAAGAGCTACTGAGCTTACTGAACTGCCCTGAAGGTGACGTCAGCTGTCCTCTGTGACATCCAGTCCTTCATACCAGCCAAAATTGATGCCTGACACGGGATAGGCATTGAATGTCAGAGTCGAACCGCGAGGACTGCGGTCACTTAACTGTTTAAGATGAGTGACATTCAGTCTGTGGATATAATAAATTTATTGGCGTGTGCCTTGCTTTGATAACATTAGGTTATCAACGAATGAAGTTTTTTAAGGCAGGGGTATCTCATTCTTTTTTATCTGTTGTTTTTAAGTGTTTGTGCAGTTTAAATCATAAGGTTATCGCTTTACTGGAGCGAAATGATGTATGTCAGTGCATAGGCAATGCCAGGTGTTTAATACTGTGATGGTCTGGCTTTACCTGATTTGTGGTATTTTATCTGCCTTGCTCCAATCAACAACGGCCAGTCTCCATAGAGAAATAACCGGTTATTGATGTGCACTAGTGCTGCGGTATTTATGCTCGATTTATCAACATTGTTCCACCTACCCCGGGAACTCCAGGAGTTGATGATTTGTTTGAAAAAACTCAGTGCGGCTGCCTAGTCAGAGGCTCTGACTGGGGACGGGATATTTCATTGCTTGTTTGGATTATAACGATCACACAGCAAGGAGAGGTTTACTTATTATGATTTATTAAAGCAAAAGAGGTAGGGGTTATGGAACAAGAGTATTCGAAAAAAAATAAAGCAAAGCCTGCTGATGATGTTGATGCTGTCGCCAATGCATTGGCGCGAGTTTCTGTTTCGGGGGGGAGTATCTCTCAAGGGGGACAACAATCGAGTGTTGATAGTTCAACACAATCCGTCAAAAACGTATCGAGCACCAATCAACCATCGCTTGATGAGTCTGTTAAAATAGATGTTGATAACTTCCTCAATCATAAATATGCCGATAAGGTAATTAAAGACTATTGTGAAAGTCGTCATGCCAGTATACGTTTGTACGTGGAAAAATTTTTACATTTATCGTATCCGGAGCAAGAATATGAGAGTTATGTTCAGCACTCGGCATCAGCGATAATGAAAGTAATAGAAAAGAAATCTGCTCAAGACAAATTAATGAGCGACCCCACATTCAAACTCACGGACGATGAGCGGAAATATGTTCAGCGATTTTATTCAACAAATGCAGGGGCTTTATTTATCAATACGCGTGCTCGTAACCTATATCTTGTAAAACCACTGCCAGTTGTATACGAAACGGTTGATAAAGCCATAGCAGCTGGAGCCGGAGAAAAAGGTACGGATGGCGCTTCTCTTCTTCCTCAGTATATGAGAGAAAAACTTAAAAGTGCTTTTGGTAAAGGAGATCCTTTGGCTGTCATGCGAGCCTCTTTAGCCGGTGGAACGAATATCTATTCTGAGTATCAGTATCGAGGGACTCGCTTATCAGAAGTGACGTTAAAGAATTATAAAGCAGGTGATGTTCTTAAAAATGTCGCCTTTTTGTCATTCTCTCCTGACATTACTGATGGGAAATATCATCATAAGGGAAAGAAAACAGCAAGAGATTTTTTTGGTAAGTATTCTGGTCACAGCGGGGTACCTGTTCTTTACGAGTTGTCTCCTCGATCACAGGTTAGTGCGATTAAGATATCCTCCGCCAATGAACATGAAACTGTGATTGCACCCGGTAATTACTTCGAGATTTTTTCAATAAAAAAAGAACCGGACTGCTGGGTTATACAACTGGTTAATGCGCCTAAAAAAATATCTTCTTGCAAAATTATGTTCAATTGATTGGGTGTTTAGAATGGATCCTATAGATAGGCGTTATTTTTCTTGGATGTCAGCGGCATCGATAATATGTTTTTTGGTGCGGTATTATTGTACTGCATGATGACAGACCAACCTCCCTGACATTGAGGAGCATTATCCCCCTCATGCGTCAGATATAATCTATCAGACTTTTTCGTACCCTCATTGAGGTTTTGTTCAGTTAAGATAACTTAAAGTTTTCCTACAGCGATGAGCTCGCCATAGTGTTCATTGCTAGAGGGTTCGCCATTGTTGGCGTTTGTTAGTCTTTTGCCCCTACCCAGAGGGGCTTTTTTATGGTTGTATCGCGTTTATTGCAGTGCCCCAGTTCCACATATTGCACCCGTCATCATCAGATATAACCCGCATCTGGTAGCTGCATATTCTGGCAAGTGCGAGATTTTCCGGTGACGTCAAATATAGTCATCCAGCCCAGCGCACAATGGGGACTATCCTGATGATGGCATATGCACTCACCTTCAATTTTTCGCCCCACATTTTCTCGATTTATCCGGCATCTTCCCCGTAAATTCAGAGTCGTTGTCCCTTTTTAACAACGGAGGAAGAGGGGCGCTGAGCGCAATGGGGACAGTATTTCAATGACGTCTGTTGAACGAAATATTTCCCGTCATCACCCTTAAGGTATTCGCGGGCGTACAGTTCACGAATAGCCAGCCATCGCACAGGGCGTAAGCGACAAAATACATACTGCAGGCATGATGGAATACAGGCCCTGAGGCTGGTGTCGTCGCCGCCATACGAATTTTTTGCGGCGGTGAGTTTTATGATGTCGCGATGCTCCCTGTTTATTGTAACGGCGGTGGATAGAGCACCGACTTGAGAGAAAATAGGATTTTTCTTTTTATTCTATGCGTGACCGAAATCGAATTGACTACGCTTATCAGCGCCAGTTCATTACTGGTTGAAACACTGTTTTTGATATATGGCACCGTGGGGCCTCCCTGTGTGTCGGATTAATTAGGGATTTTCCCACTATTTAAATAGGATTTCTTATGGAAAAGATATTTATCGCGCTCGTTGCGGTCGTCATGCTGTGTGCCAACGGTGCGGTTAACGCCGGCGCCATTCAAGGTTCATTGGGTGTGACATTGACCATCGGCGCAGGTTGCATTGTTGGCGGAGGTGACAGCAGTGGTTCCGTCAACGACTTTGGTGCCATCAGTTTCGGCACTTACTCTTCACTGAACAACATTATCGACGCCAGCGCCACCGGCGCAGGGGGGGCCGGTACGCTGTCATTGACCTGCACCACCGGCACAGACTACACGGTGGCGCTGGACAACGGGCTTAACGTCACTTCAGGCACCCAACGCCGTATGGCCAGCACGGCGGGCGCATTTATCAATTATAACCTTTACCAGGATACCGCACGTACCACCGCCTGGGGCAGCGGTGCCAACGCACTGACCGCCACCGGCACCGGCACTGCCGTTCCTTTGACTGTCTATGGCCGCGTGCCGGCAGCTGGTTCGACACCGGCAGCGGACACTTATAATGACACCGTCACGATGACGGTCACTTGGTAACGGTGCGGTGCGCGCTTTGTTGTTGCGGATTGTGGGCCTGTAGCCTATTGGTGCAGGCCGACAGTAAAACGGCGACTATCGGTGTCAGCGTAATCTTGGTCAGCACCTGTGAGGCCGGCAGCAGTTCAGGCGGCAACGTCAGCTTCGGCACGCTGAATTTCGGAACGCTGTATTTTCTCAGCACCGCAACCAGCGTCGCCGGGCAGCAAAACGCCGGTGCCGTTCGGGTGAAATGCACCAACGGCACCAGCTACAGCGTTCTGCTTGACGGCGGGCAAAGCGATGATACTTCTGCCCGCTACCTGCAAAGTGCGGCCGGGCAACGGGTGAATTACAACCTGTACACCAACGCCGCCCACAGCACCATTTGGGATAATCTGACGGGCGTGACACAAACCGCCAACGGTTCGGACAACTGGCTGCCGGTCTATGGCATGATCCCGGCGCAGTCCACTCCCTCTAAAGGCAGTTATACCGATACGGTACAGGTCACGGTTTATTGGTAATGACGATGCGCGTTTTACTCTGTAGTTTGCTGCTTTGCCTGCCGCTTTCCCCGGCCCAAAGCGATACCGGGGTCAACGACATGTCCAAAAGCCAACCGTTCACCGTCAATGCAACGGTAGTAAAAGGTTGTGTATTGGGCAACGGCGTCAGTGACGTGGCCACCTTTGGCACCCTGAACTTCGGCACATTGTCCTCGCTTGGCCACCCAGTCAGCATCGTCTCCGGCAGTGGCGCCGGTTCGGTGCTGTTTCGCTGTAACCCGGGACTGAATGTCACACTGGCCCTCGGCGTAGGCAATCATGTGACAGGCTCTATCGCCGGCGGCAGAAAATTACAAAACTCCGCCACGTCGGAAACGCTGCTGTATCAACTTTATCAAGACAGCAACTACGCCACCCTTTGGGGCGATGGCGCCAACGGCGGCGCGACGCAGACCGTCGCCGCCACCGGCAGCACGCAAGAAATCAAGGTTTACGCCCGTCTGTTCTCAAGCAGTACCCTGCCCACCAGAGGCGTTTACAGCGATAGCGTCTTATTGACGGTGACCTATTAAGTTTTTTTGCAATAAGGATTGAGTTATGCGTATACCTTTCCACCTGCCGTTAACAGCAGCCGTGCTCCTTGCAAGCCAGCAGCACGCTCTGGCCGCGGCTTCCATTCTCATTTGGCCTATCGATCCGGTGATTGAAGATCAACAGCAGGCCACCGCGCTGTGGCTGGAAAATCGCGACAGCAAACCGGTCTATATGCAAATACGCGTGTTGGGTTGGCAACAAACCGCGGGCAAAGACGATTACAGCAACCAAAGTGACGTCATTGCCAGCCCGCCGGTGGCGTCGATCGCACCGGGTAAACGCCAGTTAATACGTCTTATCAAACAGTCGGCCCCGGCGGCGGGACAGGAGCGCGCCTACCGTGTTTTAGTTGATGAAGTGCCGGTGCAAGAAAAATCGTCGGATGCTTCCCTCTCCGGTGCGGAGATGGGGCTGAAATTCCAGATGCGCTACTCGGTGCCACTGTTCGTCAGCGGCAAGGGTGTGTGGACCAAACAGGACAGCGAAAAACCGCGCGATTACGCGACCGCCAGCCAACCCCAGCTCAGCTATCGTCTACAGCCGCAAAGCAGCGAACGCGGGCTGGAGGTGCGAAATCAAGGCGCAGTGCATGCCCGTATTTCGAAAGTGACGCTGCAAGGCCGCAGCCTGAATCCCGGCCTGATGGGATACGTGCTGTCCGGTTCGCAGATGCGCTTCGCCTTGCCGCCCGCCGGCGGTTTCAGCAGCGGCAAGCTGATGGCTACGGTCAATGACAACAAACAACCTGTCGTTATTCCGTTGTACTGAGGTCCAGATGCAGTCGACAAGGAGGTTACTGCCGCGGTGTTTCAGCGGTAAGGCACTGGCGTTTTCCATGCTGGGTGTGGCTGCTGGCGGTTGGCTGCCGTTTGCGCTCGGCGACGATCTGCCGTCACCTGCTGCTATCAGCATGCCGGACACCACGCTGTATCTGGAGCCGGTCGTCAACGGGCGGCAAACCGGCAACGTCGTACCCGTCAACTACCGTGGTGGCCATTACTACATGACGGCCCAACAACTGCTCGACGCCGGGCTGCCGGTAGCGGATAAACAGGCGAAAGAAATCGCCGTCGATCGGCTGGAGAAGGTGGATGTCAGCTACAGCGGCGAGAGCCAGCAGTTGCTGATTAACGTGCCCAACGACTGGTTGCCGCAGCAAACCATTGGCGCCCGTTCATCATTACAGCGCTTGCCGGCGCAAAGCAGCCTGGGTTTGCTGTTTAACTACGGTATCTATGCCAGTCAAAGCAACGGCAATGGCCGGCCGGGTTACCTGTCGGCGTGGAGCGAACAGAGGCTGTTCGACGGTTTCGGCGTCATCGCCAACACCGGCATCTACCGCAGCGGGTTTAACAGCGGGCCAAACGACGATGGCGGCCGCTATATTCGGTACGACAGCTACTGGCGTTTCAACGATGACCAGCGGATGCTGAGTCTGACCGCCGGTGACCTTACCACCGGCTCGCTCCCCTGGAGCAGCGCCGTGCGCATCGGCGGCTTGCAATTGGCGCGCAATTTCGCGGTACGCCCGGATCTTATCACCTATCCGCTGCCGCAGTTTTCCGGCCAGGCGGCACTGCCCAGCAGTGTTGATTTATACATCAACAGCTATAAAAACAGCACCACCAACATCAATCCTGGGCCGTTCACCCTCAACAGCGTGCCCTACATTAACGGTGCGGGTCAGGCCACCGTCGTCACCACCGACGCCCTCGGCCGTCAGGTCAGCACTACAGTACCGTTCTACGTGGCCAGCAACCTGCTGCAGACCGGTATGAGCGATTTCAGCATTTCCACCGGCTGGCTGCGGCGCAACTACGGGGTAAATTCTGTCGATTACGGTCAATGGGTAGGCAGTGCCAGTTTACGTTACGGCGTCAATGATTGGTTCACCCTGGAAGGTCGGGCCGAAGGTGCAGCCGAGTTGGCGGTTGGTGGCATGGGTGCTGACATTCGCATTGGGCAATGGGGGGTTATCAATGGATCCTACAGCGTCAGCCAGGCCGGCGACGAAGCGTTTAACGGCGGCCGGCCGATACAATTCCCCACTTATTACGATCCGCTGACCGGCAGGCCGTTGCAACAGCCGGACCCTCAGCCCGTCTATCGCTACACCGGTAACCACGGCGATCAGAGGAGCTTTGGCTATACCTACAGCACCCAACGTTTCAGCCTCAACGCACAGCGTATCCTGCGCAGCGCCGATTTTGGCGACATATCCGTGTATAAAAGCGACTACCGTCTGAGCCGCCGCACCGATCAGTTGACCGGTAGCGTCGGCCTGGGCCGGCTCGGTAGCCTCGGCGTTGGCTATTTTGACGTACGCGATGCCATCGCTCAGCGTACCCGCCTGGTGAACCTTTCCTACAGTATGTCGCTTTGGGGCAACAGCAGCCTGTACGCCTCACTGAATCGGGAAATCGGCAGCAGCGGTTACAGTGCCCAACTGCAGCTCTCCATTCCGTTTGACCGCTGGGGCACAACCAGCGTCAGCGCCGCGCGCGACAACAACAACCGCTGGAGCGAGCGCGTCAGCTACAGCCGTGCCGCGCCGACTGATGGCGGTTTAGGCTGGGATCTGGCCTACGCCAATAACCCGAGCGGCGGCGATTATCGCCAGGCGGATCTGACCTGGCGAGCCCGCAGGCTCGAAGCCCGAGCGGGCGTATACGGCACCCGTGATGATATCAACCACTGGGGAGAAATCAGCGGTTCGCTCGTGGCGATGAACGGCGGCGTGTATGCCACCAATACCATCAACGATGCCTTTGCGTTGGTGTCCACGCAAGGATACGCCGACATTCCGGTGAGCTATGAGAACCAGCTTATCGGCAAGACCGATGCCCAGGGCTATTTACTGGTGCCGACTGTCACCTCTTACTATCATGCGAAATTCCAGATTGATCCGCTCAGCCTGCCCGCCGACGTCGCGCTGCCGACGGTGGAGAAAACCGTCGCCATTCGCGATCACAGCGGTTTTCTGGTTGAGTTTCCCATCCAACCCATCTCCGCCGCCGACGTCGAACTGGTTGACGAGCAAGGCAAACCGTTGGCCAACGGCAGCCAGGTGGCGGTGGTTGGCGGCCATCAGCAGAGCTATGTCGGTTGGGATGGCATGGCCTATATCGACCCGGTGCAACAACACAATCGCCTGAGCGTGATCCCGGCCGACGGCGGCCCGCCGTGTCAGGCGGAATTCAGCTTAGAGAAAAACCAGGGCATTCAGCGCGTCGGCCCGGTTGTCTGCCGCTAATTCAACGACGGAGAGTCACTATGTTTCGGGGATTAAAGATGCTACTGTTGGGCTCCTTACTGCTGTTTTGTCAGCATACATTAGCCGACTGCGATACCACCAATGGCAGTGTCACCTTGCCAGGAAGTAGCTCCCTTGTCGTGTACAATGGGCAGCTCAATGCTCAGGGCACTGCCGGTCTATACTGCACCGGTCTTGGACTATCGCTGCTGTCGCAGAACACCGTCACGGTAAAGGTTGCGTCGACCACCAACGGCATGGCGTTAACCAATACCGACGGTTCAGGCGATAAAATCGCGTACCTGATTTATCCCGACGCCAACTACCAATACCCTTACAGCACTGGCCAAACCATCGATTACAGTTCGCTAAACCTGCTGTCACTGATCCTGATTTCCGCCAACGTCAATTTTCCGCTGTATATCAAAACCACCGTAGGTGCCAATGTGCGCTCGGGAACCTATACCGACAGCATCAACCTGATCTGGAATTACCATATCTGTGGTCTCGGTGTCTTAGGCGCATGCATCTGGTGGGATGGCGTCAATAAACCCAGCACGGTCAGCGTCAGCGTCACCATCACCAAAGACTGCCTGATAGGTACTGCGCCTAACGTCAATTTTGGCAGTATGGCGCTGGTCGGGCAGTTCAATCCTATCAATCAGAGCATCACCCTGACCTGCACCAAAACCGAGGGATATAACACCTATTTCACCAATGGCAATAACCCCATCACCGGTTGGCGCCGCATGAAAAGCGGCGCCAGCAATTTCATGCAGTATCAGATTTACCTGCCTAATACGACGACCGTTTGGGACAGTACCAATAAAAAGAGCGGTGCTGGCACAGGACTGGCACAAAGCATTCCGTATAAAGCGGCAGTCAATGCGGCGCAGAGCGAAGTTCCGGTGGGTAACTATCAGGATAACCTCAGTTTTATTGTCGAATTCTGAGTCAAGTGTAGTGGCACAGTAAATTTGGCCACCTGATTAAAGATGATATCCTCACCTCAACACACAACAGGTGACTTAATGAACAAGAAAACCAAACGTACATTCACCCCAGAGTTTAGGCTGGAATGTGCACAGCTGATTTTTGATAAGGGCTACTCATATCGACAAGCCAGTGAAGCGATGAATGTCGGTTCTACCACGCTTGAGAGCTGGGTGCGCCAGCTCAGGCGGGAGTGTCAGGGTATTACGCCCTCTGCAACACCCATTACTGCAGAGCAGCAACGTATTCGCGATCTGGAAAAGCAGGTTCGCCGCCTGGAGGAACAGAATACGATATTAAAAAACTGTCCATGGGTGAAACTCCGTCCTGAGTCTCAGAAACTCCTCGGAAAAGTTGGCAGGCTAATTTAGCGAAGGAAGCAGCCGTCGGCCTTTTGGTGGTATGACCCCGTAAAAACATGGTTCAGGGACTGTGGCGGATCCGACAGTGGTGACTTTGATCCCGTTCAGGAAGGTGATTTCTCCGTCGTCCCCTCCTTCGTTCATCGAAAATGAGCAAGGAGATTTCCATGAAAAAATCCTCCCGAATGTCTATTGTCCATCCTCATGCTGCTGGCGTTGATATTGGCGCTGAATTCCACGTTGTCGCCGTACCGCCTGATGCTGACGCCGAGCCGGTCAAAACTTTTCAACGTTTCACAGGCGACCTTCATCGGATGTCCGATTGGCTCAAAACCTGTCACATTACGACCAACGCCATGGAGTCCACAGGCGTTTACTGGTTGCCTGCTTTTGAGATCCTTGAAGCTGCGGGTTTCAATGTGATCCTTGTTAATGCCAGAGACGCAAAAAATGTTCCCGGTCGCAAGACTGATGTCAATGACGCACAGTGGCTGCAGAAGCTGCATTCATTTGGCCTTCTCCGGGCCAGTTTCAGACCTGAACGGCATTGGTGCACGGATGGCTAAACGGGTATCATCAATGCCTGCCCATTCTGACATGTGTTAACGATGCCGCATAAACACAACGCCAAAAAACGTCACCACATTCCCAAAGCAAAATACACCCTCACTAACTGGCCACAATACGAAGCCGGCCTGAAGCAACGCGGCAGCCTGACTCTTTGGATAACACCCGAAGCCATTGCACAATGGAAGGCCGCCGCCCGCACCACGCCCGGGGGCCAGGCTCGCTACTCTGACCTCGCCATCCAGACCTGCCTGATGCTGCGTACCGCCTTCCGGATACCCCTGCGCCAGGCTAAAGGCCTGATGGCGTCGGTCTTCAGCATGATGCATTTATCCCTTGCCGTGCCTGACCACTCCACCGTCAGCCGACGCGCTGCGGTATTGCCGCCAGTGCCCCGCATTCCTGCTGAGGGTGAGGTCCATGTCCTTATCGACAGCACCGGACTTAAGGTTTACGGGGCCGGCCAGTGGCTGGAAGAAAAGCACGGTACCCGAGCCCGCCGTGACTGGCGCAAACTCCATTTGGCCGTCGATGCAGACAATTTCAGCATCGTGGCACCTACCCTGACCGACTCACAGACTGATGACCCGTCGCAGGTGGGGCCGTTACTCAGTCAGACTGATGGCGCTATCATGCAGGTCACGGCTGACGGGGCTTATGATGGTCACCCCACGTACAACACTATCGCCGGACAGGCTGAGGGCATTATTGTCGCCATTCCTCCCCGTGTGACGGCGGTACCGGAAGAAACCACGGGACCACCGAGTCAGCGGGACCGGCACCTGGTCATGATACAGGAAAAGGGGCGGTTGGCATGGCAGAAGGCCGTGGGATATGGCAAGCGGGCGTTAGTGGAAACCATGATGGTCTGCTGGAAAGTGCTCATCGGTATCCGCTTGCGCGCCCGGAATTTTGCGTCCCAGAAGACGGAGGTGGCCATCGGGGTGGCGGTACTGAATCGCCTGCTGTCAGTGGCACGGCCTCATTCTGTCCGTAAACAGGTGAATACCGCCTGAATTACAGTGGGTAAGGGGAAGCTGCAACCTGACCCTATCCGTGCACCAACGCCTATCAGCGACATGAGCAGAGACTCCGGCAAATAAATGAGATATTACCTGAGGGCCCGCTTAATGCAACACAACCCTTTTGCTGGCTTACCGCCGTTAACGCGACAGAACCCGATTATTCGACCACATCATTTATAATTTCATTAAAGCCTCTTCCTTTTATTTTAACGTCCGGAAGAACGGAGTAATCTAACTGATAGAGCTTGGTAGAAGCCTCTGGAATTTTATATTCCTTGAGTTTCTTATTAAAAAAAGCACTCATGTCCTTATAGTTATCAAAATAAGCTAAACCATAGTTAGGATCATAGAATACATACTTTAACTTACCTTCCTGATTCACTTTCGATAGCAACATAGTATGTTGGGGATTATCAACCCTAACCGAAGCATTTTCTGTTGGGAACAATCTTGATTCCGCATCACCTAGCTCGCTCACTTTAACATCAGAGATTGCGGCTGCGTTAAATTTAGATGCATTACCATCAGCATGTAACTCGACAAGTGTCTTATATAAAGGATTGTCAGCAATATCGGGTGATGAATAAATATCCATCAGTTTCTTCGCTAACTTTTCACCTTTTCCATTCTGTAAAGCCCACCCCATTAATACGGACTCAGGCAGGCACTCACCCTTTCGTCCTTTTAAGTAAATATTTTGCGGCGCAAGGACAACTTTCGTTGCTTTATTCGCCGACTTCTTCCAAGAAACAGCCGACTTGGCTGCGTCATATAAATTAATATTCTTAATGGATTCATTTATCTTTCCAGCTAAAACACCTCTTGTTATCGCATCGGTATCCTGACTATTAAACAAGTCAAGTTTCTGATCAAGAGATAAGCTATTGTAATCATCATACTGAGGAGCATTACTCATTTCCTTTCCTGTTTTGTAATCTTGTTGGGATTTTTCAATTCTCTCTACGCCGTTTGATGGTAGTTTATACGGCGCAGCGGTTTTCTTCATTTTATCGAGCTTCTCCTTACTATAAGTGAGAGCTTTAAACTCATGTACCCCAATGACGATTTTATTACTAAGTGACAACACACCACCGGCATTTTGTAGCCTATATGCTAACAAATGAACTTTGCTACCTTGCTCCCAGGTGGCTCCGTTGTTTCTTGATATTTCAATTTTTCCATTATTTACTCTACCGAGCATTTCTGTCTTACCTACTTTGAATGTCCGTGCTTGCATTGTCGAACTAAAAGAAGGCTCTGGGGGACTATTGTGGATGGTTTCAAGCTGCTCCAGTGAGGCACTTTCTTCCATCGTTTTCCCGAGCTTTAACTCGGATGACATGTTCTTTGCCGTATGATATGCATTCTTAACGCTCATACCACTGGCCAACAATGCCTGATAAATGGCAAGTGGGTCACCCGTGTCTATGGCTGTCTTAATGCTTCTGCCCAAGTCAGCTAAATCAATTGTTTTTTCTCCTATTAGCATGAGGTATTTCACCGATTTCTCTCCAGTCTTGCTAAATTTTCCGACACGAGCTGCAACTTTACCACCGGGAAAGCAACTCATTAGCAGACCTGCCGTATCTAGCGGGTCTGGAGTTTTACCTTCTGCCAAATCGGCTGCGATCGTAGCTGCGGATTGTAGTCCATTGAGGACAGCACCGGCTGGGGTGAAGCTAACGACCACTCCCGCGGTGGCGTCAACCCATGACCCAATGTATTCTGCCTTCTCGACTTTTTCATTTGTATCTCGTATGGAATCATTATTTATAGCGCTCGCTACTAGCTGCCCTTGTCCTGCCAATGTTGCAAACGGACTTGCAATAACTCTCAAATATTCTGATAGCGATTTTCCTGCCCATGTGAAACGAAGTCTATATTTAGCTTTGGGTACAGGAACACTCTTATTCGATAATTTAGAACCACGAATTGCTTTTTTAAGCACATGCCTATTATGGTTTGCATGCGGTTCGTTCTTATATTTTTCTTTGGAGACTTCGTAAAGATGCTCGGAAAGACTGAAAACATCCATTGGTTTATTATTGTTATTGAATTTATTTTCAGAAATTGAGCTGGCGGATAATTCAACCGGGATGTCGCTTGAGCTGGCAATGTAGGTGTAAAGATTTTTATCGTCATTTAGATTAACAAGAATACCTTTTTTGGCGCCGGGCGTATCAGGAATAAAAAAAATGTTGGCTAATTTCAAACCATCAATATCAACGGAGATAAGCACATCTCTTCTTATCCTCGCCAAATGAGCATTGTGACGAGTTTGCTGAGACAAAGAGTTATCCTGCATTATTTTTTCCAGCGTGTAATTGATGGCATTTAGATAGGTGAGTTTTTTTGCATCATCGCAAAGTTTTTTGTACCGATCATCATAACTCCCTTCATCTGATATATCATAACGAGATAGGATGATTGGGTCACGGGTGCTGGTGATTTTATAGGTTACTTTTAATTGGCTGCCTGCTCTCACCCAGAGTCTATTCTTATATTTAGAATCAAGGGGCTTAATGTCGCCCACATTCCTTTTCCCAGCCATAACATCCGGAATGTTCTCATTGATTTGATCACATATATCCTCTATGGCATCGAATGGGCTTTGCTTTTTCGATGAAAAAGAATATTCGCGTTGTTTGTTATCGCTCCCAGTAACGGTGATTGTCACTGTTTTATTCATGAAGCTGAAATCGTTACTTTCAAACGTTAACGCCTGACTCGGCTCTGGAGAACTAAACCACTCGCTATCTTCTATTTCACAGCTTACGCTTATTCCTTGGCATTTACTTGTCCAGAACTCATTAAGATATTCCGAAGCAATGGGAGTGATTTCATCATTATTCTCTTGCCCCACCCGAACAACCGGAATGGCGTTGTTGATTTTCTCGCATATGTCTTTTATGGCACTGTACGGACTTTCTTTGTCCGACGTGAAGTAATATTCACGTTTATCACCACTATTGTCAGTGACAGTAATTTTTACCGTTTTGTTAATAAAACTGAATTTGGGGCCAAACTTCAGCGCCGAACGCAACTTTGGGGCATTCACCCATAGTCTACCATCATCATTAACACACTGATTTAACACCTGGCTCTGACCAGGGCTTTCCCGCCATGGGCTAAAATTCTGAGACTGGAGACTATCCCCAAAAAATTCCCTGTCAAGATGTTCATCAAATTCCGCTGCTCTTCGGTTACGCTTACTCCGCTGAGAAGCAGCGGTCTCTTCATTGTTCTTGTCGGTATCCGCCGCCTCGCCCGGGGTGGTGCTCGCTCGAACCATTATTTCTTCCTCCCTCCGCCCCGCGGCCCCCTCATTGGTGGCAGCAACATTACCATCCCCATCAACCGGGGCGGGGAGCATCTCGTCGCTTTGCGTTATTACCTCTTCCAATGTGGGAGTGGTAATCTGCCCAGCGGTATTCCTCACAAGTTGATTGACGCCCACATGCCCCCCCGTAATCGGCGTACCGAGCAACGCCTCTTCACCTGCTTTTTTAAGCGTGTCGCCCAGCCCCTTCTTATACAGCCCCCAGACACTTAATCCGACCGCAAGTCCTGTTTTACCTGCCTGCGGCAGCGCAAACTTGAGGATACGTAGTCCCTGAGTCAGGGTACGCCGCAGCGTAAGCGTCCGGTAAACCTCCCATGGGAAAGGGTTGCCCGGATCAACAGATTCAGCCACACGCCGGTAATCCTTCCAGTACGTCACCGGACTCGCTAGCACTTTCAGAATACTTAAATTGGGTATCCCCATCTTGCGAAAATCGGTAGTGGCTAACCGTCCCCAGTTCCCACTCACGCCAGAGAAAATCAGTCTCCCAGGCAAGGATTTTTGCCCACTTTTTGCCAGATATTCAGCCATGCCGGGAACATCTTGCAAAATATCAGCGGTCGATTCCCCCCGTAACATCGTCCCCTCTCGTGCTTCCCGGTAAGCCGCATTGGCTCGGATAACCATCTGTTCACCGTCCAGGGAACGTGCCTTGGTAAAGTGCTGCGCCACTTCCTGACGAATTAGCGCCTCGACGGTCTGGTCAAACGTTTTCAGGGATATTTCAGGGTATTGCTGAATAAACTGAACCCGTTTTTCATTAAAAAAATCCCCTATATAGCGGGCAATACGCCAGTCGGTAGAGAATAAATTCAGGGATTTCCCGGTCTCCAGCACGATGACCTGCCCCAACTCTTTGCGAGCGTTCCTGGCCTCTTCCAATGCCCGGGCCATATATCCCTGTCTTTTTTCTGAGATACCACCGGACAGGGGCATATTTTCCACCACCTCGTCCAGTTTTTCCGCCGCTGTCTGAAACGTCTTCAGCGCCGTCTTTATCTTCTGCTCAAAAGATTGTATCGATTTCGTTTCCTTCTCGAGCCCCTCATAAACAAGCGTTAATCTTTTTATCTCCCACTCAAATGCCTCCTCTCGCTTATCCAGCCATTGGCTGGCCTGACGCCAGTCATTGAATCGTGCCTGCCTAGCCTCTGCGTCTTCCGGGGACGTTATCATCACGGCACCGCATTTAGTCAGATAGTCTGAGATGGCCGGCAGTAAAAAACCGGCCGCTATTCTCATCTGTTCATTGAGCTTAATATCACCATCTGAGAGGGATGAAATTCCCTTCGCCAGGCCATAAATACCGGTTTGTGTCGTCCTTTTCACTCCCCCCCCCACTCGCCCCGGCAGAATGGCGACCGCTGGCCACATCTGATAACGTATTTTTTTTAAGGACGAGACTGGCGTCTGTTTAATTCCTCCCCAGGCCTCTTTCCTCTGTTTCTCGGTAGTGGGAAGTTTTTGTTTCAAATTCGTCAGCTTCTTTCCCATCTTGTTAATGAAACCCGGCGCGGGCCGTATCTGTTCCTTCAGAGATTTCACTAGCGTTTCCACCCGGAAAAGCTGGTAGTCCAGGTCGCTGACAGCGGCCTTGAGAGCGCTGGTCTCGGTGACATCCGGCAGCTGTTGTTCGCACTGCCTCGTCTCATCCCGGGCTGTGGTGATAGCGTTGCCTGTGGCTTTGAGATTCGCCACCAGTTCAATTATCTCCCCCTCCGGTGGGGTATTTTCCCCGTCGGACTTCAGCGCGCCACGGGCCAGAAGCAGGTAAACAGCAGCCAGCATCATGGCGTCCGTCCCTAACTGCGTCAAAGTGATGGCTTTACGCACCAGCAATTTCTGTTTACCGGAGTGCACCTCCATGCTTTTCAGCGCGTCAATCACCTTCCGCAGTGTATCGGCAGTCCCGGTGACAGAGACCTCAGCATTCCCAGGGATAGTGGTAAGCATATTCTGGAGGGAATCCAGAGCATCCATATCTACCAGTAACTCCTGTATGTTATGCCCTTTCAGCTTCCGGAACTCTTTTAGCATTGGCAACTGTGACTGATACGCACGAAAAAGGTCATGATAAATACCTTCTTCACCGGATACTGCTGCCTCACCGCCAGCCAGCTGGAAATCATCATCCGCATATGCAGTATCGGAATCCTCCACGTTAATCTGCTCATCGGCCTCGACATCGGAGGTTTTGCTTTGTTTTCTTTTATTTTTATCGGAATAAGAGGGCATCGATATATTTCCGGGGCACTGTTGCTAAAATCGGGTAGAGTCCGGCAAGAGGCGTTGGGGTATGGATGGCGCCGGTGCGTGTCAAGGTAGTTGTCGCCTCAGTTAATTTGTGCAGCCAGCTTTTCCCGCTCTGGATTCAGCCAGACTTCGTCCTGCCAGCTCCAGCTTCTTGTTGCTCCTGACCAGCGATGCGGATTCAACTCTTTTGCTGCCTCATACACTGATTTACGTTGAGCCAGTAGTGTCCGATCTTCGCCTCTGTGGCAGTGTTCTTCGTTGTACCAGCTCCCGAAGCTTTCCACCCAGTCGCACTTCTTCCAGCGTTGAAAAACTTTTTTCAGGCCACGCAGGCACGTATTTCAGCGTCCTGAACAGTGACTCCACGTGCGTGTTGTCATTGCTCACCCGCGGACGGCTGTGCGACACAGTGATCTTCAACTCGTCCAGTCACCTGCAGCACCTGTGACTTCATGGGGGCGCCGTTATCCGCATGCAACACCAGCGGTTCCTGCCAGCAGCGCTCGCTCAGCACCGTTCGCTTCAGCGGTGCGTTTCAATTGCCATAATCCTGTTCATTGGGGATGGCACCTTCTTTAAAGGCACTTCTCAATGTAGCGATGTTAATCGTTTTCTTTGTATCAGCCATACTGCAGCCCCTTTATCTTCAAAAAATCACTCTATGGAGTAAAAAGTATTAGCGACAGCTACTGTGAGTCAAATTTTAAGTGCACCAACACCCCGCTTAATGCAACACAACCGATACTTGAATCACATTTGACAATAATTCCTCTTAACGCTACAGTCTTTTAAGTGTCGGATCCCATATCGAAGCAAAAGTTTAAAATCGGTTATGTTGCATCAATGAAAGCAGAGCAGTATACATTGCACTGCTTGTTTTTTAGGTTGCCGCGAAATAGAAGACCACGTAAGTACCTCTGCTTTAGGCAATCTTAAGTTGTATTTTCAGAGCTAAGAATGGCGACTTAGCTCTGCACTTCAGAGTTGAATTCGCCTATTTGAAGTATTACTAATATAGTTTATCAATGAGGATATATAATATGAAAATTAATTATTTTTTACTAACAGCCATTTTTTTTATGGCTGTTAGTAAGACAGCTTTAGCAGACAACACTCTCAGTAATTGCACGTATGTTTACAAAAAGGGTAAAATGTCAGAAAGTACATGTATGACATTACCTGTTGCTGAAGGGAGCACTGATAAAACACTCATACCGACATATTTTAAAGCAAGACTGGGTTCATTATCCTACGGAGCTAAAAAAGATTTTATTGTGCTGGACGCACTTTCTTGGAAATTTATGAGTAGGGGGCACTGTGGCATATTAGATACACCTAAAAATAGAAAGGCAGTGTTAGATTTTATGAAAGACTCTTTAACGGTGATTACTGAGAAGATGGCATTTGAAGCTGGAAATCAAGTTAATGGAGTTAATTGCAATCCGTTATTTATATATTATGAGAAAAAGGAAGGGTAGTAAGAGGGCGGTTCTGTCGCATTAACAGCCACGGCTTAGCAAAAATGTCACTGCCGATTTTTTAGGTGGCCAACAGATAAAATTGGTCTGCCGGGGACAATCCGTCCCCTTGCGGAGGTGGATTGGCCCCTATATTTCCATACACTTTTTATCACTTAACCCATGACTGGTTCGTCGCCACAGATATTCCCGTGGCGAACGATATCCCAGTGCACTATGCGGATGCCATTCGTTGTAATGTTCGAAGGCCTCCACAAGGTTCTTTACCGCTGTTAACCCGTCGGGCTTCGTCATGATGCTGATGTAATCGCGTTTCATCGTTTTCACGAAGCTCTCCGCCATCCCGTTGCTTTCCGGGCTACGTACCGCCGTATATTTAGCCTCCAGTCCTACCATTCTGGCGAACTGACGTGTCTGATGAGAACGGTAGGCTGAACCGTTGTCTGTCAGCCACTCAACGGGGGATGCCGGCAGGCTGTTACCGAAGCGACGCTCCACCGCACCCAGCATCACGTCCTGTACGGTTTCGCTGTCATATCCACCATTACTGGCCGCCCAGTGCAGTGCTTCACGATCGCAGCAGTCCAGTGCGAACGTGACCCGCAGTTTTTCGCCATTATCACAGCTGAACTCGAAGCCGTCAGAGCACCACCGCTGGTTACTTTTTCCAACGGCCACTTTCCCTGTATGTGCCCGTTTCGAGGGCTGTATTGCAGGTTTACGCTCAAGCAGCAGTGCGTTCTGGGTATACACGTTTGGCATTGATCACCGCCATCTCGTCAGTTTCTGATTGTCTGCGTAGCAGTGCCCATACCCGACGATAACCATAGGTGGGCAGATCGCCGATAACAGTATGGATACGGGCCAGTGCTTCTGTATCATCAGGCTTGCGCTTGCGTCGGCGATCCTGCCAGTTCTTCGACCGACAGGCCTTGGCATGCAGTTGCGCACGTGAGACCCGGAGGCAACGACTGACGAGGCTTATTCGCCATCCTCCGGCAACAAGGGCACGTGCGCTATCCACTTTTTTGTCGGCCATATTCAACGGCTTCTTTCAGCAGCTCGTTTTCCATAGTTTTCTTTCCCAACAGGCGCTGCAGCTCTTTAATTTGCTTCATCGCAGAGGCCAGCTCCGATGCGGGTACAACTTGTTCACCCGCGGCAACGTCGGTGAGGCTGCCTTCCTGATATTGCTTACGCCACAGGAACAGCTGACTGGCAGCGACGCCATGCTGACGGGCGACCAGCGACACGGTCATTCCGGGCTCAAAACTCTGCTGAACAATGGCGATTTTTTCCTGAACACTTCGCCGTCTGCGCTTCTCTGGACCTAAAACATCAATCATCCGGACTCCAACGACTAGTCTAAAAACTAGTATTAAGACTATCACTAACTTAAGTGATACCAACTGTCTGGAGATTCATGGGGCCAGTCTATGGGTTTGGACCTTATCTGGCACTAAAATTCGTTGCCGAATGTGGTACTGACATGAATCGCTGGCCGGATGCGAGCCATTTTACCTCGTGGCTGTGTTTGTTCCCGGGGAATAAGATCTCCGGTGGAAAAGTACTGTTCTCGAAAACGCGGCGTTCATCCAGTCGAATTGCTGCTGCACTAAGACTGGCAGCCACAACAATTGGCCGGAGTGATACCGCGCTGGGCGCTTTTTATCGTCGATTGTCATCGAGTTAATTCACATGATACGTAAAGGTCAGCTTCAACATTCTGCTGGTAACGGATTGTCACCAGCGGAACAATTTTATCTGTTGACGGCCTAAAAAAAACGGCGGCGCAACTTTTGCCGACTTGTCTACACTAATGCGACAGAGCCCGCCGGATTAACGACAATTTTCAGGTGCTGAAACCTGCATCTTCAGGTTAATCGGACATATACTATTAATGGATGCCACCTAAAGTAATGGCCAAAAACTTCCATTTATAAAGGATTGTATTATGCCGAAATATTATGAACACTCCGCATCAAAACGCCGTAAACTTGAACGCCAGTTAGATATGGACGACGATCATGGTGAATTGATACTTAATGCGCAAGAATATCAGCGCAGTCGTAACGATGTTTTTTTGAGTGTCCCATCAACCAGTCAGGCACATTTATCTTCTGAAAGAAATTTTCTCGGAGGAGTGGGGGAAAGTTCAAGTGAATCACAAACAAGCAGAGATGTGATAAATAAAATAAAAAAAAGATTCAAACACAGAGCAAGGGTCATACAAAATGGAACTCTAAGAACAACAAGTGCTAAAGACAGACTCGCCACTCTTTACTTGTTGGCAAGTGGAAAAAAATATGGTGAAATTCGTTTGATAACTGGATTGAGTAATAACAGCATCGTTTGTTGGGATGAGTACAAAGAATTAAAAAGTGAAATATCTACTAACCCATCAAGGTTTATGCGTAAATATGAAAATGAGCATGGTAATCACGATACAGATACAGATACAGATACAGATACAGATACAGATACAGATAATATGGTGCGATATATCAATGTGGTGTTGGAATTTAATAAAAAAACACTTGCTCAGCTTGATAGTGAATTTAACTGGTCACATTATAACCTAGAACAAAAACGAAGAGCCGCCTCTTTGAGAGAGCAACAGGCTATTATAAGCCTGAGGGTTCGCGGAATGACCATGAAAGAAATTGTAAATATCGTACACATTTCAAGCGGTAGTATTTTAAGATGGCACATAAATAGACTCTATCAAGAGGCGCCTTATCGATTTGGTTTAAAGAAACCAACTCCAGTTAATGAAAGTGATGTGGAGTATTTAAATCTCAATGAGATTAAGGGGTTATTTAAATGGCCGATTGGTGACATAAAAAGCAACAGGAGGAATATATCACGCATCGAAAGGCGGATTATTATTAGGTTAATTTCAAGTGGAATGAAGCTTAAAGATGTAAAAGAAATAGTCGGAATTACTGCAGGCAGCATTTGTGACTGGAGTGAGTATAAAGATGAGTATAAGAAAAATAAAAACATATATCCACCGCTGTGTAATGTAACTGATTTTTGTGATGAGGAAAAAGACGTTAATATTGAGTGGGAAGATAATATTGTTAATAATTATACTTTAGAGGAGCTTAAAGAGAAATACAATTGGCCAGAGGGAGAAAAAAATGTAAGTAAAAGAGTTTATTCAGCAGATGAAAAACAAGGGGTTATTCGTCTTGCAGTCAGTGAGGGATGGTCAGTCAGTGACGTAAGTCGTGTTGCTGGTGTTCCCATAGTGTCTATTTATAGATGGCTCAAACAGAGTTATGCTCACAAATCCAAGTACAAACCTCTTCAAACTGAGGTAACTAGAGACCTTGATCATGCTTTGTCTGAACCTACGAAAATGAAAACACCAAAATCATCCACCTCTCTTCACACTATAAGTGAAAGTAAGGTTAATCAAGAGTTGTCTGGAGTTACTTATACGCAGGAAAACATTCCCTCTCTAGATATAAATGAAAGTAATTTTAATAAAGTGGCTGGTACTCAGGGGGGGGGTATCAATCCGGCTATTCATAAGTTAATTATAGTAGTGCTTGATGTGTTAGAAAAGATGGCTAAAGATGCAGCAAAAGAGCTCCCGGATATAACAAGAGGAAAACAAACAACAGCTATAGGGTTGAGTTATAATGGAAAATTATACCTCGCTTCCAGCACAAAGCATCTTTCGCTAAAACAACAAGCATGGGCAAAGCGTTATAGAGTAAAAATGAAAATTGGCCAGCCTGACGAAAGAGACTCAGGATATCATGCAGAGGAAAGATTGATGATCTACGAACCACCGATGAGATTTATTAATCCCGATCGACTAATTTGTATCGATTGCGAAAAAGCAATGAAAATAAATGGCGTGAGTTTTAGTGTGGAAGGAACGAAATCAAAATCCAAAAAAAGAATCGACGGTATAAAACCCGGTGCTGACAACTATGCCTCAAAATTAAAATCAAACTTGGGAATAAATAATGGTGGGCATTTTAAATTTTTAGCGCCTGTCGACCGCCCCTTGGATGCTCTTAGCAATCAAGTTCTTTCTAATATTTCCGATTTGGGAAGTTTACAGGAACTTAGCAATGATGAACGCTTGAAAGGCTGGGATAGGATTTTTAACTGGTTGAAAAAGCATTCATTTACCCAAGAAAACCTTGAAGATGTTATGTCCATATTGGCAGAAAATGGGATTATAATTCCAACTGAAATATATGTGGCCGTTCTGCTAAGGTTCAGACAGCTTCATGTTATGGAATCCAACTTACAACCTGAATAAGGAGCTTTGTCGGGCTCTGTCGCATTAGTGTAGACAAGTCGGCAAAAGTTGCGCCGCCGTTTTTATAGGCCGTCAACAGATAAAATTGTTCCGCTGGTGACAATCCGTTACCAGCAGAATGTTGAAGCTGATCTTTACGTATCATGTGAATTAACTCGATGCCGTTGTAAGTATCCCGGCAAAACGAACCATTCACTTTTAGAGATCTTCCGACATACTGATTATGTCCCCTGAGGAGATCGCCATCCGTAAAGCCCGATTCACTACACTTCATCAGTCACATGGAGGGGCGCATGTACAAACAACACGAGAAAGTATCCCTCTGCAATGCTAGAAGCAAGGCTAGATATAGAGCATCGGATTCGGAGGGCGAAGATAGTGAGTTTGACGACCGAGCCACATTGCTTTACGGAGTGGAGGATGAGCGATATGCCTACCTTAATGGCATTGAATGGGATCGTCGGCCAGTACGGATCGATTCGATAAATGCAGTACTCGGGCTAACATATGAGAAATTCAAGTATTCGCCGAAACGTGAGTTGGGAAAGGTGATTGCTGGAATTGCTGTGGACCAAAAAATGGTTGAAAAATTTCAGGCGATGATCTGTGGCAGTCTTTCTGAAGAAAGCATTCGGGGCTTGCTTGAGAGCTGGTCTGCGTACATGAGTGATCATCGTTCTTATTTGGAGATCTTCGGGCGGAATCTCAGTGACGTCGATTTTCTTCTAAAAAATAGCGCATTTAGAGATGATAATCGTGAGTCGAAGTGCAAGGGGATTTTTAGCGGGATGGTTCTAGCACCGATGACGCTCAAGGTGTTCTCGCCCATTTTGGAGGGAATTCATAGCGGTCAAGGGTTTGAGGCGTTGTCACAATTGGAAGAAGAATACGACAACGACGATGGGCATTTGAATGACGTTGACGATGAATATATGGGAAATGCCCTTGAAGAGATCAAAAACACACTAACCACCGCTTTCTTTCGACGTCTTAGCAAGCTTAGTCTGGATTGGGCGTTCTCAAAACGCCAATATATTGCAGGGGTTGATTTTCTTGTCTATCTGAATAGAGAAAATGCACAGGAGATTGGTGCAGTGAGAGGGCGGCCGGGTGCGCTGGTGGTAATGAACGATGCAACTGGCTGGCTTAGAAAAAATTTTGGGCAGCACTATTTCCCGATCACATCTTCGGAGTTGCGGCACGCGCAACGAAAAGGGTACGCTATTAATAGAATTACAGCGGCAAAGGTTAATAATAAAATATGACCAGTGTCGGTTGTGTTTCATTAGCGACAACAGGTGACATGCCGCAAGAAATTCAAACGAGAGCGTTCAAAATTCTGTGTCACGGTAAAATTATTACAGCGTAATCACGTAATCACGTAATCACGGATACAGGAGATCAAACGATGATCTGACTGGCACAAAATTGGGGTGGTGGCGGGCATCACCGACATGAGAAGCTGCTTTAATGGCCTGGCGACCAAAGTAAAAACCGCGTTGAAAGATGATCCGATGTCTGGCCGCATCTTTATCTTCTGAGGATGTAGCGGCTGCTACCTCAAATTTCTCTGGTCCACCGCTGATGGTTTGTGCCTGCTGACAAAACGTTTGGAGCGAGGTCACTTCGCCAGACCCGCACACGTAAACCGTTCCCTGACTCACTACGTGCCTACCTTAAACGGCTAGCCCGAGGGACTATCTGCTTCTCAAAGTCAGAAGAAATGCACGATAAGATAATCGGGTGGCATCTGACGATTAATTATTACCACTAAGTCTGCGTCATGACCTAAAAATGAGCATTATACATCGAATTTAACCAATTATATACATTGCCGCGTTTTTTTGATAGGGGGTATTATGTTCCAAGTGAAATACAAATCTGCCATAAACACTATGAAAAAAATTCTTATTCAGGACAATCTTTGCCAAAAACTGAAAACGAAGTTAACACTAATGATTTTATAGAAAATAATATTGGATTGTCAGCGACGACTTCAGAGCAGGTGGTTGATGGGAGTATTGAACAGTTCAGGAAAAACGAGATATCTACACCTATCAACATATGGAAACATAACGACGAATGCTTTCTCGAAAGTATAACCAGACGCTGGCTGGAAATAAGTAGGAGTAAACGGGCTGATAACAGTTTTCTAAGGATGCAAGGTAAAGGCTCATTGTTGAGAGATGGTTTTTTATCTGATGCGGCATCCATGCCTGGATTGACAGGGGGCTATTTCACATCAAATCTGTTATTTAATTTTCCGAATGCTTTTGGTTCGGAGCGAGATATTAATAAGCAAGTATTAAAAAATCAGGATTCCTTACGCGGCATTGAATTTAATAAGCAAGAAATTTATTTCATTGCAAAATTCATCAAGCAGAATTTTTATTTTTCACACGCCACAAATACAAATGTCGAGAGTAAAAATGGAGATGTAAATATTTATTCGAGGAAAGTGCTGCAAGATAAAAAATCACTTTCAATGAGTCGAATTCCGCTTTTCAAGATGTTAATGGGTTAGGGAATGATGATTATGCGTTCTTCTCTCTGGAAATAGGTCCCGTTTTGAAAAAACAGAAAAGCAGGTTCGGTAATACCATTTATAAAGTCCCGGTATCAAATGGCTCTGAATCGCCACGAATAATCTAGACACTTCCGAGCCGTTGATAATACTGGTTTTCATATTCTGCCGGTGACATCTGATCGCTAGAACTATGCCGACGCTTACTGTTATAAAACATTTCGATGTAATCAAAAATATCGCTGCGGGCATCTTCCCGCGTTCCGTAGATCTTTTTCTTTATCCGTTCACGTTTCAGCAACTGGAAAAAGCTTTCTGCAACCGCATTATCGTGGCAGTTACCGCGACGGCTCATACTGCCCTCCAGGCCGTGTGATTTCAGGAACGACTGCCACTCATGGCTTGTGTACTGACTGCCCTGATCCGAGTGAACCAGCACCTGTTTTTGGGGATTACGCCGCCATACAGCCATCAGAAATGCGTTCAGGACAATGTCCTTTGTCATCCGGGATTGCATTGACCAGCCGATAATTTTGCGTGAGAACAGATCAACAACCACGGCAAGATACAGCCAGCCCTGCCAGGTGCGGAGTAGAGTAAGAGGCAGGGCGTAGTCGGACTATTTCCCTGCCTCTCCTCCCCGAACCGGACGTGCACCTTTCAGCGCATCCGGCTCTCCATTTAAACGCTGGCGAACG
>NZ_JBCPSR010000012.1:0-54035 GCF_051129805.1 Serratia sp. Je.1.23.a | reverse complement strand
CAGCTCACCGACTGTGGGGAAACACGGGGACGCTGGGTGATTGAAGGCGACCTGTCCAGTTACTTCGACACCGTACATCATCGACTGCTGATGAAGGCCGTACGCCGGAGGATCAGCGACGCACGTTTCATGACTCTGCTATGGAAAACCATCAAGGCGGGACATATCGATGTCGGTCTCTTTCGGGCGGCCAGTGAAGGCGTGCCGCAGGGGGGCGTAATATCGCCGTTGCTGTCGAACAGCATGCTGAATGAGTTCGATCAGTATCTGCATGAACGCTATCTGAGCGGGAAAGCCAGAAAGGACCGTTGGTACTGGAATAACAGTATCCAGCGAGGCCGAAGCACTGCGGTCAGAGAAAACTGGCAATGGAAACCTGCGGTGGCGTACTGCCGGTATGCCGATGACTTTGTGCTTATTGTCAAAGGCACCAAAGCACAGGCGGAAGCCATCAGGGAGGAGTGTCGGGGCGTGCTTGAAGACAGTCTGAAACTCAGGCTGAACATGGACAAGACCAGGATCACCCATGTCAATGACGGTTTTATCTTTCTGGGTCACCGGATCATCCGCAAACGCAGTCGTTACGGCAATATGCGGGTGGTATCGACTATCCCGAAGGACAAAGCCAGAAACTTCGCCGCATCGCTGACAGCACTGTTATCAGGCAACTACAGTGAAAGCAAAGTCGATATGGCTGAACAACTCAACCGAAAACTGAAAGGCTGGGCCGCGTTCTATCAGTTCGTTGATTTTAAGGCCAAAGTCTTCAGTTATATCGACCGTGTGGTGTTCTGGAAACTGGCTCACTGGCTGGCCCGTAAATACCGTACAGGTATTGCATCCCTGATGAGGTGGTGGTGCAAATCACCGAAACCGGGGCAGAGCAAAACGTGGGTTTTATTTGGTAAAACCAACCACGGTAAGCTCAGCGGTGAAATCCTGTACCGGCTGGTAGGGCAAGGCAAGAAGCTGTTCCGCTGGCGTCTTCCTGAAAGTAACCCCTATCTGAGGACGGAAGCGAGAAACACATACACATCGCGCTACACTGAAGTGGCAATGGCGTTCGCCAGCGTTTAAATGGAGAGCCGGATGCGCTGAAAGGTGCACGTCCGGTTCGGGGAGGAGAGGCAGGGAAATAGTCCGACTACGCCCTGCCTCTTACTCTACTCCGCACCTGGCAGGGCTGGTTGTATCTGGCGGTGGTTATCGATCTCTTCGCCCGTAACGTGGTCGGCTGGTCGATGAAACCCACTCTCTCACGCGAACTGGCGCTGGATGCGCTGATGATGGCGGTCTGGCGACGTAAACCCGACGGCGAGGTTATCGTGCACTCAGACCAGGGCAGCCAGTACGGCAGTGACGACTGGCAGCGCTTCTGCCGGGCCAATAACCTGGCCCCAAGTATGAGCCGGCGTGGCAACTGCTGGGATAATGCGGTGGCCGAATCGTTCTTCAGTTCACTGAAAAAAGAACGGATCAGAAAACGCATCTATAAAACCCGGGAGCTGGCCCGGGCGGATATCTTCGATTACATTGAAGTGTTCTACAACCGGGCCCGGCGCCACAGTCATCTCGGCGGCGTCAGTCCGGAGGTCTTTGAACAGGCCTCGTCGTGAGGACAGAAAATGTCTACTGTCGTGGGGTCAGTCCATAATGTCGGTTTGTTTATCTTCACATTTTCCATTCCGCCACCGTGCTGCAAACTCTGATGGCGTCTGATAATTCAGTGCTGAATGTGGACGACACTCGTTATAATCCTGCCGCCAGTTATTAATGATTTTCCTTGCATGAACGATATCGCTGAACCAGTGCTCATTCAGACATTCATCGCGAAATCGTCCGTTAAAGCTCTCAATAAATCCGTTCTGCGTTGGCTTGCCCGGCTGGATTAAGCGCAACTCAACACCATGCTCAAAAGCCCATTGCTCCAGTGCGCGGCAAGTGAACTCCGGCCCCTGGTCAGTTCTTATCGTCGCCGGATAGCCCCGGAACAGTGCAATGCTGTCCAGAATTCGCGTGACCTGAACGCCTGAAATGCCGAATGCGATGGTAATTGTCAGACACTCCTTCGTGAAGTCGTCCACACAGGTCAGGCACTTGATCCTGCGACCGGTGGCCAGTGCGTCCATGACAAAAGCCATCGACCAGGTCACGTTGGGCGCCGCCGGGCGGAGCAGAGGCAGACGTTCTGTTGCCAGCCCTTTACGACGTCGCCTGCGTTTTACGCCCAGCCCGCTCAGATGATAAAGGCGGTACACGTGCTTATGATTAACATGAAGGCCTTCACGGCGCAGTAACTGCCAGATGCGGCGGTAGCCAAAACGCCTGCGCTCCAATGCCAGCTCAGTGATGCGCCCTGATAAATGCGCATCAGCCGCCGGACGCTGAGCCTCATAGCGGCAGGTCGACAGGGACAAACCTGTAAGCTTGCAGGCACGACGTTGCGACAGACCGGTCGCATCACGCATAAACTCAACAGCTTCCCGCTTCTGGTCTGTCGTCAGTACTTTCGCCCCAGTGCCACCTGAAGTGCCTCCTTATCCAGCATGGCTTCGGCAAGCAGCCTCTTGAGTCTGGCGTTCTCTTCCTCAAGCAACTTCAGGCGCTTAACCTCGGGTACTTCCATGCCGCCATACTTCTTGCGCCAGGTATAAAAGGTGCCGTCGGAAATGGCGTGCTTGCGGCAGAGCTCACGGGCAGAAACCCCGGCTTCAGCCTCGCGGAGAATACTGATGATCTGTTCGTCGGAAAAACGCTTCTTCATGAGGGTGTCCTCATGTGGCTTATGAAGACATTACTAACATCGCGGTGTATTAATCAACGGGGAGCAGGTCAACCAATAAGATTATTCTGTTACTTTGTCTACTGAGTATTCGTGAAATTGCTAGGATTCAATACTAGTAGCATTGGACACATGTGTATCGGCCGTGGACAGTGATGGTGCCACGATTGATTTTATGTTGTCTAAAACCCGTGACCGCACTGCTGTACTGAGGCTTTTCAAACAGGCTATCGGCTCCTGTGGATTTCCGGAGAAGGTCAATATTGATAAATCAGGCGCAAATACCACGGCGCTGAGGCGCATCAATAACCTGTTATTTCTCTATGGACTTTGGTCTTTTTTGATTGGCGTGAGGTGGGTAAAATATCTGAATAATCTGATTGAGCAAGGCCATCGGGGCATAAAACGCATAACGAAGTCTGTTCTCGGGTTTAAATCGTTTGACTCCGCGGAAACGACGATTACGGGAATTGAATTGCATCGGATGCTTAAAAAAGGACAGATGGGAAACGCAGGCAATATCCCAGCTTGGGATTAGTTTTATTTATTAGCAGCCTAATTGCATCAAGGGTAAGGCACACTTCAATTTTGTAAAATATTTTCGACATAACCTTTATTTTTCAACAAACGAAGAGAGTGATGTTATGGATACAAATACTATTGTTAATCTTGTCATTGGTGGTGTCATTGGTTGGTTGTCCGGCTATCTGCCATTTGTAAAACAACTGGATACAGATAGAATGACAAAACTAATTACTAATGTTATTTGCGGTGTGGTTGGTGGTGGCGCAGGAGCTGCTGCAGCAGGCAGCATAGTTGAAAGTACAGAAGCGGCCTCTCTCTCTCTCTCAAGTTGGCCGGGATTAGTGGGTGCCATAGTCGGTTCTGGCGTGCTCTCAACAGTATCATCGATTATTTTAGATAAAATTAAACGGTGATGGTTTTGTACATTTATCATGAACAAATTATACGCAAATGGCAGTATCAACATTCGCAAAGTGATGAATTGCCACTCGCAGAGCAATTCTATTTGTTGACTGCCTAAAAAATCGGCAACTCAACTTTTGCTGACTGGCCTGCGCTAATGCGATAGAACCTGCGTGCTACAGTTCATGATCTGAATCTGAACTATATATTTTAAATTGAATCAGTATTAAGTTAATTCTGATACCAACGTGTATTATTGGCTTGTTGAAGAATAGGGAACCATGCTGTTTTGGTAGAAAATGCTTACCACTCTGGCATTCATCCCCCCCTTACTGTAACCGATTTATTTTAGTTTCGGGGAGTGACCCATTGTCATAGAGTTGCAGCATCATCTCTATTTATTCAACATCGCCCATATCATTTTTAACATTGGCAGACTTAATAAACCTAGTTACTGTAAAAGGAATATCGATAATGTTTGATTATAAATCTTCAACAAATGGTTTAACTAAACAAAAAGTTATATATGTAGGTGGACCTGATAAAGAAATGCAAACCGCCGTTCTGGCGGCTGAAGAAGTAAAAAAAAGGCACGCACCACAAAAAATCATCGGCTATGTGGCTGATTGGGCACAATATGAACGAAAATTTAATTTAGAAGCTATAGATGCAACTGCATACACTAAAATTGTCTATGCATTTTTGGGCATTGTAGGTGATAAAGGCAAAGAAAAATCTGAAGTTGTCGAAGAGAGCGCTAAACAGTTTGGTTTTAAAGAGTTTGAAATAACACCTTTAGATCCCTGGGGTGACTTTCAGAGTGCCGTCAGTCAACGACAAGTTACTATGGGATGGGATGACGTACTCTATGGCCCTATGTCTCCTGAAGTGTATGCTAAATTAAACCCAGGCAATGTAAGAGGCCTGGTAGGCCAAGCATTGGCATTAAAAACGAAAAATCCTCAGCTAAAAATAGGCTTTAGTGTTGGTGGGTGGACTCTCACTGAACCATTTTATCGCATGGCTAACGATCGCAATCATCGAAATACGTTTAATCAATCTGTAGTCAATTTTATCAAAAAATGGGGTTTTGATTTTATTGATATTGATTGGGAATATCCGGGGCATGGAGGCGAAAATGCAGATTTACACCGTCCCTATGATGGCGCTAATCTGCTTGCTTTAATCAGTGAGCTTCGCCATAAGCTGGACTCTCATGGATTGAAAAACATAGAGATAAGCTTTGCGGCTGGAGCCTCAAGAAAGCATATTGAAGCTATAGGTAAAGATAACTACAATCAACTTGTTAGCCTTCCTAAGGTTGACGTAAATTTGATGACCTATGATTTCTGGGGTTCTTTTGAAAATAACTTAGGTCATCAGACTAATTTGAACAGTAGTTCAGATACTGAACACAGTGTTCATGAGGCAGTCACTCTTCTTCAAAATTATGGTATTCCACTGGAAAAAATTAATATCGGCGTTGCTAATTATTTCAGGGGGAAAAAAGGTAAAATCATGAGAGGTGGTGACCCATCCTCTGCCACTGACATTGAAAATAGCGATGAGCGTTTGCAGGAGATTGACGGTATTAAATGGACTAAAAGGGATGTGTTTGGTAGTTATGAAAAAAACGTTGTTGAAGCGTATGATCTTATTGAGAATATGGCTGGCCCGGATATGGAAGGTATCAATGGATTTCAGCTTTATACTGATAAAAGTTGTGATGCCGATTATTACTATAATCCGACCACTCACTTATACTATAGTGGCGACACGCCAAGAACAGGATACAACAAAGCCAAATATGCGAAAGACTGTGGTTTAGGTGGATTAATTGTTTGGACAATAGAGCAGGATCATAATGGCTGCATGATTAATGCAATTAATGATGGGTTAGGTAACGAATTGTCTGAAAAGCATTCAAAAAAAGCAGATCGCGAAAAACTGTATAAAATAGAAAACACGGGTAATAAAACAACAGATAAAAAAGATCCTCAGGCCCCAATATGTGATGATATAAATGTTAAGATTGAATTGAGTGTGCAGAGTGGTTCTGTCCTGCAACTTTCCGAATGCAGTTGCAATAAAACCAAGGGTGATAAGTTAGTTTATCGCTGGAGCATTCCTGAAGAGATAACGGTTAAGGATAAACACGCTGAAACTCTGGAATTTACTGCTCCAAAAGTCTCAAGCCCACAAAAATTTATTTTTTCTCTGGTAGTCACTGATACTAAAAGTGCTGTCTCAGAAAATATGGCATATACCATTACCGTCTTTCCATCCGTGCAATCACCATCGGCAATAAAGCCAGAAGTGAAACCGGAAGTGAAAAATCCCGAAGGTTACCCAGTATGGCAGCCCGAAAAAATATATTACGGCGATGCCAAGTTTGGTGAAGGAAAAGGTGAATGTGTCTCCTGGCAAGGAAAAAACTATCGAGCACAATGGTGGGTTGAAGGGGGTAAACCCGGCATAGATGATGCCTGGGTATCTATCCCTTGATACATCTGATGTCATCCAGTGCCCCCCACCGCGAGTGAGCTGGCTTTATAACGTTGACATCAAATGATTAATAATGCCTGCATTTGGTATCTCACCGGATGCAGGCATTTGCATGCAAGTGTTGTCACGTTAATCAGTCCGGTTGTATCGCATTAACAGCGGCAAGTCAGCAAACGTTGAGCTGTCGGTTATTTCGGCAGCCAACAAATAGAATTGCTCTGCGAGTGGCAATCCACCACCTTGCGGATGTTGATATTGCCCTTTACGTATCATGTGGAACAGCTCGATGCCGGTCAGCAAGGTCTGTTCTCGGCGAAATGATTTGGATCCCAGCATCTGACGTATACGGCGTTTGATATTTCGATGGTCTTGTTCCACAAGATTGTTCAGGTATTTACTCTGTCTGATGGTCATCGTCTCTTCATCCGGTTTACCGGCATTGAGGGCGGCCAGAGCAGCTGTATTGGCGCCACTTTTATAATAGTCACGACCTCTCCTGGTTCACCGTGTTGGCGAATCGCCTTGCGGAAAAGCGCAGGGCTGCCACCGCATCCCGTTTCACGGTCAGCAAAAAATCTATAGTCTGACCGGAGAAGTCAACGGCCCGGTACAGGTATTTCCACTGACCTTTGATTTTGATGTAGGTTTCTCCCATTCGCCAACGGCGTCCCACGAGCCGTTTACGCCGGCGAAACGCCTTATCCAACAGCGGCGCCAGACGGATAACTCAACGATGGAGCATAGAATGGTAAACGGGGAGCAAGTCAACTTAATATGAGCCAAAAGTTGCGCTTGTTGCGAGCGCAAGGAATTTCGATTGCTAGCCATCACAGATGGCCAATGAGATTATTCTGTTATTTTTTATATTTACCCCTCGTGAAACTGCTAGCATTAAATGCAAATAATCATGTGCCTGCGTAATTTCGAAGAGATGATGGTGGAGCTCGGAATTATTGACAACTTCAATAATGAGTCAGTTTCATTCCGTTAATTTATCTGCGCAGAGGAGGAAGAGTTGTTACATCTCCTTAATGCAGTACTATGGCGGGTTAAAAATTTACCCCAATCATTTTCTAGCGAAAGCGCTCGCGATTAATGATATTTAATATCGACCACCTTACATTTATTTTAAAAAATGGTAAATCAACTAATAAATCGTATATCCAACGTCTTGGTTGCAGCAAGACAGATCAAAGCGTCGCCATCATCCATGAATGAATTGAGCGAGTTACTCAATTCATTAAGTGAATTGAAAGATGACCTTTTCTCACTCAAGTGCTATCAGTTAGCACTTGAATCTAGTAAAAAGAACGCATCGGTTCGAATAGATCAACTAGAAGGTGACATTGTTAAGCTAAAACAGCGTCAGCACCTAATAGAGCACTTTGAAAGCTGTCAATTACCTGCAGGAACGTTTGTTTATCGCTGGAAAGACATGCAAGACACCCACGCACCATGTGGGTATTATTGTCCGAAGTGTATGCATGAAATTGGCGCTGCACCGTTGATGGTTGTTCGTGGAGAAAAGAGCCTATTTTTAGATTGTAGCGGATGTGCTGCGCGTTTTGCATATCGAAGTATCGCAAAAAATAAGGTTGTGTCGCGTTAGTAGGGACAGGCAGCCAACAATAAAACTGTTCAGCCGCTGACAATCCATCACGTTGCGGATGTTAATATTGCCCTTTGCGTATCATGTATATCCGTTCGATGCCGGCCAGCAAGGTCTGTGCTCGGCGAAACGATTTGAATCCCAGCATGGGGCGGGTTCGCCGTTTGATATTTCGATGGTCCTGTTCCACAAGGTTGCTACGTCACGCCGGGTCAGCGGCATCGCGGTGAAGATGTGACGTTACTGGCGACAAAGAAATCGGTGTATGAAGCAGCAAAGATGCTGAATCCGCATCGCTGATCAGGGAAGACGCGTAACTGGAGTCGGCAGAATGAAACGTAGTTAAATCCGGAGCGGGAAACCCTGGTTGCATGAATCAGCTGAGACGACAACGACCTTGACACGAACCGGGTTTCTGAGCACGTGGATATTTTGTTTCAACGGTAGGTCTGGATGAGACAATGGTCAGGGCTTACATACGCAACCAAGAACGAGAAGACGAACGATACGATCAGATGAAACTGAACGTATAACAGCCGCCTTGGGCTGCTCATGGTTTGCCCGCGCCTTCGAGGCGCTCACCCTAAAGCCTCTGGCTCTGCCGGGGCTACTTACTTTCCATAAAGAATCAAAGGATTAATATGAAAAAATCAACAACTGCAGTTTTTATTTCACTTTTATTTATTGCAGTATCATTTGACTCTCTTGCTAATGATTATGAAGATTGCGTTTCACAAGACGTAAATATTAAATCCGTTGAAAAGCTTAAATCCTACAATGAACGTCCGAATATTATCGCAACCAAACTTGTAGATAAGTGCATGAAATTAATTAAACCTTATCCTTTTTCAACAACGGACAAAAAGCAGTTAGAGATGGCAAGAAAAATTGAGAATGAGCAAAATAAGAAATTCAGAGACAAGCAGATTGATGTATTAACTGCGTTAATCGATGCTTTAATATATGGAAAAAAAGGGGAAAGGGCCCATTAACAGAGGGCGGATTCGGGGCTCTGTCGCATTAAGGCGGCGTCAGGTAATATACTGTTTTTTTTGTGAGATTGCCTGACCATGTCCCTTATCCGAAAAGCCGTCACCGGCTTTACCGGCAGGGCCAACCGGCCATGTGCAATTCTCCCCTGTGGCCCGCTCCCTGCTCACGCAGGACATATCTTTTTGACACAGCCCACCCGGCACACAACAATCATCGCAACGGGTATACGTCGGGTATATTCCACAATGGAGGTGCGTGATGGAAACAACGGTTTTTCTCAGCAACCGCTGCCAGGCGGTTCGGTTGCCGCCAGGTGTTGCCCTGCCCGAAAACGTTAAACTAGTGAAGGTCATCGCCATCGGCCGTACCCGCATTATCACGCCGGTTGGCGAAAGTTGGGACAGTTGGTTCGACGGGGACGATGTCAGCGCCGATTTTATGTCATCGCGCGAGCTGCCCCCCATGCAAGAGCTGGAGACGCTTTGATGTTGAAATACCTGCTGGACACCAACACGTGTCTTTTCACCTTCAAGAACAAGCCCGAGCATATCAGGGCACGTTTCAACCTGAATACGTCTCGCCTGTGCATCAGTTCGGTCACGTTGATGGAGCTGATTGACGGCGCGGAAACGAGCCAGGCGCCGGAGCGCAATCTGGCGGTGCTCGAAGGGTTTATCGCGCGTCTTGAGGTCTTGAACTACGATGCGGCTGCCGCGACGCACAGCGGTCAGATCCGGGCCGAATTGAGCCGGCAAGGACTCCCTATTGGCCCCTTCGATTTGATGATCGCCGGACATGCCCGCAGCCAGGGGCTGATCGTGGTGACCAACAACACACGGGAGTTTGCACATGTTGACGGGTTGCGCATCGAAGACTGGTGTTAATCCTTCCAAACCAATATTTATCATGAAATTGACGGCACTGTTGCAACGTTCGCGATGAGGTAGCCTTTTGTATTATTGAAAGGCCTTACATTTCAAAGACTCTGCTCACTAGGCGCATCTCGCCCAGCGGATCGCCATAATAAAATGGTGAGGCCTGGCCTTTGCGCAGTGCACGCATCACCCCAATACCTTTAATTGTGGCGTAGGCCGTCTTCATGGATTTAAATCCCAACGTGGCGCCGATTATCCTTTTCAGCTTGCCATGATCGCATTCAATGACGTTATTCCGGTACTTAATCTGTCGGTGTTCAACACCTGGCGGGCATCGACCTTCACGTTTGAGTAACGTAAGCGCACGGCCATAGGTGGGCGCTTTATCCGTGTTGATAAAGCGCGGGATCTGCCACTTCTTCACGTTGTTGAGGAGTTTACCCAGAAACCGGTATGCGGCTTTGCTGTTACGGCGCCGGGAGAGGTAAAAATCGACAGTGCGGCCCCTGCTGTCGACGGCCCGGTAAAGATAAGCCCAGCGGCCATTGACCTTCACGTACTTTTCATCAATGTGCCACGGGCAAAGAGCTGAAGGGTTACGCCAGTACCAGCACAGTCGCTTTTCTATTTCAGGGGCATAACGCTGAACCCAGTGGTAAATCGCGGAGTGATCGACATTGACACCACGCTCAGCCAGCATCTCCTGCAGCTCACGGTAGCTGATGCCGTATTTGCAGTACCAGCGTACCGCCCACAGGATGATGTCACGCTGAAAATGCGGGCCTTTGAATGGGTTCATGTGCTGCTCCGTCAGCAAAAGGTGACGATGAGTTTATCACCTCCAAATTTTTGCAACAGTGCCCATAATTGTCCCAGCCCTGACCTTTCAGGGTTTCGGAGGCGTAGGTAAGTCGGAACAGGAACAAATTTTCAGTGTAAGGCGTGCCGGCGATACCGTCCTGGCGCGCCAGCCCCAGCGCCGCCAGGGCACAGAACGCCAGATGGCTGAGCACTGAGTTGGTGTTTTCCGGGGGAACGGATGCGGTTTTATCTGACAATGGCTATCCTGCCCGTCGACGTTGGGATTAGTGGCGGATCTGAACCAGGTCGTCAGCAGTCAGACCGGTCATTTTCATCACCGAATCGCGATCGAGGCCATTGGCCAACATGGCACGGGCAATTTTCAGTGAGGCTTCACGCTCACCTTTTTCAATCCCGCGCTGTTCACCCAACTGGATACCTTTTTGTTCAAGCTGTTGTGCGATGGTCATCAGTTCCTCCTCATGTTGCGGAACCCGCAGAGCCAGTTCGCGGACAAATGCCTCTGCATTCGCCGATTCACCGGCCTGGATAATATAGTGTATCAGCGAAATCACCTGTGGCGAAGAGAGATAGCCGGCCAGCGGAAAATCGCCTGTGTACAGTTTCCCGGCCAGCGTCGGATCATCAAACTCCTGCAGCCAGTTGGTCGAGTAAGGGTATGGGCTGCGTTTGCCGGTATAGAAAAGTACCGGAATGACCGGTGGCAGCGATTTATGGCCGGCATGACGATGCTCAGCGTTGAAGGACCCGAATCTATCCCCAACGTTTACTTCACGCTCGAGTGATTCGGTGGCTTCTCGTTGCACGTATTCTCTAGAGCGCTTCTTATCGGAGGTCCGTGCGTAGCGATACGCGTATATTTTATTTTTCTCCCATTAAAGGCCCATGAGGGTTGCAAAGTCGACTGGACATAATATCGGTATCTACCCCCATCACTATTTGCTTACCCCGTATAAACCAGGAAACAGAATGACCGAATCGGCGATGACAGAACAGGTCACGTCTTTATTGGCGCTCTCAATAATCCGAAACGCCATTTTTGCTCACTGACCTCCGTTAATGCCCCTCGCTTCCCCCCGTCGTTTTCTGATTTGTCGGCCCCCGAATTTATCACGAGCGGCATGACATCCTGCTGACATGGCGTTTTCATCCAACAACCAATACCAACGCATCAGCATCCGTGAGTTAACCGCGGTGGTGCTGCTCTTCGTTGCCAGCCGACGAAAGCGCTTTCAGTCCACACATCTTCTCGCGTTGCAAAAACCTTTTCTGCCACACCGACACATATTTCAGCGTGCTGAAGATCGATGTAACATTCGTATCTCCTTGCTAACGATGGGCCGCTGTCTGATCTCGGTGTCGCCCCTCTCGCATAGAGCAGGTATTTTGATTTATGCTGTCTGGCAAATAATGGCCTGGTTTTCATACAAAGAGCAAACGAGCACATGAACATGTTGGATGAAATTAATTACGCCCGTAGTCTTGGAGCACAAGCCCTCCCAAATACCCAGCACAGAGCGCCAACTCAATCGCCAATATTATCCTATCCCGTCGAGGCATTTCCGCCACTCTTACAGGATGTTATTCGTGCATTGCACACTGATACGCAAATCCCCATAGAATTGATAGGTAATGCGGTGCTCACGGCAGCGTCGCTGGCGTGCCAATCTCATGTGGAGGTCATTCAGTCCCACATGACAACCGCTGAGCCCTGTTCACTTTTCTTATTAACCCTCGCCGAATCCGGTGAGGGGAAAAGCACCATCAATAAAAAGGTGATGGAGCCTTTCTACACCTTTTCAGAGACCATGAAGCAAGAGTACCAAGAGCACTTTGCCGACTATAAGCGTAAGCATAAACTATGGAAAATTCGAGAAAGGGTTTTTACTAAGCGACTTCAAAAAGCCATTGAAAAGGACTTTGATGATCAGGAAGACGCAGAAGAACAGCTTGAGGCACATAACCTCATTGAACCCATTAAACCCCACTGTCTAAATATGCTTTATGAGGACGCAACACCCAAAACCCTCATTCAGGGACTCAGCGAATATCCCGTAGCCGGCCTGTTATCAGATGAGGCCATCATCTTTTTTAAAGGCTATACAAAAAACAATCTGGGCTTACTTAATAAAACCTGGGACGGTGGAACGTATTCTTATCGCCGTCCCGATGGTGAAACGCATGACATTAAAGCCTGCCTGACGCTGTCGTTAATGGTTCAACCCAATGTTTTTAACGATTACCTGGAAAAGAACGGCGATATTGCCAAAGGGAGCGGTTTTCTTTCTCGCGTACTCTTTGCAAACCCAATAAGTACAATCAGCCGCCGCCACGGGAATGGGGACCACAGGGATTCTTCCCGGGCATTAAAAACATTGCATGATAGGATCATACAACTTCTTGAAAAACAGCGAGCTGACTTTTATAACACCCCCACAGAAAAGAGGGCGCTAGCGTTATGTGATGAGGCTGTCGCGTTGCAGCGACAGCAACGTGCCGAGACAGAAAGAAAAATGGTAGAAGGTCAGGAGTGGGCACATATCAGAGATATCGCCTCCAAGGCGGGGGCCAATACGCTCAGACTTGCCGCTATACTCACTTTTATTCAGGATAATGAGAACACGCAGATTTCTGCAGAGACTCTTGAGGGTGCCTTAAAAATAATAAACTGGCATCTCCATCAGGCCAGTTTATTATTTTACCCGATGTCAGAACGATACCATTTTGAACAGGATGTCTATGCGCTTTTTGCATGGTTAAAGAATAAGTTCCTTCAAGGGAACGCTTCTCCTATTCAAATAAATTACGTGGAAAGGTTCGGTCCCAACCGTTTGCGTCGAATAGAAAAATTAAAACCTGTCCTTGAACAACTCATCGGGATGGGTCTGGTATGTCTTATTCGTGCCAACCTCAATTCCGCCGTTTTTATCGCCATGCCGGCTCGACCACCGTCTTCAGGCTGGTATATTCCTCAAGCGTTTTATGCAAATGGATGGAACCCTATCATTGCCACACAACAAAACGTTCGGGGAAAATATGACGCCGGTTACTTTAATCAATCCAGATTGTTATACTAATAAAATATCTTGTATTGTTAATAAATTGCTAGCGCGATTCATGGGAACATGCCAGTAACTGGTCTGTGAGAACCTTTCTCTGTCGTACATAAAATACTCAACCGGCACAGTCTGAGCCATTTAAAACAAGTTAAGCCACTAAAACATCCCGCTACACTTGCTACTGTAGCAACAGTAGCAGGGTACTTTAAAGTGTATAACGCGAAAATATCACAATTTGATTAATTTTTAATCTACCGAAGGGCGGGTAACTCACTGAACCCGTCTTCCTGATAATGATACAGGTTGTTATCATAGTATTGCATTGATACTCACCCTGGACAATCATGGAATTCCTCGTCATTTCTGTTGAAATTCAGTACCCATATCCATTTCATGCGTACGGATTAAATTCCCCTTTCCGGAACATGACTTATCATAATCAATAATCCATTTAACTGTGTTGTAATGGTCCTTGTGCTGATTTGACTTAAAGGGATGTTGTTATATACCTTACGGTTTATTTATGCGGCGGGGGGGGTCTGACGCGTTTTAAGTGATATCGATGGGAGGGATGCATTATCGTTTTACCTGTGTTGTCTTAATTAACTCCGAGAGTCAATAATTCGTTTCCGCATCCACTTCTCTACTTCACTCTGCAGCCATCGGGAGCTTCTACCCAGCTTTATAGGTTTAGGAAACGCCCCTTCCTGAATAAGTTTATAGAACCACTTGTTGCTTAATCCCGTAAATTCAGTGATAAAAACCATATCCACCAGTTTATCATTCATCAGGTTAGTTGTGTTATTGGTGTTTGTCATGACGATATTCCTCTGTCTTTAAGTTGAGTAAAAGACAGGAGTGCGCATATTATCGATATTGATATTATTTAGCACTCCGCCATAACATTACATTCCGCTGTAATTAATTACTCATTCAATACTGACTGCAGCCAAAATTACGTTGTTTATCTGAACTGTCTTTACTGTATTCCTTGGCCAGATAACACACCCGATTAATGACTTCGGCATGGTCACTCGTGAAACTGGTGCTGGTCTTATTCAGATGGGCATAGCTTGGCTTAGGGAAGTGAACCAGCGGATAGTATTGTTGATAATCGTCTTCATCGTGTAAATTTAATGCCCGTACCCAGGCTTCCATAATCATGACACCCAGGTTATGAGGATACCCTTTGTCGGTGGGGATGTAATTACCCAGGTAGGCATACGCATCTTTGTTCAAGAATAAAGCCAGATGGTAGTGTTTTTTTCCACTCTCACCAAACTCTCGAGCCCAGACATAACGAACCCGGCAGGGAAAGGTTCTTTTCCCGTTATTTTTCTTTCGCAATAAATCAGCGTCAATCTGCGCTTTCAGAGAGACGATAAAGCGGGTGATAAGCGCGGAGTCCAGAGCGTATTCATGAGTAAGATTGTTATCCGGTAGTCTGAGGTCAATTCTTAGTACCAGCGTTCTTGGGTACTCATTCAGGGCCTTACGTAACGTAGCTTGAATGCGTGTCACATACTTCGAGTTCAGGGGGCCCAGGCTCGAGTGGTTTATCTCCATAGTATTTTCCTTTTAAATGGGGGGCAATAGAATTGGACTCTTCAGTAAATAATAAAAATCATGATAAGTGGTATACTGCGTTGGTTTTTTTACCTAAGTAGACATCATTCAACATTGATGATTAGATTGTTATTACTCTCCGTATATATTCTCTTCTATATAGTAATAATACCAACCCGACAGTCTGACGATGTTATATGATAAAAATGCAATAAAAGAAAAGAATGCCAAAAACAATCAGTATTTTATTAAAAGACATGGGGGATTCACTCTCAAGTTAGTTATTGAATAGATATAAAGTCATTACTTTATTCACATAAAATAGCAGAGGGATTCGTAATCGCTAACCTGACTAATTGATTAAAATTTAATGTGTTAAACAAACAAGGTTTGACTGAGTATTCATCTCCAAAAAACATGGGGCCGATATTACCTGAGTGAAGACCGCAGTAATGGTTGCTGCTGTGCATGCTTATCTTATGGAGACCTTCGTGCCAGACAATCCTGAACATTCCTTACACATCCTGAAACAACAGCTCTACCTGCTCCCCACGTATCTCTCCGAGGCTTTCCTGGGTCGACTACGGCAATCCATTCACTATGAGCCTACGATTGGCATGATGGGCAAGTGTGGGGCGGGAAAGTCCAGTCTTTGCAATGCCCTGTTTACGCCACCGCCTGCCCGGATCAGTGCCGTTCGGGGATGCACGCGACAAGTGCAGCCTTATCCCTTCAGCCTGGCCACCCATACCCTACTTATCGTGGATTTTCCGGGGATCGGTGAAACACCGGTGCTCGACCGGGTTTATGCACGCCTCTACCAGCGCTGGCTGAATAAACTGGACCTGATTGTTTGGGTGCTAAAAGCCGACGACCGTGCCTGGAATGACGATATCCGCTGCTACCGACAACTGATGTCGCAAGGTGCAGATCCGACTCAGTTTCTTTTTGTACTTAACCAGGCCGATAAAATCGACCCCTGCCGGGAATGGGATACCGTTGCGCATCAGCCCTCATTACGCCAGCAGCAGCACCTGCAAGAGAAAGTGGCTCAGGTGAATGCGGTATTTACACCGGTCCACCCTGTTTTAGCCGTTTCCGCACCGGAGGGGTTCAATATCACTCGGTGGGTTGAGGCCCTGATCACCGCATTACCGGATAAAGCCAGCAGTGGGGTAACCCGACAACTGGAGCCGGCGTATCGGAGCGAAAAGGTGACCGACACAGCAAAGGAGGGCTTTGCCCGTGTGGTGGGGGATATCTTTGACGAAAGTGTGGAGGCCCTGCTGGAGTCCCACACATTCAGAACCTGGTTAACACGGATCCGTTGTCGACTGCTCTTTCTGGCCAAATCGCTGTGGCATCGCTTCTTTTAATGCATGTCTAAAAACCTGTCATGCGTTCGATCTGTTTCGCCGATCGAACATAGATTTACTATAGCTTTTAACTATTGATATCAAATTAACGATCGACATTGACGATAGGTTTAAACGATCGGTTTCGACTTATTGATCTTCACTAACGATTATCTCTCCTCTTTACATCCCGATACGATCCCCGTGAGGGAGGTCACTGTCTCCCATGTTTTCTCATGAATTATCAATAAAGGACTATTCCACTATGTTGAAACCTTACCCCTTTCTCAAGCAAGACACCTACGCCTGGTGTCTATCCCTTGGCCTTCCGTTTATCTGGGGTCTTTCTGCTCTTTTCCTCCCACCGAAGGTGGCACTTGGCCTTTATATGCTGTGCTCCCTGGTCTGGGTGCTGCTCGACCGACTGAGCCTGATGAAACAGGAAATAACGCCCCCTTCATTGGGGTGGTTCCTCCTGCCGATGGTCTACCTGCGTCAACGTGACGAGCGTCAGGGGAAACCCTGGCGCTTGTTGCAGGTATGGCTGATTTGCACCGTGTTGTCAGCCGTTGCCGGCAATCATTTTAAAACACAATCAGATACCGGGCGGCTAGCACAAAGTGCCTGCCCGGTGGTGACTAAAATCCTGCAGCGTCAGGGTATACAAGAACACTGTATCCGTATCATGGATGTCCAAGAGACAATAGCTGGGCGTTTTTATCAGGCTCAGGCTTTACTGAATACAGGCTTAAAAGAGCCGCTGACCATAGAAGTACGTTCCGGCGGCAATATTTATGTCACGCTCACAGATTCGGAATAAATAAATTTTATCAAGGAGATGATGAACATGAAAAAAATGATAATAATGTTTACCCTGTTATTCAACGCTCTGTTGAGCCAGGCCGTTTGTGCAGCGGCTTACGATCCTAAATCGGTAGATTACCAAAATGTAATGGCGGATAGCGTGCAAGTTGAGCATGAGCGCATTATGGAGGGTGTTGATGAATTTATCATCACGGGGAGAAGGGGGAAGGTCACGGAGAAATTCAGGCTTACCTGCAACGCGGATGAGGCTCGACTGAACATCCTGTATTATCTGAAAGATACCTATGGCGATAAGGCCGAGGGGGCAACAGGAATGACTTTACAATATTACCCGGCAGGGGCTCACCAAATGAATATCAGTATCGACCATCCTGATACGCTGATGGATAGTCTGCTGACGGCCAATTGGTCACAAGTCATCGCGGCCATGCAGACGCATCGAACAGGAAGCTATGTCTTCCACTTCTATCACAATGACAGCAGTTTCGATCATGTCCCGCTAGCATACAGCTTCCAATATCCGGCACAATTTCTGGCCCCCGCGCTGAAGAAGGCATTGAGCTATGCCAAGGCAACATCCTGCAATATCTCATCAGGCAGTAGCCAGATCTCCTCGCTCAAACGGCTCGCGGACCATTTGTAATCTCTTGTCACGCTGCAACATGCCCATTAACGGCAGGCCTTCCGGATAAGTGGAAGGCCATTTTGTTTTTATCGCCACTGCCGTTGGTAAACCTGGCCTCTGCATGACTCTGCCTGAGCACAGCGATGGGGGTATGGGATGGCACAATTGACAACGTTGAATACAACGCTAATGGCTCAGGGACAATCGAAGAGGATAGGTTGGCGACCCCATGAGCATCTGGTTACGGCGTTTGCTCCAACGCAAACATCAGATGACACGACTCACCTGCTGCACTTGACTATCCCCTTGCCGGAACGATCAAGCCATGAAGGCGTCCAAAAATTCGAGCACTCGCAGCATCGGGGTCATTTTTACATCAGTACTAACATGTATGCCGTCTTAGTTGTTTTCGTCTTCTAAGTGGTTGTTGACCACACGACGGAATTCTAGAGGTTTACTGATTGATGGGATTGGTGTTGCCGTTCCACCAGTGCCTTTCACAACAATTGTTCCATACCCTAAGATGCTTTGATCAACTCCGATGCTTTCCACTTTTTCGAGACGTAGCTCAACGGTAGAACGACGGATAAAGCCAAACTTTGCAATGATGCGCTTATTGGTCAGTGCAAGTTCTGTCGTAATAATTTTAATCACCACATTGAGCAGCATAAACAGGCCCAGCAGTAGGAGTATCCACCCGAAGCTATTTGGATGTGCCTCTCCTTCTTTTGCGGCGGCTGAGACCATAAACGCGCCCAGGGAAATGAAGAGAATAAACAGAGATATAATTATGGTGGCAAGGAAGGAGAGCAATGATACATGTGCCCTCACAATAACCTCTTCACCCTGATCTGGCCCAGACTCGGTGGACACGCCCTTAAGAGAGGACTTGTCGTTCGAATACCATCGGGCTGACATAGCCCAGTGTGCTATGTCGACGCTTCTGATTGTAATCCACTTCAATGTAGTTATACACTTCCGAATTCAGCGTTTCACGGTCGGTAAACCGTTCTCCGTGTATCAATTCGACCTTCAGACTGTAGAAGACACTTTCTGCACACGCGTTATCGTAGCAATTGCCCGTGCTGCTCATGCTGCATTTTAACTGACTAATTTTAATTATATTCTGGTAGTCATCTGAGCAATACTGTTCGCCACGATCCGAGTGGACCACCACACCAGACGGATTATCCCGTCTGCCCAGCGCCATCTGCAACGCATCACATTCCAGACCTGATTTCATCCGTGCTGACATTGCCCAGCCCACTACGGCACGGGAAAAAAGGTCTATCATCACAGCCAGGTACACCCAGTCTGCGACTGTCCACAAATAGGTGATGTCCCCCCCTATTTCTGGTTTGGGACCGTGACGGTAAAGTCTTGCTTCAACAGGTTGGGGGCCACAGGACGTTTGTGACTCGAATCTGTCGTGACCTTGAACTTCTTGGCCGCCTTCAGTCCCTGTCGCCGCAGGCTGGCGGCTATCGTTTTACGGTTGTAACCCCAGCCCTCTGCACGCAATTCATGGAGTTGCTGTTGTTCCTGCTCGGAGTATGTCAATGCTTGCTGCTGTTTTTTACGCCAGGCGTAGAGCTGAGACTCATGCAAACTCAGCTCCCTAGCGGCTTTGGCAACGCCGATCCGCAGTGCCAGTGCCAGCTCACGGAATTCATCAGGGTAATGATTTCTGGCGGTTTTATGGTCTGTAGATTGAGCCATAGTGCACCTCTGTTAGCAATTATACTCGCTTAACAGCATGTCCACGATCTCTGGACCAGATCACAACGCGAAACTGGAGTCGGCAGGACGAAGTGTGGCTGAATCCGGAACGGGAAAAGCTGGCCGCATGAATCAACTGAGGCGACAACTACCTTGGCACGCACCGCACACTGGGCCAGATCAACTTACTGGAGTCAGTACCCAGTAGCCACTGGAAACCTGAAATACTAATAGAATATCAGAAAATTTTATCGATTGAAGTCATTACCTGTTTTAGCATTGACTAAAATGAAAGTAAATATTATCGAGGAGATAGCGAATGTATACCTTTAAGTCAAGGTCAAAAAAGTCCGCTTTAGCAAGAAATACCCATGATGACTCCGCTGTTGAAAGCGAGTCCAGGTCGTTTTATCAGGAATCGAATGCCGGTCAAACCAGGGGAGCGTCTGCGATGTTGGGTGCGCGTGACGGGTACTCTGCGGAGATGGTGAAACTGTAGGACCGGGTGGCGCTGAAGGGACTGGGTAAAGGAAGACTCCCTGGTGGAGGATCAAAGTTAACCAAATGCCTGCAGCCAGCAGTTGAAGACTCAGCTGAAAGTATGGCTATGAGCTCAAGGCACCTTTCTCCAGCGCCTTTACCTTATGTTGATATGTTAGAGTTTCTGAATCTGTCTGAATCAAAAAAAAGAGAAAAAACCATTTCATCGGGAAGGTATGGAACTGTTTACGACGTCAATGATCAATGGGTTATCAAAATGCCAGAAGTTGGCATACATGTTGAGGATGTTGACAAGAGTAAAATACAGAACGAGGCGGCGATATTTCAAAAAGTCTATGGGCCAAACACGGCAAGGGCTAGTGAAGAGGTGCTGTTGATGAGGAAGATTCCCGGTGACAGGGCTGATTTACTCGCATCCAAACTCAACGACAGTCAGATCGAAGACATAAAACAGAAAATAAATAATGAGCTAACGCGGTTAAACAACATGGGCATCAATCATGGCGATCCCAATTGGGGAAATTTCTTAGTTGATTCTGACGGAAATGTTTGGACAATTGACTTTGGGGAATCAACTCTGCGTCCTACAGAGACGCAGTCACCTTAAGTGTGTGATCCATAGACATCGTTTCACTATAATACCTTACTATGAAAATGGAAATTCAGCAGAGATTACAGACCATGAACAGCAATAGTTCATGGAGAGATGCTATGGATGAAGAAGATTCCTGGCGTTTCAGCCGATACGCTTAAGCTAGACAAAACCCAGGACGCAGTAATGAAAATAAAAATAGACAATGAGTTTAAACGATTGCGTGACATGGGTGTTACTCATGGAGGCCCTCACGCTGGAAATATATTGGTTGATTCCGAAGTCAACGTCAGAATAATTGATTTTGGGAGTCAACTCTACATTAATAACAGCATTTGAATGTTCATGGGGTGCAACTCCGGAATGCCCGCATGTTTTTCCTCACGATGATGTCTTTTCGAAGGCCTTAGGGTTGACACCATCGGAATGACTGTTACGTCAAATTTCCTCGCCAGCGCTTTTCAGCACCACCTTTGTCACTTTCTGCTACGTCGCCAGGTGCTCGCCGGTCGTAGTCATGATAAAATGTGGGATCTGCCACAGTTTCGCTGTTGTTCAATACCTTACCCATAAACTGCTAGGCGAATTTGCTGTTATGACGGGAAGAGAGATAAAAATCGATTTTCCTCTCCCTTCGTTCATATTCCTTAAGTGAAATCTTTTGTATCAATAATGACGAATTCAAAAGAAAAGATATCAACTCAAATGTCATCGCTAGACCATAAAAAACAAAAACATATTGGCAATGTTTGTAAAAGCATTCTCGGCAAACTTGTTCAACGCCGCCCATCCTAAGGCCAGCGTAAAAACAATTAAAGGATATGCAATGTGAACCGTAAACCAGCTTTTGATTATCCTCTCTATCATATTCACAGACCGTCACGGAAAAAGGAGAAAAATACATGCCCCCCGAATTTTTACCGCAATTGAACTTAAACGTAAACGCTTCGATTTACATTCGTCAATCAATACACCCAATGACTCAAACAGTCAGCAATAACCTTCAGCGCCCACATTCTTACCCCCTTTTTCTACAGGAAGCAATTGGACATTATAGAACTTAAAAACGGCCATACGTCTCAATTCCCTATGAAAGCAAAGTGTAAATATAGCGACAGGCATACAGGATTTCAATGCACAATCCATTTCCTTCGTCTCGTTACCCTTGTCACCCGAGATATATCAGGCCCGCCTATTTGTTTATGCAACTTTAACATGCCACACAGGCCCATTTTATTCCAACCCACATTATTACCACCCTAGTTATTACCTTAAAAACCAATAGCAGATTGTTCTTTTACACCCCAAACGCGAAAACAGCGGCTGTGCAGGTCAAGACCTCGCTTACGTCCTCAATACATAAACCTGCCCGGCAACATTATTTAGCAAGAAACAAGGAGATTGCCATGATTAATATACCCCTTTCCCCCGCACTCATCGGGTTACCACTCCCCACACAACGCACCATCCAGCGTGCCTTGTTCTTGCTGGAGCAGCATTTACGCAAACCAGGGGCGTCATTCACCTCGCCCGATGCTGTTCGCAGCTGGCTATGCCTACAGATGGCACGACTGGAGCGTGAGGCGTTTATGGTGCTTTATCTTGACAATCAACATCGCCTGCTGGCCCATGAGATTCTGTTCAGCGGCAGCCTCACCAGTACCCAAGTACATCCCCGTGAAATCGTGAAATCGGCACTGAAGCATAACGCCGCGGCCACTATTTTGGCTCACTGCCATCCCTCTGGACATGCTGAACCCAGCGAGGCCGACAGGCAAATCACCTACCGTGTACAAGACGCACTGGCACTGGTTGACATCAGGGTGCTAGACCACTGTATTGTCGGCGGCCTAAGCGTGTACTCGTTTGCCGAACACGGGCTATTATGATCCATTGAACGTACGACCGTACTGGCGGCCTGACTAGCACTAATATAGGTTGACATTTTTCAACCTGATAACACCCGATGAATCTCATCGGGTGCTTTGTATTTCAGCGACAGAGGTGACCGGCGCGTGTTGTGGATTTCCCTCGATGCCCTAAGCATCGTCCTTGTCAGCACGATGTCTTCCGCCCTCACACGCGTTCCTTGACGGAGCATTTTCTCCCGCCTTCAGCAGGTTGGCATGGCGGTAAAAACGATAATAGCAGTGCGTCTCGTCTTGTGATGCGCTCACTTAGACATAATCAGTAACCACGCGTAGCACAGGATACTGAACAACGCGTCATTTCCCACATGCAACGTCGATTCAACTTGTTGCAGCAGCAGGTGATATAGCTTACGCGCCCCTGAGACATTGGGCCTGGCACTCTCCGCTTGCCCCACGTTGCAGGGACTAATACCACATCTCTCGGCGGGTACCCATTTTACCGACAGCTCCGCGTTACTGTGAGTCGTAGCGCTTGTGTTTACGTGATAAGGCGGCTGACTGCTTTTTGTCAGTGTGGCGCAAAACTCGATATACATCACGTTGACGACCGCGTCGAAAAACCAGGTTTTGACTGTAGATTCAACCAGTTGCCACTCGAGTTATTTAACTCATTGTTCAGAAATCGGGAGAGCTTTGGGCATGTTACCCCCTCGCACTTTCTGGTGGAGGGGAAGTGCGCCAGTCGAGCGGGCCGTATTTACGCAGCCAGTTCATGACAGTTGCGTTGCCCTCAATGACATAGCGCTCAGTGGCCTGACAATAATTCATTTCCCGTATTTCGACCCGTTCGACGACAGCTAGCTTAAAGGAGAGAGTCATCGCGCTGTATTATCTTAACACACTAATTCATCACACCTTTATAGGCGCGCGAGTAAAATATATCAACGCTGTTCAAGATGAGTCAGAGAACCAACGGGAATAAAGAATAAGATTTTTCTTTTTAATTTATAAATGATTGAAATCGGATTGGCTATGCTACCCAAACCCTCTCTGCCAGACGCTGCAAGGTCATTCAGAACAGTGAACATATATCAGATAATACCATACATAAGAACCGCACATGACCCGCACCTGACTTAATGCGATAAAACCACCATATTCAAGGAGATGAATGATGCATAAAGATAGAAAACTGTTAGATAATAAACTGTTAGATAAAAAGAAAAAAAACACACAAGAGGAAGAGGGTGTCGATATTGATGAAAGTAGAGAAATGTTGAACCACGATAACTCCTTCACGAATAGTCGTCCTCTTAAATTCAATAGACGCCTTTTAGCTGATACTACTAATAACGGTACTGAATACTCCCCCCAAGATTTTGCCATTACTCTTGGCTCATGCTCTTACAGATCCGTCCCAATCGCTGAACATAATCGATTTAAGTATAAAAAAAGTCTTTTTCTTTTTCTCCTTCTGATTGCAGCAACAGGAGGGATGGCCATGTGGTTTTTTAGCAATAGGAGTAGCGCTCTCAAACAAATGCCTTACACTCCAATCATGGATATTGACACGCCGGATAACTTTAATAAACCACATAGCATCATCAATGCAGCAGGCAGTTTTGGACCAAGGCATCAAAAAAGACACGCCCCAACCATGGGAGCCCCAGTAGATACGAACCAAAAAACTTTGCGAGTGATTAGGGCACTACCTCAAAAAAGTGCTACGCAACCCACGACTAAATATTTGGGAAAACATATTTCTTCAACCAATGACTTGCACGATAGCTTTTTAAAATACAACCCAGCAGCGTTCAAAAATTACCTACTGGATAAATACGTAAAGGATGAGGCGTTTTTGGATGATATAAAGAATGAGGTTGCCAATATTTCAGGCGTGTACTACCATAATTTCATTTCAATTTTAATCAATGCACGCACACTTAAAGAAATACCCTCCTACCCCGAACATATGCATAGTTTTCTTTATGAAATGCAAAAATATAGCCAAGAGATTTATCAGCATCAAACATCGAAAAAAAATGATAAATCACTAGCACAGCAGTGGTTAGATGCTGATGATGACCAAGTATCTACTGCCGAGTCAAAACGGGAGTATCTCATCGCGACGGCAAATTCTTCATTTTTATTTTGCCTCGAACCAGAGAGTTTCTTAGCCATTTTAGATGAGAAGTATGAATTTAATGAGGCTGACTCCATACAAATTAATAATGTCTACAAATATTACTCACAAGACAATGATGACTCAATTGAAAAAGCCATGAGTGATGGATTTACATTAAGGCCAAGTTTATTTCACCCTAGATTTCAATCATATATAGAGGATGTTAATCGCTTTATAAGACAAAGCGATGAGGAATCAACCACTTCATGGAGCAGTTATTTTCACCTTCACGATAAAGTAGTGATGAGGCCAATAGCTGTATCGAATTATATTAACAACAGTACCTTTCAATCACTCTCTCGCCTTGGGTTAAGTGACTTAGACCCGAATCAAGTTGTGTCTGTTGACGCAGAATGTTTTGTTGGTTGTAATCCATATGTGACATCTGTAAAAGAGTTCCTGACACCTTTAAGCCAGATTCATACGGGAAAATGGCAGGAAATGGCGATTCACAAGGAAATATCTGATGCTTTAATATACATTCCTTTCAGTCCCACTCAATCTTACTTAACAATTACTAAAATTTCATCCCCGGATGAAGTAGAGGTTAACTTTAAAAACGGCACTCTAATTACTTTAACTCATGGCAACACAATAAAAATAAGTGAAGGCAGAAGCATTTCCTCCGGAAATGAAATAATTATTCATTTAGAGGGGAGGAGCTCAATTAATTTGAGCAAGAAAGAAACCAGACTTTATGATGGACCTTATCAGTCCATGCTTTTCTCACTAGAGCGTACTCCCACCATAGAATTAGAAAATGGTAAAATCTTTAAGGTTGAAAATGGTGGAGGTAAAATCATTTTAGATGACGGCATAGAAATAACCTTTAAAAAAGGGAGGGAATTACCACTAAAAATTAGAAAAATCGAACATGCCGGATTATCATTAAGTCAGTACTCAGACGATCTAGATACACTATACGATGAAAACCATTCAGATATACACGCCAGTAAAGAACATCAGATTAAAAAGACTCTCAAGTCAATACTAAATAATGAAAAGCTCAACAATGAATTATCATTGAAAGACAAGGAAAAGATTCAATCTATAATTTCTGGTGAAAGTGTCGATGGAATTAGTGTTATTAGCGTCGTGCCTGATGTTGTAACCTTCCCTTGGCGGGAAAATGAAGGGTTTACGCGGGATTTCATTAGCCTAGCCTTGTCTGATGACAAAAAGCTGTTTATTTCTCTTGCCGACGCCCCTCAACCAGCGTGGATAGTTCCCAAAAATTATGGCATGGATTACAACAAGCTCACACATGACAAATTTTATAGGAATAGAGAGTGGAAAGAATGGGTGTACATGCACCTTCCTGTTGGATTACAGATGGATAACATAGGTAATTTACTTGATAACAATGAAATGCTCGGCTTTGATTACAAACTTGAAGAATTTAGAGGGGATTGCAGTGACATTGCACGCGCCTTGATAAACACAGAAAAAAAACAGCATGTAATGAACATGCGGCAACAGATATCAACTTACGGTGAGCGCTCACTTAAACACTTTGAAGCACAATTAAAATTGGCACGTGATATATTGCTGTCAGCAGTTGGCGGTGGAATCGCTCGCGCAATAACATTACCCTTGAGAGGTACGCCGTTACTACGCACCTTAATTTCAGGCATAGTAGAAGCAACGTTTGATACAGGGATGCTCTTTACAGAGGCTATCACAGTATCGAGCAAAGAAGAAAGGGAGGCTATTTATAGCAGTATGTTACCTAGCTTTGCCTTGGGCGGGGTTACGGCAATGATACCATGGAACGGGGTGAGAGGGATTAGTAAAAAACACGGCACTAATAAAAAACCACCAAGACTTCCTGCACCTCCAGGAGGGGGAGGCTTAAGTGGCGCATCTAAAACTAACCCTCATGTTCCAACATTTACTTTTTCAGATGCTAAAGTTGAGGCTTCAAAAGCGCTCGGTATGTTCCCAGACAATTATCACAACTCATTATATCAAGGCAACACAGCCAGGCCTGAATTTATTTTTAATAACGGATTACATTCCCTGAATGAGCATTTAAACTTACATTATCGATTTAAATTTAATGGAGATGAAAAACTCATTGCATTCACGAGTAAAAAAGACATTACAATAGAGAACCTTCGAGGAAGAACAGGAGAAAAAGTAACTACCGCCTATATATATGAAATAGAAACTCCACCTAATAAAGTTGATATGGATGGTTCGAAACCGAACAAGAAGTCAGAGTCAGAAGGTAATCACGAAATGGATTTCACTCGTTCAGTCCCTGCGGTAAATATAAAGGGCGCATATGTTATTGAGTTTAACAATAAGGATGGGTGGCATGCAACTGGTTATCAGAATAATCCCGAATGGGTCCCACAGACAAGAGGGAGAGGTAATTCTTTTCATAAAAATTATTTTTACCCGGAATCTACAACATTTACAGAAATTCCATTGCATTCAAGAAAAAGTAAAGACCCTATTGGCTATAGAACCCTTGGGGATGGACACTATGTTCACATTCTTTCAAAATCAACAGAAGGGGAAAGTGCGGGTGCCAGCACTTTAGTTGTAGGATGTCATGGTGGGTATTGTCCATCTGACCGGTTTGGAGCATCACCTTTACCCCCCGTGGCGTTACCTGCAGATATGGTAATTAAATTTATGACACCGGATGATACTTTCTTAATAGATCCAGGCTTTGATTTTATTGTCAACAATCCGTCGCACTATCAGGCGTATGTCACTCTTGTTCCGGGGAGAGATCCGGATGTTCACTTTTACCCACAGCCCAACGGAAAGTTCCCTGAAAATTACAAACCCAAAGATAGAACAAACACCCATGGAACAGAATCATCAAATGATGAGGTGTTTAATTATCGACATTATCAATATGAAGGTGAATCCCCTGGGTATTTAGCGGCGATAGTTGATCGTAATAGAGTGAAAGCGCAGGACTCCAGTGTGCCTTTAACTGATATAATGGTTGTTAACACCAAACTAGATCTCAAGTACGAACCAGAGGGGTATAAACATGCGAGCACACAAGTATTAATAGACATGGATAGAGATGGCACGCTGGTTAATGCAAATGGTGAAAGGTATAAAGTAATAATCTTTGCACATTGTAGAAATATTTTTTCTAAGCTTGAGAGTGAAATCCCACGCTATCGCTACCCTGAAACCTTGAAAAGAAACATAGAAAGAGTGAGAGGCGTGAAAAACTATGGTGTGTTAGAGATGGTCACATTACGACGAGATGACGTAAATCATGAATTTAAAGAAACCAGAAAGCCGGTAGCCTTGTTATTTAACCTGGAGCCAAGAACAGTTGCTAAACCCACTAAAAATCATAATACAAAAGAAAGTGAACAAGCATACACACCAGAGCATGATCCGCATATAGATTCCCACCCTGAAGTTCGTGGGCCGGTATCTATCGTTGGCACCGGTCACGTTGGCAGACCATTAAATGCAACAGATTTCAATACTATCAGCAGTAGCGATGTCAGTGAACACTCATCAGTAGAAAATAAAATACTTAAGAATAAATGGAAAGACTGCTTGACCATTGCATGGGAGAGAGAGGCGTCTAATGGCGAGTGGTTACGTATCCAGAGTGACACTAATTTCCTCAACAGTAATTCAACTTATTTCCCGAGCGCTGATGACATTGGTCATCGTGTTCGTTTCAAAGCCATCATTCGAGGACGCAATCAAAATTCAAATGGGCGTGAATTGATTAGTGAACCCATCCGTATTTTTGGAAAGGCCCCTGAAATCACAGGGGAAGTTCTAATTGCACCTCATCTATATGAAGGGATAACTAATAAAGTGGATATTGATTATAACTTCTTATCCCATGGCTGGGGGGGCGACGCTTCAGTTATATTATGGGAATGGAAAAGTCATGATGGCAAATGGATAAAAGACGAAAATGCTAATCAGAGGCTACGTTTTTATCACCCGCATGTTTTTGATGGAAGAAGCAATGTTCTTCGAGCCAGAGTTATTCCCAGGGGGAGAGATAGTGACATCCTTCGAGGAAAAGAGGCCATAAGTAAGCCCATTGTGCTGCAGGGAAAGCTTGAGTCACCGAATGTAAAAGTCAGCAATGGGAAGCAGATAACCAGAAAAGCTCTTGAGAGTGCACTATTAGAAAATAATGACAATGTAGCTATTCACCTTAAAGATGGTTCTTGGACACCAGAAATTTGGTTGCCAAGACCTTCATTTTCAACTCAATTCATATCTGTTTTTAACGAAAGCCCAAACATAACAAACATTTATGGGAAAGGGAGAAAGGTGCATAGAGTAATAAAGCCGGGGGATATAGTGACATTTCACTCGGAAGGTAATGATTGGAAGGTTTGATCTGACGAGCCTGTACAGCATTCTGTGTAAATGCCTTTTCCCTGAAGTGACCGTCCAGGCGGTCACCGAACTCGATAATAAAACGGCTCACTGCCATACGCCAGTCCCCCCGTGGCATTGTTCGTTTCTGCGACGCCGCCTGGAATGCCAACCACACCACCTTTTTTACTGAGCCACTCGTCGGGAACCCCTTGCGTTTTCTTGATGGCGTGCCGGATAGGCGAAGATCGTGGCCACATTGGTCCAGTTTGACTGCCAGCTGCGACTTATCTGTGGGTAGCGGCAGTCCCAGGCATTGGAGAACGCTTCCAGCACCTGTAAGCCAGCTTATTCTGTTGGAGCCTGAGAGGGTTTCAGGTCACTGGTGACGGCCTTGTCGTCCTTCCAGGAGACGAACCGCAAGCTATTGCGCATCCGCGCCTGCGGATACACTGCATTGATGGCGTCAGGCAAGCCTTTCAGTCCGTCAACGCAGGCAATGAGAACGTCGTTCAGACCGCGATTTTTTTTAGCTCTGTCAGCCCATTCAGCCAGAACTTGGCGCGCCATTTTATGCCCGCCACATACCCAGCAATTCTTTCTGACCTTCGATATTGATCCCCAGCACCAGAAACACGGATTTATTGATGACGCGACTAACCATCCGCACCGCACGACCAAAATCAATCTTTAGCCCGTTATCTCCACTCAACGCATTCACGCATAAAGGAAAAATACAATGACTGACATTATTGACCTTAACAACAATCCCCCGTTACTGCCACAACCTGTCGCTGACAACACCGCTCCGGCACTGACGGCCACCCTCGTACCGGATGAACAACGTATCCATTTCTGGCTACAGCATTTTGGCAATATCCCGCACTGGCTTCGTATTGAGTCACCGATATTCTCCTGGCTCGACCTTCTGTGTAAGGAGTATCACGGCGATTATTGGGACTTTTACACCCTCAGCAACGGTGGAGCCTTCATTATTCCTTCCACCGAAGGCGAGTACACACTCTTTAACGCGCTCAACGGAAATGGTGCCATTGTGGGCCATGAGGCCGCGGGCATCATCGCCTGCCTCATCACCTACAGCCACCATGCCTGCCGCACGGTGTCTGATGCGATGACGGAGCACTATTACCGTCTGCGGGATTACGCCCTCAGCCATCCTGAGTCCAACGCCATTATGCGCATCATCGACTAAGCCCCTATACTACGGAAACAACATCACCATGATGAATATCACCTTATCACTGGCTCTCGATGCACTCCCGTTACCCACCCAACGCACATTGTTCTTGCTGGAACAGCATTTGCGGCAACCGGGTGTTTCATTCACCTCCGCCAATACCACGCGCGACTGGTTACGCCTGCGCACGGCCGGGCTGGAGCGTGCAGAGTTCAGGGCACTTTTTCTCGACAACCAGCACCGTCTGCTGGCCCACGACATCCTGTTCACCGGCAGCATCAGCAACACCGAGGTCCATCCCCGTGAAATCGTCAAATCGGCACTGAAGCACAACGCCGCAGCGCTCGTGTTAGCGCATTGCCCCCTCGGGACATGCCGAACCCAGTGACGTGAGAGAGTGGATCCATTTCTCGAGTGCCTGTTATTTGTTACGCTTGAATGCCTGGCAATATCCGGTATTACGATTGAAACGGTTGGGGATGTCGAAGGTCAGTCGCCGATTGATTGTCGCGCTGATGCAACATCATCGCATCTCCTTCCTTCATTTGGATACGGCAGGTGATGTATTACCGGGATCCGCCATCTTTGATTGGTGAACACCTGCAGCATTCCCCCCCTTTCCTCGAACAACATGGCTCAACACCCACATAGAAGGCCCGCCCGTAAACCGGTGGGCGTTTTTATTATGGAGAAAAACAGGCAGACAGAACCTGAAGTATTAACCGGCCCTACCGAGGTGATTTTTTCCACCAGCATTGAGCGCATCGTCAACGGACGTAACACCGCACTGGTACAAATCGAAGCTCTTATTCAGCTGATTGATGACGTCTCAGCACTCACGTCCACCATCGGTGGTGGAACAGCACCGGAATGGGCCATGCGTCCGGGGCATCGCTATGACTGCTGGTTTACGGAGAAAGCAGAAACCGCCATGAAAGCCATCACGCGTAACATAGACCGTAGCATCTTGCGAGACCTGATGCTGAAATCGGGCATGCTGGCGCTGATGGACGCTCAGGCCCGTGACGAATGGTATAAAAACCTTGAGAGGGAGCCATTTTGGCACAAAGATAATCGTCAACAATCTGGTCAGCTACAGCCGCTGGGGCTTCAGTTTCACCTGGGGATGGCGACGCAATCAGCTTGTCGACCTGGAACGTATGCTGATGTTGCTGGATGGGAAACCGATCCCCGACAATCGTGATGATATTGCCCGCCGTCTTGGCGACCATATCCATGGGAACAGGCACTGCGCCCGCTATGAAGATGAAATGTTTACTGTTAAATACTTTCAGAAGGGAAGCGCGCATATTACGTTCAAACGTCCTGACCTGATAGAAAAGATGAATGATATCGTTGCCAAGTATTTTCCTTCTGCGCTCCCCTCACGCACCTGAACGCCATCTCTATTTTACCGACACACTTGCATAAGCGAAAAGCCCCATGTACAACGTTGCTCTGGCGTTTCTGGTGTATTTTTCGGGGGATCGTCAAATGTGTCGTGAATGTACTAGAAACGCCACTTCACAATCCCAAATCATACTCAACCGCCGTCGATGTGGTTCCGTATTTCCACTCAAAGGGACCGAGGGTACAAATGAGGGTATAAAAATAACCAAACCATAGAGATTTATTAAATATCAATATGTTATTGAATAAAGTCGATTCCGAGTCCGGCACCATATTTAGAGAACCCAGCCAATGGCTGGGTTTTTGCTTTTCTGGAGTGGGACTCGTCATCGAACACGTTCGATTATTCGGCCAAAGGCCTCACCCTACGGGCCAACGCTAAAGCGTTGTTCAATCCGGCGCAAGCGCCGGTTGTCCGAGTCCGGGCACCATATTTAGAGAACCCAGCCAATGGCTGGTTTTTTGCTTTTCTGGAGTGAGACTCTTCATCGAACAAGTTCGATTATTCGGCCAAAGGCCTCACCCTACGGGCCAACGCTAAAGCGTTGTTCAATCCGGCGCAAGCGCCGGTTGTCCGAGTCCGGGCACCATATTTAGAAGAACCCGCCTATGGCGGTTTTTTTGCTTTCTGAGACAGGACTCTTCATCGGACAAGTTCGATCGCACGACCTTATTGCGCATCGATCCAGGCCGAAAGCTGATGCAACTCATCCATTATTGTTTGGCGTAACGGAATCTGCTTATCCGGTGTCTGCTCCAGCTCGGAACAGGCCTCAACCGCACGCTGCAGGCCCAAACTGGCACAGCTGCTTTTTAGTTTATGTGCCAAATGCGCAACCTTGCGCTCATCGCCCGCTTCGCTGGCCTGTTCAAGCTCAGTCACCCACGACAAGGCATGTTCTGTGAACAAGTCTCGCCACTCGCTGATTTTCTCTTTACCGAACACCGCCATATCCTGCGTTAGCTGAACGAAATCCAAACTGGGAGCGAGCCGTATCGGGCATTTTTCCGCGGTTAAATAGTGTTCAATAAGTCGGCTTAATGCTGCACAGGCGATAGGCTTTTGTATCAATCCGCAGAATATTTCGCCGACGCGGAGCCTTAACGTTTCGTCGGCAACATGGGCGCTGAAACCAATAAGGGGTAACTGTGGCTGCAACGCAGCAATCAGCCCAGAGAGCGTCACACCGTCCATATCCGGCAGATCCAAATCCACCAGTACACCGCTGAATGCGCCATCAACTGCCAATAGGTTCAATGCGCTTTGGCCATCGCCAACCACCTCAACCATGGCATGGCAAGACAGCAACATTTCGGCAGTAATACGCTGGGTGACCAGGTTATCTTCCACCAGCAGCAGACGGTAACCCGAAAGATCCGTTCGTTCTTCTGCCCGATGCTGTATTGGCGTGGCTGCAACAACCAGCGGCAGATTCAGTGAAAAGCAACTGCCGCTTCCCAGCGTGCTGTTGACGCTTAAGCTGCCTTGCAGTGCCTCCGCCAGCCCCCGGCTGATCGCCAATCCCAGCCCGGTGCCACCGCGCTTGGCCGTCAGCTGTACAAAGGGTTTGAAAATCTGTGCCAGTGCTTCACCGGCAATGCCACACCCCGTATCTGCAACGTCAATTTGCCAGCGCGGCCCATCAATATGGCAGCGAATATCCACCCGGCCTTGATCGGTGAAACGCAGGGCGTTAGCCAGCAAATTCATCACAATTTGGCGAATACGCCGCGGATCACCCTTCAGCCATTGCGGCAGTTCATCAGCACAAGTGAGAGCCAATGTAATCTCACGATGACGTACCCGCCCGGAGATTAACCTCATGATACTCGCCAGTAACTGACGTGGGTCGAATGCCTCGTCGTTGAGCGTCACGCTGCCCTTACCCGCCTCTAGCGCTGAATAATCCAGAATATCGTTGAGGATCGCCAATAGACTCTCACCGGAGTCATTGATCGCCTGTACGTAGGAAAGGTTCTTTAGCGACAGCGGCTGTTCCGACAACAGCTGAGCCGTGCCCAGAATACCGTGCAATGGGGTTCGAATTTCATGGCTCATTGCGGCCAAAAAGGCCGACTTAGCCCGGTTGGCCTTTTCCGCCTCAGCACGAGCCTGATGGTGCTCTACCACCATTGCTTCCAATTCGGCCGTACGTAATTCAACTTGTGCCGCAAGATATTGCCGCTGATTTTGCAAGGCGTCGGCATTTGCGCGGAAAGCCTCCATCAACTGCCCCATGGTATTTAATTCACGCACGCCGGATGTTGCGGGGAAGGGAGAGTTGAGATCGCCCTCCAATAACCTTTGCAAAGCTGCGGTTTGCTTCGCCAATGGCAACGTCACCGAATGCCAAACCACGCGCCACAAGATTAGCGACAGTGCCACCAACGAAAACAAACTCAAGATAATCAGCCAGAACTTACCCGTTTCTCGAGCCTGTCGAAGGGTCTCTAACGCCTGACTATTGCGCCGTTCAATATCACCGACCTGACGACTGATTTCAGCACTGAAACGAGTAAACATATCCAGGTTGTTTTGTGACAGTGCCTGAAGCTGCGCGCGGATATCCCTTTCCCGCTGATACAGTGTCGCAAGCTGTTGATAACGTGTCAGAGTCTGCAATTCACGCGCTATCTTCTCGCTGGTGAGGGGATCTTCGACGCGCTCTTGCCTGCGCTGGAGAATGCGAACGTAGCTGCCGATACGGGAGATTAATTCGGCTGGCGCACGCTCGGCAAGTTGCTTCTCCAACAGCAAAATCAGATGCTCAATTTGTATTGCATTGAGCCGCAGCTCCGCCATTTGATTTTGGTATTCAAAATCGATATCAATCAGGCGATCCAATGCCTGCTCCGCGGCATGATTGCGATGCTGCTCAATCAAATCGTAAATCCCTGCCTGCGTGACGCCTGCGGCAGTTGCAGCATTATTTAACTGCCCTTTGGCCAACTCGGCAATGCGGGCCGCCGCATCCATAATTTCACGGGAAAGATCGCGTTGCTGCTTGCGCAATGCCAGGCGCCGGCCCACCAATTCGCCCTGCAGGCCTAAACTGTGTGTAATGTCGGACTCCTGTTGTTCTATCGCCGCCGTATCAAATCCTTGACTGCGTAAACGTTCCAAGAGCCGACTGATACGCAAACTTTGTACCGTGAGCATTTTCCCTTGCTCGATCCAATCTGCATGCGTATCGGCATTCGTCAGGCTTTGAGCGGAAAACAATTCGTAAGCACTGGCCTCGCTGAGTTGACGAGCTATATTCATCGTTGGGATCACTGACCGGGTATTGTTTTGTTCGACTTCGCCAATAAAGCGAAAGCCCAACCAGCCTATCAACGAACTGATCAACGCTAACCCTGCCATCAGCAAAAAAGCCAACCAAAGTCGCCGTGTTAACGAAGGGTGCCCCATAGGTATCCTGATGATGAAATTAAAGTTGTTTTATCAGTGACGAAACCTCTAGCATAAAGGCTTATTAATTATGAGGCTATTATGCGCAACGCGATTTTCCGTTTTCTTGTATCGTTTTTCTGCGGCACGATAACCTGTTCGGCATTGGCGGTCTCACCGGCCCCTCTGGTGCGCTGGCTAAACGAGCGTCAATCTGAGCCAGCTGCCGCCACGCCAGTATTGCAGGCGGAACGTCGTTGGAAACTGTGCGCCCTCTATCCCAGTCTGAAAGACGCTTACTGGCTCTCCATCAACTATGGCATGGTGCAGGAAGCCCAACGCACCAATGTGACGCTGAAGATATTTGAAGCCGGCGGGTATTCGCAGCTTGAAGCCCAGCGCGAGCAATTAACGCTCTGTCGCCAATGGCAGGCCGATGCGATTTTGCTTGGCAGCAGCCTGGCTCAATTCCCCGATCTGGCGGCTTCCGTTGGCGACACGCCGGTGATTGCCGTAGTGAATGAGCTGAACTTTGCGACTACCCGCTCCCGGGTGGGCGTACCCTGGTTTCAAATGGGTTACCAACCCGGCCGATACCTGATCGATCATCCCCCTCACCCTTCACTCAATGTGCTGCTAATGCCTGGGCCAAAAGATGCAGGCGGTAGCCAGGAAATGATCGACGGGTTTCGCACCGCAGTTGAAGGCAGTTCGATACAGATCGTCGATGTGGTTTATGGCGATAATGACGTAGAGATCCAACGTAATTTGTTGCAGGACATGTTGGAAAAACACCCTGAAATCAATCTGGTCGCGGGGAACGCCATCGCCGCGCAAGTGGCCATGGGGGAGGCGCGCAATCGCCCTCATCCCTTGGGGATTGTCTCTTTTTATCTGTCACATCAGGTGTATCGGGGACTTAAACGAAACAGAATAATCATGGCGGTCAGTGACCAGATGGTGCTTCAGGGTGAGCTGGCTATCGATCAAGCCATCAGAGTTTTGCAGCAACAAAGCGTGGAAAATAATATCAGCCCGCAAATCCTGCTGCTGACGCCGGCGAATATCACCCCAGAGAAGGTAAAGTTGTCCCTTTCTCCCCTGGGTTTTCGTCCGGTGTACCTGTTTCCGTCAGCTGACCTCGGCCGCCAGGAAGTAACCCTCCCCGTGCCGAGTGACAAAGAGTTCGTGACTCAGTTTGTTTCTCAATCTGCGAATTAGGACATCCACGGTACGGAGATCCGGCTGTTCCACCCGCTGGGATGACAACATCCGTAACAGCCGCTCACGGCTCAATACCGTGCCCGGGTTGGTGATAAAGGCCAACAGCATTTCATATTCAGCCCGAGTCAGGCGAATTTGCTCCCCCTCACACTCCAGCGTATGCCGGGAAGGATTAAGGCAATACCCGGCGAACAGATAGCAGTTCTCCTGCTGCCCCTGCCTGGCAGGCATTTTGGCAAGATCGATGCGCCACAGGAGGTTTTTAACCCGCACCACCAGCTCACGCAACTCCAGTGGTTTGGTCACATAGTCATCCGCTCCCATCTCCAGCCCTACAATCCGATCAATCTGATCGCAACGCCCAGTAACGAGAATAATGCCGACGTTTGAACGTTCACGCAGGGCTCGTGTCAACAACAAACCATTTTCATTGGGCAGGTTGATATCCAGCAGCACCAAATCCACCGGCTGAAGCAGCATAATTTCCTTCAGCCCCGCGCCACTTTCAGCCACAGAAACCTGATAGCCCTCATGAACAAAATAATCACGTAAGCGCGCTTGCGTAACCGGATCGTCCTCAACGATAACAATGTGATGGCTCATGATTTCACTCCCGCCCCAGTCTGTTCATATCCATTCATATTCTGACTTATTCCATTCATCCAGACCCGTGACCCCGTTCATATTTACTCAATATCCTACTAAAGGAGTACCCATAATAACGAGAAGGTTTATTTATGAGCAAACTTTGGCGAAAACTGACACGGCCCAGTGCCAAGTGGTCAGTGCTGGCACTGTTAGGGATCGGTTGTATTCTCGGATTGGCCATCATCATCGTGCCGCACGCTGGCATTAAGCTGACCAGCAATACGGAATTTTGCGTCAGTTGTCATGCGATGCAGCCGGTATATCAAGAATATAAACAGTCCGTTCACTTTAAAAATGCGTCCGGCGTACGCGCAGAATGCCGTGACTGCCATATCCCACCGGATGTTCCGGGCATGCTGTGGCGCAAATTGGAAGCAGCCAACGATCTCTATCAAAACTTTATTGCTCATTCGATCGATACCCCGGAAAAATTCGAAGCGAAACGTGCCGAGCTGGCCAAGCGCGAATGGAAGCGCATGAAAGACAACAACTCCGTCGGCTGCCGTTCCTGCCATAACTACGAAGCCATGGAGCACAGCAAGCAGCACCCGGAAGCGGCCAAACAGATGAGCATCGCAGCGAAAGACAATCAGTCTTGCGTTGATTGTCACAAGGGGATTGCTCACCAACTGCCGGACATGAGTAGCGGTTTCCGCAAACAGTTTGAAGATATGCGCCTGCGCGCCGACGAAAACAGCGACGGCAACACGCTGTATACGTTGGACATGAAACCTATCTACGCGGCCAAAGGCGATAAAGAACCGGCTGGCTCACTGCTGCCGGCCTCAGAAGTTAAGGTCTTAAAACGTGACGGCGATTGGCTCGAAGTGCAAATCGTGGGTTGGACAGAAACCGAGGGGCGCCAACGCGTACTGTCGCTGCTGCCTGGCAAACGCATTTTTGTGTCGTCCATTCGTGATGAAGTGCAAAAACACGCCCAAACGCTTGAAAAAACCACGGTAGCCGCCACCGGTGCGGAGTGGAGCAAATTGCAAACTACCGCATGGGTACAAAAAGGCGATCTGGTCAACGATATCAAGCCTATCTGGGCCTACACCAGCGCACTGTACACCGGCACCTGTAACCAGTGTCACGGTGCCCCTGACATTGCGCACTTTGATGCCAACGGTTGGATCGGAACGCTGAACGGCATGGTGGGCTTTACCAGCCTTGATAAGCGCGAAGAACGCACCTTGCTGAAGTATTTGCAGATGAATGCTTCCGATACCGGCGGCGCAGACCAGAAACACTAAGGGAGAATGCACATGAAATCATCACAGAATATCAGCTTGTCCCGCCGTCGCTTTCTGGCTCAGCTTGGCGGATTAACGGCCATTGGCATGATTGGTCCTTCGTTGTTAGTGCCCAAAAACGCACTGGCCCAGGGTGGCCTGCAAGAAGGCATACTGACCGGCTCCCACTGGGGGGCTATCCGTGCCACCGTGATGGACGGGCGGTTTATCGCCGCCAAGCCCTTTGAAATGGATAAATATCCCTCGAAAATGATTGCGGGCTTACCCGATCACGTTCATGGCACAGCACGCATCCGTTACCCGATGGTACGAATTGACTGGCTGCGCAAACGCCATTTGAGTGATACCACCCAGCGCGGCGACAACCGTTTTGTGCGGGTAAGTTGGGATGAAGCACTGAACCTGTTCTATCAAGAGCTTGAGCGGGTGCAGAACACCTACGGCCCGTCTGCTCTGCTATCCGGCACCGGTTGGCAATCGACCGGCATGTTCCACAATGCCGCGGGCATGCTGGCTCGGGCGCTGGCCCTGCACGGGGATTCTGTCGGTACCGGCGGTGACTATTCAACCGGTGCCGCTCAGGTGATTTTGCCGCGGGTCGTGGGATCAATGGAAGTATATGAACAGCAAACCTCCTGGCCGTTGGTGCTGAAAAACAGCAAAACGCTGGTGCTCTGGGGATCGGATCTGGTCAAAAATCAGCAGGCCAACTGGTGGTGCCCAGATCATGATGTCTATGAATATTACGCCGAACTAAAGGCCAAGGTGGCCAAAGGTGAAATCAACGTCGTCAGCATTGACCCTGTGGTGTCATCTACCCATGAGTTTTTAGGTCGCGAACATGTGCAGCATATAGCAATAAACCCGCAAACGGATGTGCCCTTGCAATTAGCGCTGGCGCACACGCTGTACAGCGAGAATCTGCACGATACCCACTTCCTCAAAACCTATTGCGTTGGCTTCGATCAGTTCCTCCCTTACTTGTTGGGCCAAACGGACAGCCAGCCCAAAGATGCCAAATGGGCGTCGGCGCTGTGTGGTATTGATGCCGAAATCATCCGGGCACTGGCTCGCCAAATGGCAGCCAACCGTACGCAAATCATTGCAGGCTGGTGTGTGCAACGCATGCAACACGGTGAACAATGGGCATGGATGACGGTAGTGGTGGCGGCGATGCTTGGCCAAATCGGCTTACCTGGCGGCGGATTCGGTTTTGGTTGGCACTACAACGGCGCAGGCACACCAAGCCGCAAAGGAGTGATCCTGAGCGGTTTCTCGGGATCCACCAACACACCGGCACGCTATGCCAAAGGGGATTTCAAAGGTTACAGCAGTACCATTCCGATCGCGCGCTTTATCGATGCCATGCTGGAGCCGGGCAAGGAGATCGATTGGAATGGCAAACGCGTCAAGCTGCCAATGCTGAAAATGTGCGTGTTTGCAGGCACCAATCCGTTCCATCGCCATCAGCAGGTTAACCGGATGATTGCCGGCTGGCAGAAACTGGAGACCGTGATTTCTATTGATAATCAGTGGACCTCAACCTGTCGTTTTGCCGATATCGTTCTGCCAGCCACCACGCAATTCGAACGCAACGATCTCGATCAGTTTGGCAACCACTCCAATCGCGGCATTATCGCGATGAAACAACTGGTGCCGCCGCAGTTTGAGGCACGCAATGACTTCGATATCCTGCGCGAACTTTGCAAACTGTTCGATCGCGAACGTGATTTCACCGAAGGCCTGGATGAAATGGGGTGGATCAAACGTATCTACCAGGACGGCGCACGCCAGGGCAAAGGACGCGGCGTGGCTTTGCCTGCATTCGATGAATTTTGGGATGGTGACGGCTACGTCGAGTTCCATCATCCCGAAATGTTCGTGCGTCACCAGGCGTTTCGTCAAGATCCGGACCTGGAGCCTTTAGGTACCCCAAGCGGTCTGATCGAGATTTACTCAAAGAGCATTGCCGATATGAATTATAAGAACTGCAAAGGTTACCCAATGTGGTTTGAAAAAGCAGAACGCTCACACGGCGGACCGCTTTCAGCGAGCTATCCACTGCATTTGCAGTCGGTGCATCCCGATTTCCGACTGCACTCACAGCTGTGTGAATCTGAAACCTTGCGTGCGCAGTACAGCGTCGCGGGCAAGGAGCCGGTATTTATCAGCCCACAGGACGCTATTGCTCGCGGCATCAATAATGGCGATGTTGTACGAGTATTTAACGCACGTGGCCAGGTTTTAGCCGGCGCTGTAGTTTCAGATCGCTATTCGCCGGGCGTGATCCGCATCCATGAAGGTGCCTGGTACGATCCTGAACGCGGTGGCGTGGCAGGCACACTGTGCAAATACGGTAATCCAAACGTGTTGACGTTGGACATCGGCTCATCCGAACTGGCTCAGGCGACCAGCGCCCATACGGCCCTCGTTGAGATTGAACGCTTTAATGGCAAAATCGAACCCGTTACCGCGTTTGATGGCCCGTTCGAAATGGTCGCTCGATGCGACTATGTATCGATGACGCCAGCAAACATGCCGCAGTAAGGAGAAGGCTCTATGCAAGATCAGGTTCCAGGGTTGGAAAGCCCGCATTACGCATGCCTCTATGCCTGGCTATCCGGCAGTTTCGCCCGCGAGCTGAGCGACGTGCAGATTGCAGAACTGACCAGCCCTGAGCTGGTTGCTTGGTTGGCGGTACTTGAACTCATCCCGGCGCTTACGACACCGGTAGTCCAGTTCAAACAGGCAGTCCAAACTCTGCAGCAGCGGCCCGATGCCCGGTTGGAACTGGCCGCCGACTTTGCCGGGCTGTTCTTAATGACGGAGAAATCCGCTGCGTTACCCTATTCCTCTTGTTATCAGTTGGAACCTTCGCGTTTTAAGCAGGAACCCAGCGCGCAAATGAAAGCGCTGTTGGCACAATCGGGCATGGCGGTGGCGAATTCCTTTGGCGAACCGGAAGACCATTTAGCTCTGGTTGTTGAACTGTTAAGTCACCTTAATTTCGCGTTAACAGAAGCTGGGGATGAACGCAGGGAGCTACTAGAGCTGCGTAGCGAAGCATTAGTGCATTGCATGAGTTGGCTGCCGGAGTTTACTCAACGCTGCAGCAGTAACGATAACTTTGGTTTCTATGCCGCGCTCAGCGGCTTACTGCTCGCACTAATGCGCCTTGATGCCAGCACGCCTATGCAGTAAATCACGACCCGGCCCTCATCATTGAGGGCCAACCGCGCCACCGCCGTCATCGGCCAGAAAGACGTTTCACAGATGCTGCTTTTCTTAATCGGGCGCAGTTAGCGCCTTATCATATCCACCCTAAATCTTTCTAAGGTTCCGTCACAATCAGCGATGCTGACGCATTAAATGCACCGGTGGCAATCTCGGTCGCCGTTTTGTTGGGATCGCGCAGCAGTGAGAATGTCAGCGTTGAAGTGGTGCTACCGTTAACCGACAGGTTAAAACTGTCATTATTACTCAGTGTCTTGCCATCTGCCGATACACTCACGCCCAGAGCACCGTTGCTTGTAGCAATCTGCGACGACGACCAGTTAGTCGGCGACATATTAAGCCTGACGTTGATGCCATGAGTGCCTGTCCCCATACAATTTACGGTTAAGGCTTTTTGTCTGTCATAAGCGCCCCCAGGCGAAGTGCCTATATCCATCCGCTCCACATTGCCAAATGCTACCTCAACCGGGTTTCCGCTATTAACATAACAAAGATTAGGAGGCGGGGGAGCATCTCCGGAACAGAGTGCGTAATCAGTGTTAGAGTAATAGTTATCTCCCCAAGAGAGCGCATCTCCAGTTCCTGCTGAGCGACGGACCCACGCGCTCACACAATATCCGTATCCCAGGTCAGGCACCGTGACGGCTGGCATACGAAATGTCCCAGTAGCCATAGAAACTGTTTCTATCCACGGGTGGATACCGTCTACCATATTGCTTCCGATATCCGTACTTTTCATACAATCACAATGACCAGCCAGCCCGCCGGGGCTTTATATTCATAAGAATATGTAGGCAGATGTTCCTATAAAAAAGACCCTTGAGGGCCTTTTTTATAGGAATTATTTGGTATTTAAAAATTAAAACGATGGTATATCGCAATGATATAAATTATTGTTGGGATAAAATCAAGGTAGCTGAAGCAGTGAAAGCACCTGTCGATATTTTTTCTGGTAATATACTTGCTGGACGTACCGGGGTAAAACTCAGTGTAGTAGTCGCACTGCCATTGACTCTTAAACTCTGGGTGCTGCCATTAGTCATAACATTCGTTCCCCAAAGGACGACTACACCTACATTGCTATTGCTGGTCTGAACCGCATCGCCGTTCCACGTAGCCGGAGAAGAATTCATCCGTATATTAAAGTTCACGGGAACGGAGCCGGTACATGAAATACCGAAAGATCTCTTTATTGTGTTATTCCCAGTCCCAGACGCTTTCAAATCCATACGTTCCACCTCACCAAAGCTGATATTGATGGGATCGCCGGTGCTCACAGAGCAGCTTGAGGTGTTAATTTCTATCTGATTCAATGCATAAAGGCGCCAGATATAACGTACTCTATTTGAGTTTTGATTTTGTCCTTGAATCAAGCCTATCTCTCCAAGATAATCACCTTTTTTGATATACAACTGCGAACCAACGCTTTTTAAGTTGAAGTACATTGAAACAGGTACTGCTTTCCTTGTTACACCTGCGCCTAACCATCCTATTTGCTCAAAAATTTTTATCTCAGGTGTCGGTAAGGCGTAATCCCGACCATATACTGTAATCCCACCAGCTAGATCATTAAAAATGGCCGGGTTTAACGAGACTTTGCCCGGGTCTACCCATAAATAATCGATCCAATTTGGATCGCGCACATCATTTTGACATGCAACTTGCCCATCCAAATTAACAATCGTATTTTTCCCTTCATGAAGTTTAGGCCCGACTATCACGTTGATATTCGAAACCCCACCAGACCACCCTAATTGCCCAGCAGGTCCAAAACAGGTAAATGCACTCGTGCTACCACTCCACAAAATGCAAACCAAAAAACCTACAAATGGAGATAATTTCCGCCCGCACCGGAAAGCGGGTTGCATACCATGGACAATGCTTTTCTCTGCCTGTGCTGTGATCATAATTGATTACCTGCCTGCTACACTTTAAGAATCCCTTGCCAGCCAGTGTGATGCTTTCAAAACCATCTTTCACTGGTACTCCGCCATCAGGGTGGCCGTAGCGCTGAAATTCTGCTCCGACAACTTCACCCCACTCTGCTGTACCGGTACTGCCTGCAGCATCGGCGGGCTGCCGTAGCTAATGGCAATCGGTTTATTAATCTGCATCGGTTTGCCGTCCTGTAAGATACGGATCCCCAGCCCATTCGCATTGGTCTGCAGCGCGGTGTCCTCAAACCCCGTGGGTATCCCCCGCACTGACAGCATTAACATCCAGGATGGGTCAACCTCATCGCAGCTCAGGGTATAGGGCACCGGCTGCATATAGCGTTGGCCATCCACCCGCTTGACCCCTACTTTTTCGAAGTACACGTCAATGTTCTGATCGTTGGCGATATGGCAAGGCTTCTTCTTTAATGTGCCGTGAAAGTTCACTCGTTTACTGTCGCCTGTTTGGGCCGCCTTCGCCGCGGTCATAATCGCGCTGTTCAAGAGGAGTACCACCGCCATAGAAAGTGCGGACATTTTGCCGCTAATCGGTAATCGTTTGGTTGTCATCCCAGGCATCCTTAGTTGTAAGCTACCTTGAGGGTGGCAGAGGCACTGAACTCCTGGCCGTTATTAAATTCGGCACCACTTTGCTTCACCAGAACCCCTTCCAGCTTTGGTGGTGAAGAGGGGTTAAGGTCATACCAACGTCCCGGCACCATAGGGTTGTTGTCCCGTAGCAGTTTGATACCCAAGCCTTTCGCATTGGTACTTAACAAGGTGCCGTCAAAATCCGCACCGGAGCCGTCCAGTTGCAATTGGATAGTTTTACCACCGGCATCTCCGGAACAAGAGATGTTGTAATTCAATGGTTGGCGATATTTGTCGCCGACAATTTCGCTGATAAATACATCGCCGTATTCCACAGTTATCGGGCTGCCACCCGCGAAATTACAGCGGCCATTGGCGACCACGGTTCCGGTGATATTGATTTTGACGTCGGTCGCATCCATTTTGGCCAACGTCGGCGGGGAGAAAAACAGACCGCCGGCTACCAGCAGCGCTCCCCCCAAGGTCAGGTGCAAGGCTCGGGTACATTTGGACAGGCATTCAGCCGACCATACCCTCTCCCACATTGCCTGTTTATTCATGAAGCTCCATCCTTAGTCATCAGTGAACCATCGCGCTCGCAACCCGATAAAGGGCAAAAAAATAATCGCCCTCATAAATTCAATAATTGAATTGTTTCGTATATTTTAAATAGGTATTTAACGAAAGACAGGGTGAGAAATCATGAAAAAAGAAAGAACACACCTGTTAAAGAATCATTAGAAAGGTGATTTATCGAAAAAAAAATAAAAAGTCGCACACACCCATTCACTTAAATAAAAACCCTACCCCTACTCAAAATCACCAGAAAATATTACATCACAGATAACCGCGAAAAAAGAAAATTATTCATAATGGCGTCAATTCACACGAATAAACCTGCAATAAAAGAAATAAATTAATATTGCGACGCCTTGCATCGCAGAGTTAACCTAAACAAGAGGAAAACGCTAAGTTAAGCGAGGATAGCGCTAACCTGGAACACAAAGCCTATAAATTTGAATTAATCCTCTAAAATCAGAGCAAAATGCCCACATGGCAGGCGGGATCGGTCGCCACTCGCCCCGGCAGCATGTCAACTGAAGTACTTAACCATCAGCACGGTACCCGAGGCTAACAAAATCACATTGATTAGCTTCATGAATTGCTCACGTGACATTTTCAAAGTGAAATGACGCCCCAGGGTAATCCCCACCAACATCCCCGGCAGCAGCACCAATGCCAGTAGCAATAAATCAATGTCCAGATAAACACCGGCAAAGGTGAAAATAACCACCCGCGTCAGCGTACTCATGCCGATAAGTGTGGTTTGAGTCATCCGGAAAGCCTCTTTCTTCTCAATACGACCGCTGAGATAGATGGCATAGATAAAGCCGCCGCTGCCGAATAATGCGCTGAAAATCCCGCCCACCAGGCCAAAAGGCACCGAAGCCTTGGGCGAAAATTGCCGATCGGGTTTTAAACCGCTGAGCGAATAGAGAGCATAGAGCACCACAAAAATACCCAACGCCAACAAGAGAATATCCGGCCGGGTTTTCAGCAGGATCGCCGCGCCCACAAGGCTGCCGATAATCATCAACGGGATCAGCCGTTTTAATTCTGCCCATTGTGCATTGCGACCATCACGGCTGACGTTAACAATGGCCGCGCACATGTCCAGCAGCGCCAGCAAAGGAACAATTTTCGCTACCGGAATATAAAGCGCCATCACCGGACTGGCGACCAACGCCGAGCCAAAACCGGCAATGCCGAAAATGACATAGGCCACCAGCAAGGTGGCGGCCAGTACCAGATAGCTTGAGAGCGTTAAGGTTTCTTGCATATCTATTTCCGCCTACTCCATTACCCTGAAGCGAGCTGCAGGCTAAAACCTAATACTTTAGTTGATAAACGGAGGAACGCTATTTCGCGCTTAAACCAGCAAGTTGCCGATCCTGTCGACGGCCGAACAGCAACAGTCCACATGCCGCCCCCAACAGGGCACAGAACATGTCAGACTGGGTATCCCATGGGTCGCCCTGTGTTCCCAGAAACTCATCGGCGCCTTGTCCCAACGCCAATGCGGCCCACCATTCGATCAGTTCATAAACAGCACTGATGGCCAGCGCAATGCAGCACACTACGAAACCCAACATTTTCCGGCCTGGACATAGCCCCCACGCAGCAGAATTTCCCGCGCCACCAGCGCTGGAACCAGCCCCTGGAAAAAGTGCCCGAGCTTGTCGTACGGGTTACGCCCCAACCCCAGCCATTCCTGCACATAAAACCCGGCAGGCACGCGCGCATAGCTATACATGCCACCAAAAATCAAAATTAACGCGTGGAGAAAAATCAGCTGATACAACAATGGAGTGAGCGGATAACGACGCCGGGTCAGCCACAATACTATCAGCGCTACCACAACCGGCATGACTTCCATCAGCCAGGTCACTCGATCATAAGGGTTAACACCGCTGTAAATCAGCAATAACGCGGCTGTTGGTAATAAATATCGGGCGGAGAAGATGAGCATGGCGAAGTTACCAAGGCTGTGAAAATTATTGGTTTATTATATCTCATAAAAAAAGCTGAAAGGCAGACACTGTTCTGCGACGCGCCTTGGTGTTGCCAAGCAGCGTTTTTGACCACATAGCCGTTGATGTTACTATATGAAGATCACTATGCCGCCGCACAGGCTCGGCCTGGCTGCATAACTAATAAGAGCGACGACGTTTAAGGACGACATTTGAGTATGGGAAGCACATTCGCTGTATGGCGGCTGATTGCCGTGTGCATAGTCTGTCTTGGGTTGATGGGCTGTGGTTCAGGGAAAAAGTCCAACACCTATGACCGCGATTACGATAGCCTGGCCAGAGGCAGCTATAGCGGCAGCACCTATACCGTTAAACGCGGTGATACTTTGTTCTATATTGCCTGGATCACTAATAGCGAAGTCAGCGAGCTGGCGCGACGCAACAAGATCCCCAAACCTTACAATCTCGAGATTGGCCAAAAGCTGGCGTTGAATAATACGACGGCGCAGAAAGGTAAAACGCGTAAAACGAAATCGACAGGCCAACTTGCAGCCGTTGCGCCACCGATCCGCAGCAGCATCAAATGCTGGCGTTGGCCAACGCAGGGCAATATCGTCAGCAAGTACTCTACCGCCGACGGTGGCAATAAAGGCATTGATATCGCCGGTAACCGCGGGCAGCCGGTATTTGCCGCAGCCAAAGGGCGAGTGGTGTACGTGGGGAACCAGCTGCGGGGCTACGGCAACCTGATTATGATCAAACACAATGACGAGTACATCAGCGCCTACGCTCATAACAACACCCTGCTGGTGCGCAACGCGCAAGAAGTGAAAGCCGGGCAGAAAATCGCCACCATGGGCAGCACAGGTACCGATAAGGTCATGCTGCACTTCCAAATACGCTATCGCGCTACCGCTCTGGATCCGCTGCGTTTCTTGCCACCGCAAGGTTCCGCACCTTCCTGTTAATTCCTCTGTGGAAAATGAACGAAAAAAACCCGCACAAGGCGGGTTTTTTCATAAGCAAGCGCAATAGCCGTTAAGACTCGTTGACCTGCTTTACCTTGCCGGACAAGAACGCTTGTTCGTAAGCCCGCGCCTTTTTGCTGTCGAACTGGTGCTCCCATTTCGCAACCACCAGTACCGCTAACGCATTACCCACCACGTTCAGCGCGGTACGCGCCATATCCAGAATACGGTCAACCCCGGCGATAAACGCCAGACCTTCCAACGGGATCCCGACGCTGCCCAGCGTCGCCAACAGCACCACAAAGGAAACGCCCGGCACGCCGGCAATGCCCTTAGAGGTCAGCATCAGCGTCACCACCAGGACAATCTCCTGCCCCAGGGACAGCTCAATACCGTACAGCTGCGCAATAAAGATGGCGGCGATGCTCTGATACAGCGTCGAGCCGTCCAGATTAAAAGAATAACCCGTCGGCACCACAAAACTGGTGATCGCCTTCGGTGCGCCGTAGGCTTCCATTTTTTCAATGATGCGCGGCAGTACCGTTTCTGAACTGGCTGTGGAGAAGGCCAGGATCAGTTCATCCTTCAAAATACGAATCAACGTCCAGATACGCAGATTGCAGATGCGGGCAACGGCACCCAGCACCACCAAAGCGAAAAAGGCGATCGCGAAGTAAACCAGCGCCACCAATTTGGCCAAAGGCAACAACGAGGCGAAGCCGAAGTTGGCGACCGTCACTGAAATCAGACCAAATACCCCGATCGGTGCATAGCGCATGATCATATGAGTGACTTTGAACATGCTTTCGGAAACGGCTTTAAACACCTTCAACAAAGGCTCTTTGGTTTCTTTCGGCAATGACGACAGGCCAAGACCAAAGAGTACCGAGAAGAAGATAATCGGCAGCATGTCGCCCTTCGCCATCGAAGCGAAGATGTTCGACGGGATCAGCGACAGGATAGTGGCAACCAGGCTATGCGAGCCCGTTTGTACTTGCTCCGTGGTTTTTTCATACTGCGAGATATCTACCGCGGTCAGCGTCGACATGTCGATGCCGTGACCGGGTTGAAAAACATTAGCTAGCGTCAGCCCCACCACGATGGCGATAGTGGTGATCACTTCGAAGTAAATAATGGTTTTCAATCCGAGCTGACCCAACTTCTTCGCATCCCCTACCCCGGCGATACCGACAACCAGTGTAGATATAACGATCGGCACGACAATCATCTTAATCAGGCGAATGAATATATCTCCCGCCGGACTAAGAATATTACTGACTAACCACTCTCTTGATTCTGTCTGATTATGAAGCACCGCTCCAACGATAATACCCAGCGCTAACGCAATAAGAATCTGCCACGCAAGACTGATTTTTACACTTTTCATACCCAAAAAGTCCTCAAAGACTCTTTTCTGCATATTTAAGGCCATACACCGAAAAGAATACTTAATCATTTAATACAGGCTTATGTTGATGACAAAGCAGCGTTCACCTGCCCTTAGTGCGACGCTATTTAAATCTGTACCATCTGAACGGCATGCTCTGCAAGCCTTGTTTTACCTACGCTTTGTGTAAAATATAATCAGCAATGAATTCAATATTTAATTTAATCACGCATAATTTATTGTTATTAAAAGCATAATTTTATGCGCTGAGCACGACTTAAGAGCCAGAGACTTTGCTTTTCAAACCGCGTAAAAGTGCGTTTATTTTCGTTAATCTTGCATATTTAGTCCGATGTCGATGTTTTTATTTTGTTAAAATAAAGTTTTAGAAATGAAAATAAAAAGGCATCGATGAATGCATTAACCCATCTATTTATTGGGATATTTCCTATGTATTTCTCTTATTAGTAAGGTCGACTGACAGCTCCGCTATTAATATCGACATAGAATATTAAAGGCCAGCGATGTTCCGAAAAGATTTAAATGAGATTTTTAACCACCGTGTTTTACATTATCTAATAGTGATAAAAGGCGGACATATGTGCGGATTGGTTATTCTTTTTGGTTCTTTAGATAGCGTTTTCTGGTGAAAACTTGGTATTTGACCGTTTTTTCCTGCCAAGCAGATAGATGCCTCACACAAATAGGGCAGAACTATTACAAATCAATATCTTCGTTGCGTGATCTGCCGCGCAAAAAAGAAACAAAGAATCGGAGCAAACTATACTTAACCTTCAGTTGACATATCATTAACAACTTCAAGGAGAAAAGCTATGAGCCAAGTGCATAAACACGCTATTCCTTCTGCAATTGCAGAACACGCCCTGATCAGTCCGACACAATATCAACAATATTATCAACAATCTGTGCAAGACCCAGAAACGTTCTGGGGCGAGCAGGGGAAAATTCTCGACTGGATAAAGCCTTATAGCCGGGTAAAAAACACCTCGTTTGATCCAGGCCATATCAGCATTCGCTGGTTTGAAGACGGTACCCTGAACCTGGCGGCCAACTGCCTCGATCGCCACCTGGCCGAACGTGGTGACCAAACCGCCATCATCTGGGAAGGTGACGATCCCACCCAGTCAAAAAAAGTGACCTACAAACAACTGCACCACGATGTCTGCCAGTTCGCCAACGTGCTGAAAAAGCTGGGCGTTAAAAAAGGCGACGTCGTGGCTATCTATATGCCGATGGTACCGGAAGCCGCGGTGGCCATGCTGGCCTGCGCCCGCATCGGGGCCGTGCATTCGGTCATCTTTGGCGGTTTCTCACCGGAAGCGGTCGCCGGACGCATTATCGATTCCAACTCAAAACTGGTTATTACCGCTGACGAAGGCCTGCGTGCCGGACGTGCCGTACCCTTGAAGAAAAACGTCGATGATGCGCTGAAGAATCCTGGTGTGAAAAGCGTCGCCAACGTTGTGGTGTTCCAGCGCACCGGCAAACCGGGCTATTGGCAGGAAGGCCGCGATCTGTGGTGGCATGAGCTGACCGAAGGCGTCTCAGCCGACTGCCCGCCGGAAGAGATGAATGCGGAAGATCCGCTGTTTATCCTTTATACCTCAGGGTCAACCGGTAAACCCAAGGGTGTGCTGCACACCACTGGCGGCTACCTGGTTTATGCCGCCCTGACCTTTAAGTACGTGTTCGATTACCACGATGGCGACGTGTACTGGTGTACCGCGGACGTCGGCTGGGTCACCGGCCACAGCTATCTGCTGTACGGCCCACTGGCCTGTGGCGCCATTACCCTGATGTTTGAAGGTGTGCCTAACTACCCTGGCGTTAACCGTCTGTCACAGGTGATCGACAAGCATCAGGTCAATATTCTGTACACCGCGCCCACCGCCATTCGTGCCCTGATGGCTGAAGGCGACAAAGCGATCGAAGGCACCAAACGCGACTCGCTGCGTATCATGGGATCGGTGGGTGAGCCAATCAATCCTGAAGCCTGGGAGTGGTATTACAATAAAATCGGCAACGGCAAATGCCCCATCGTAGACACCTGGTGGCAGACCGAAACCGGCGGCTTTATGATCACCCCACTACCAGGCGCCACCGAGCTGAAAGCTGGCTCGGCAACGCGTCCGTTCTTCGGCGTACAGCCGGCGCTGGTCGATAATGTCGGCACGCCGCAAGAAGGTGCCTGCGAAGGCAATCTGGTGATCACCGACTCCTGGCCTGGCCAGGCGCGAACCCTGTTCGGCGATCACGATCGCTTCGAGCAAACCTACTTCTCCACCTTTAAAGGCATGTATTTCAGCGGTGACGGCGCTCGCCGTGACGAAGACGGATACTACTGGATCACTGGCCGCGTCGACGACGTACTGAACGTGTCCGGCCACCGTCTGGGCACCGCCGAAATCGAATCCGCCCTGGTCTCTCACCCGAAAATCGCCGAAGCGGCGGTAGTCGGCATTCCGCATAACATTAAAGGCCAGGCAATTTACGCCTATATCACGCTCAATCACGGCGAGGAACCTTCGCCTGAGCTTTATACCGAAGTCCGCAACTGGGTACGTAAAGAAATAGGGCCGATCGCTACCCCGGACGTGCTGCACTGGACAGATTCCCTGCCCAAAACGCGCTCCGGCAAGATCATGCGTCGTATCTTGCGCAAAATTGCCGCCGGCGATACCAGCAACCTGGGGGATACCTCAACGCTGGCGGATCCGGCCGTAGTCGACAAGCTGTTGGAAGAAAAACAATCAATGAAAGTGCCGTCATAATTTACGCCGCCTCTGGCCGATAGGCGGGAAGATAACCCAATGATCGGCTTCAAGCGCGGCGTATTCGTTCAATACCTACTGGAGACACTCTGATGAATGACACCATTTATCAAGGGATTGAGGAAAACCCGCGCTTTATCGAGCTGGTGCGAAAACGCAGCCGATTTGCCTGGCTGCTGTCGCTGATTACACTGGCGCTCTACGTTGGCTTTATTTTATTGATCGCCTTCGATCCTCAGTGGTTGGGCACCCCGATCGCCGCAGGATCTACTATTACCCGCGGGATCCCGGTAGGCGTTGGCCTGATCGTGATCTCTTTTGTGCTCACCGGGATCTACGTATTCCGCGCCAACGGCGAATTCGATCGCCTGACTGCAGAAATCCTGCGTGAGGTGAAGAAATGAAGCGTTTACTGTCCGCCGCCGCTCTGATGATGCTACCGGGCCTGGCCTTTGCCGATGCCATTGGCGGTGAAGTGAAGCGCCAACCGTTGAACATTCAGGCCATCGTCATGTTCATCCTGTTTGTCGGCGCCACGCTGTATATCACCTATTGGGCCTCAAAACGCACTCGCTCACGTCAGGACTATTACACCGCCGGCGGGAAAATTACCGGTCTGCAGAACGGTCTGGCGATTGCCGGCGATTTTATGTCAGCGGCCTCTTTCCTGGGTATTTCTGCCCTGGTGTATACCTCCGGCTATGACGGACTGATTTACTCCATCGGTTTCCTGATCGGTTGGCCGATCATTTTGTTCCTGATTGCAGAACGCCTGCGTAACCTGGGCCGTTACACCTTTGCCGACGTGGCTTCCTACCGGTTAAAACAAAAGCCAATCCGTACGCTCTCCGCCTGTGGCTCTCTGGTGGTGGTCGCACTGTATCTGATAGCCCAAATGGTCGGTGCCGGCAAGCTGATTCAGCTGCTGTTCGGCCTCAATTACCACGTGGCGGTCATTCTGGTCGGTATTCTGATGGTGCTGTACGTCTTGTTCGGCGGGATGTTGGCCACCACCTGGGTGCAGATTATCAAGGCGGTGCTGTTACTGGCCGGCGCCAGCTTTATGGCGTTGATGGTGATGAAATCGGTCAATTTCGACTTCAACACCCTGTTTGCCGAAGCCGTGAAGGTGCATCCAAAAGGCCTCGCCATCATGAGCCCAGGCGGTTTGGTCTCCGACCCTATTTCTGCGCTCTCCCTGGGGTTGGCACTGATGTTCGGTACCGCTGGTCTGCCACATATTCTGATGCGTTTCTTTACCGTGAGCGACGCTAAAGAGGCCCGCAAGAGCGTGTTCTACGCCACCGGTTTTATCGGTTACTTCTATATCCTGACCTTTATTATCGGCTTCGGGGCCATCTTGTTGGTCAGCCCTAACCCGGCGTTCAAAGATGCCACCGGGGCGCTGCTGGGCGGTACCAATATGGCAGCGGTGCATTTAGCCAACGCCGTGGGCGGCAACTTCTTCCTCGGCTTTATCTCTGCTGTCGCCTTTGCCACCATTTTGGCCGTAGTCGCAGGCCTGACGTTGGCGGGTGCTTCAGCGGTATCTCACGATTTGTACGCCAGCGTGATTAAAAACGGCAAAGCGACTGAGCGTGACGAACTGCGGGTCTCCAAGATTACCGTGGTGATCCTGGGTATCGTGGCGATAGCTCTGGGGATTTTGTTTGAGAAACAGAATATCGCCTTTATGGTCGGCTTGGCTTTCTCTATCGCTGCCAGCTGTAACTTCCCGATTATTATTCTTTCGATGTATTGGTCACGTCTGACAACCCGTGGTGCCATGATCGGCGGATGGTTAGGTCTGCTCACTGCGGTGATCCTGATGATCCTCGGCCCGACGATTTGGGTGCAGATTTTGGGGCACGAGAAACCTATCTATCCGTATGAATATCCGGCGCTGTTCTCGATGATTGTCGCGTTCGTTGGCACCTGGCTATTCTCGATTACCGACAGCTCTTTGGCAGGGCAACAAGAGCGTGAGCGCTTCCGTTCTCAATTTGTACGTTCACAAACTGGGCTGGGGATCTCCCAGGGCAGTTCGCACTAAACGAATAATAAGTGAAAAAAGCAAACACACCCTAATCAAAGGCCCTTCGGGGCCTTTTCTCTTGGATAAAGATGATTAACGGTGTTGCTGGAAAAGGGATTTGACGACGAGGAATACAAGACCCAGCCTGGCTGCGCCTTTTTTCTTTCGCACATAGCAAAAAGGCCATCCTTGCGGATGGCCTCTTGGCTTAATTGATGCCTGGCAGTGTCCTACTCTCGCATGGGGAGACCCCACACTACCATCGGCGCTACGGCGTTTCACTTCTGAGTTCGGCA
>NZ_JBCPSR010000011.1:0-63905 GCF_051129805.1 Serratia sp. Je.1.23.a | reverse complement strand
ATTATATATTGAACTACTACAATAGTGTCAGGCCTCACCATTACAACGGTGGACTGACGCCGGAAGAATCAGAGAACAGATACCGTTTTTACTGTAAAACCGTGGCCAATATTACTTGACCACTACATCCGGACAAAGTGCACAGATTGGCTATCACCTCAACAGAGCGATGGATAATGGTCTTTCAGCTGCGGAGGCTGGTGAGATAGTTACCCAGGCCGCGTTCTACGCTGGCTGGCCAAATGCATTTACCGCTGCCCCGGTTGTGGGTGAGGTAGTGCGTAATCGGTCGTCCAGTAAAGGATAAAATCTTCAGGAAGGACCCGCTTTTAGTGGGGCCTTCCGTATTTTTTCTCTGCCTCTTCATACAGAAAATCGTGGCTATAACCACGTAATACACCTTAACCTGCCCGCAGATGGTTATCTCACAGTGATGTCAGTAATGTCCGCTTTTGGCACGGAGTGGGCAAGCTAACTGAGCTAAATGTCCGCTGTGAGCGAGGAGCGGACGATGAATTGGCGCGTTCATGTGCGTCAAATCTGCAGTGACTCAAATATGACGATACTCAATATCAGAGCTAAGACACCAGACCCGCGTATGATCGTCTCTGGCGCCGCAAGTCGAGCGAGCAGCGATCCTGCCACTCCGTCAAACTCGACGATATGTATTGCACCTCTCTGATCTACACCAATCTCTGCGAAGGCGACGACACAACCGGAGAAGAATCTATGCTCTCAAAACCGCATCGACTGCTGGCGAAGATTCCCGGCTTCACGCCTTGCCATATTTCCGGGGTCAGGCCGTGCAGAAGCCGGGAACGGCGACCTTCTGGAACAGGTGCGGGCTGGCCACGACGGATGAAGGATAAGCCGGAAGTTTCGCGAGGAACCCGGGATCAGCAAAGGCGGCGCGGACTGCTTCGGTGGATTCCCACACTACATATTTCAGGTAAGTCGGGCTATCGCCGAGCGCCCGATGTAGTTGCATGGAAATGAAGCCCGGTGCCTTCGTTATGACTTCTGCAGCCGCCCGGAAAGTATCCAGAAAGCCCGCTTCGTCGGCGGGATCGATGACCGTAATAAGTTGATTAGCACGAGAGGTGTGGCCGCAATACCGAGTTGGCGGTCAAACGGAAATTTTTCGTCTAAAGGTGTGAATGGTTTTATGGCAGCCATGGTGGCGCTCCTGTCTATTGTGAAATTGAACCGGATTGATCGATGCTGCCTGCACTCAGACGAGCATCGACTGCTGGGCGAAAATACCTGCCATCACGCCCTGCCATGTTGCCGTGGTGACCGAGGGTATTCCGGGGTTGGCAAGGTCACCGGCGGCGTAGATACCGGGCATGCTGGTTTCGCGGCGCTCGTCGGTCCTGAGGGCGATGCCGGTTGGCGTATTGACCGTGGCGAGGCCCAGTGCGTCATGAAGGCTTGCGGACGGAATGGTACGCGGATGCGCGAACAGGATATCGACTGCGACATCGGGGCCGGTATCGAGCCTGATGGTGGCTCTATGCCTCCCGTGGCGTGCGATTTCGGTGATCCGGCCATCAACGAGAGGTACCTGGCGGGCCGCCAGATCGGCCCGTATGTCGGGGGGGGTGTCGTGACCATTGCTGAAGACCGTTAACCTGTCGGTCCAGTCATGGAAGAGCCTGACCTGATTCATCGACTGCGGGCCAGACCAGACGAGGCCCCAGTGCTGGTCAGCAACTTCGAAGCCGTCGCAATAGGGGCATGGGATGACGGTTGTCCCCCAGCCTTCAGCAAAGCCAGGAATATCAGGCATCTGGTCAACAACGCCATAGCTGAGGATCAGGCGGCGCGCACTCAGGGTTTCACCATCGCCAGTGAGAATGGAGAAATTGTCGATGGTACCGGAGATGCTGTCCGCGCGTGCATTAACTATCCTGATAGCAGGGTAGCGTGCGAGTTGCTGCCGCGCCGCAGCCAGGATGTCGGACGGTGGCTTGTCATCGTGGCCGAGCACACCGTGCGAGCGGCTAGCGAAGCGGTTGCGCTGAAGGCCGGTATCGAGAACGGTGACCGTGCGGCGGGCACGGCCAAGCTGCAGGGCGGCGGCGAGGCCTGCAAAGCTGCCGCCGATGATAATGACGTCATTCATGGTGATTGGCTCCGGGTTTTGGATGGAGGTAGATGGGCTGAGTCTGGCGCAGCTTGCATATTTATGAAACTGCGTGGTATCTTAATTATGCAATTATGATACTGTCAAGGACTATATTTAGTGACCAATGAAAACAGCCAGACCCGGCGAGGCCGGCCCGTCAACGAAGCGCTTGGCCAGATAATCATCGACGCCGCGTCCGAACTCTTTGTGGAATTAGGATTTCAGGCGACGACACTGGACAAAATCGCCCAGCGAGCAAAGATATCCAAACTCAGCATCTATCGGCACTTCGATAACAAGGAGGCGCTGTTCAGTGCGGCCATCGTGGCTGGCTGCCATCAGTTGTTTGCACCACAGGCCCTTCTTGAAGGCGTCGATGGTTCGGTTGAAGATCAACTGATGGCGGTGGGATCATTACTGCTTCGCACGCTGTTGAGATCAGACGTCAGTAGTGTCGAAGCCATGGTCATGGCTGATAAGACGAATCAAAAGTCGCTAAGCAAACTCCATTACGAAGCCGGACCCGCTCATGTCATCGCCCAAATCGAGGTCCTCCTGCGCCAGTTGCACGCGAAGCAGCTTCTGAACGTTCCCGATCCTCTTCAGTCCGCTCGCTTGTTTGCCGCGCTTTTCAAAGGTTCCGACCTTCTGATGATCGCGCGCTTTGATGAGACCAGAGCAGAGGATGACAACGAAATCGAATCCTATTGTCGGTCGGCCGTTGCCATGTTCATCGTTGCGCACGGTGGCATCCTGGGTACGCTATCGCGGATGTGATCCTGCCACATATTCCCGGTTCCATCCTGGTCGCAGCGTAACGCCCGGGCGTCTTAGCTGGCACCTGCAAAGATTGCTGTCAAGATAAGGTTCATTCAGATGACGATCTGAAATTGACATCAAGCGTATGCACGGGTTTCATTGCCACTAACAGGACCTTAAGAATAAAAAGATAATCATCAATCTGCACTTCTGTTAAATGAATGAATGGTGAAATGTTAGCCAGCGCCACGTGTCTGGTTGTAAAGTTTATTTTTTTATCCGTCTGGGGTGAAATTACCTGACGGTTTATTGATGGCCATGCTTACAAAAAAAAGACTAATTGTGATTTTCGGTACTCGAGTTTTTCCTGCGGGTTTTCAGAGGAAGATGTTCCTGTCGTAATGATAATGGTATCTGCTTCGTTAATTACCGCCTGAACATCATCCTGAATCCAGCACGGAAACTTCCTTGCCAGCAGGTTTGCGCGCTCATGCTCCCCGGATGAAAGAAAAACATAAGCGTGAGGGTCAAGGCGGAATAATTCAGACAGAAAGGTTTCAGTCAGATCATTTATTCCAAGAATGCCAATTCGCGTCATCATATAGCCACCGTTTTTCCGTTACGCTCATGTGAATAAATAATTTTTTGCTCGTACTGATAAAACCAGCGGGCTCCTTTAACCGGATTTATTTGTTATTTCGTCAGGTAATGACGTTTGCCACCCACCGCCCAGCGCCCTGAATGTCGCCACTGCTGCACGGGCCGATTCTGTCTGCGCCTGCGCTCTGGCATCGGAAGCCTGGAGAAGCGTTTCATCGTTGTGCAGCACGTCAATCAGGCTGGCTGTTCCTTGCTGAAAAGCGATAAAAGAAGACTGTCGGGCACTGGACAGGGCGGTTTCACCGCGGCTCAGTGTGGCTGCTTGTGTCTGGCGATTGACCAGTGCCGAGAAGGCATTCTCAACATCTTCGGTTGCGCGTAACACTGACAGACGATAAGCGGCAAGCGCTTCTGCTTCCTGGCCTTTAGCCTGCTCTATCTGGGCGTTAATACGACCAAAGTCAAAAAGCCGCCAGCGTAATCCCAGCACACCCGACGACTGGCTGGCACCGGCAGTGAAAAGATTATCACCTGACACTGCCGTTGCGCTGCCAAGCAGCGCGTTAAGGGAAAACTTTGGATAATACTCGCTGACAACCACACCGATACGGGCGCTTGATGCGGCCAGATGACGTTCGGCCACAATAATATCGGGTCTGCGGCGAAGCAGATCTGCAGGTGTACCCATTGCGGTGATTTCGGGTGTCTGCGGAATAGCGCCCGGCGAAGAGAGCTGAGCCCTGTGCCTCCCGGGCGGGGTGCCGAGCATAACATCCAGCGCATTCATGGCGGCATCAAGTCCGTTGTTCAGAACCGGTACTGTTGCCCGCACCTGTGCCAGCGCGCCTTCAGCCTGGCGGACCTGATATGCCGGTGCCAGACCTTTGCTGTATAAACGCTGAATTTTTTCCAGCAGTTGCTGTTCTGTGATGACCTGTTTATTCGCAATATCCAGACGGGCCTGTAATCCACGCAGGGTGATATAGATATCCGCAGTCTGCGCGGCGACAGCAAGACGTGTCGCCGCGACACCGGCCTCAGAAGCCTGATAATCGGCCTGGGCCGCCTGGCGGCTGCGCCGCAGGCCACCGAACAGGTCTATCTCCCAGCTCGCATTGAGATCGGTTTCATAGGAATTGCCGTAGCGATTATAATCCGGCGTTGAATTGACCACCTGACCCAATGGTGTTTCAACCGACTGATAGGCGCGCGCCGCTTGCCCACTGACACTCCCGGACGGTAACAGTGCCGCTGTTGCGGCTCCCAGCCCGGCCCGGGCCTGAGCCATTCTGGCGGAAGACTGTGCAAGGTCGAGATTTTGCGCAAGTGCATCTGAAATGAGTCTGCTCAACAGGGGGTCTCTGAAACCCTCCCACCAGACAGATAAACTGGCAGGCAGGGGAGTGCTGCGTTGCTGTAAGGCCGATTGAGCCTGATAACGTTCCGCAAGCGGAGCCGCAGGGAGATGGTAATCTGGCCCAACGGTACAGCCTGCCAGAGTGAGGGCACCTACAATGAGTGCAAGTGTATTTAGGGAAAACATGAAGAACCCTTGAGTCGAATTTGAGTTGTGACCACATTACCAAATGGTCACTCGTTGTCAATCGAGCTTCATTGAGCTAAGATGGAAAAATGACTAAAAAAATGAATGAAACCCCTTCCAGGGGACCTTCCGATCATAATGTCCGCGATCAGGTCGTTGATGCAGCCACTGAGCATTTCGGTCACTTTGGCTACGAAAAAACAACTGTCTCAGACCTCGCCAAAGCAATTGGTTTTTCAAAGGCTTATATCTATAAGTTTTTCGATTCCAAACAGGCTATCGGAGAAGTGATCTGTGCTAACCGGCTGGCAATCATAAGGGACATTGTCAACGCAGCGATTGTGGATGCGCCCACAGCCTCAGAGAAAATAAGGCGGTTATTCAGGGCATTGTCAGAATCCGGCTGCGATTTATTTTTTCATGACCGTAAGTTGCACGACATCGCGGCCGTTGCTGTGCGTGATAAATGGCCCTCAGCACAAGCTCATGAGCAGCTCCTGCGGCAGCTTATTGAGCAGATCATTGTTGAAGGGCGCCAGGCTGGTGAGTTCGAAAGAAAAACGCCACTGGACGAGACGGCGGATGCGATTTTTATGGTCATGCGTCCCTATATCAGCCCGGTTCTGCTGCAATATAATCTGGAAACCGCCCAGGGAGCGGCGGTGTTGCTGCCATCACTGATTCTGAGAAGTTTGTCACCCTGATGCTGTGACTATTGACAATATTGGTCACAAGCATGAGTATGGGTCCCTGTCCTGTTTAATTCATTAAGGGAACCCATGCTCGGGCTTAAACCTGTCACCTTTGCTGTCTGCCTGTTGCCGTTTGCCCTTGTGGCCTGCGGTGATGCTTCCGATAACAGCGATCCACGCAGTCTGCCACCTCTGGTCAGGTCTGCCGCAGCGATCAATGCAACCGACTTTTCCCGCGCTTTTACGGGGGTGGTTGTGGCACGAATTCAGAGCGACCTTGGTTTCAGGGTCCAGGGCAAAATCCTGGAACGTCTCGTTGATACCGGCCAGGCCGTAAAACGTGGTCAGCCGTTAATGCGTCTGGACCCGGTTGATCTGAGCCTGCAGGCTCAGGCTCAACAGCAGGCTGTCGCCGCAGCAAAAGCGCGTGCCCGCCAGACAGCGGATGACGAATCGCGTTATCGCGGTCTGGTCACCGCAGGTGCTGTATCGGCATCCGCTTACGATCAGATTAAGGCTGCCGCAGACACGGCCAGGGCTGACCTCAGTGCCGCCCAGGCGCAGGCGAATGTGGCGCAAAACGCCATGAGCTACGCGGTCCTGGTGGCCGATGCTGACGGCGTGGTCATGGAAACGCTGGCCGAACCAGGTCAGGTGGTCAGTGCCGGACAACTGGTTATCCGGCTTGCGAGGGCTGGACAACGCGAAGCGGTCGTCCAGTTGCCTGAGACGCTGCGCCCGGTAGTTGGAAGTGCGGCACAGGCCTCACTGTACGGCAGCGATACACAATCTGTTTCCGCGACACTGCGGTTACTCTCTGATGCAGCCGACCCGCTAACGCGCACGTTTGAGGCAAGGTACGTGCTCAACGGTCCCTTGTCTGGCGCCCCTCTGGGATCCACTGTCACCATCCATATTGCGCAGAGTAGATCATCCCAGCCGTTGCTGCAGGTGCCTTTAGCTGCCGTGTTTGACGCGGGTAAAGGCCCGGGGGTCTGGCGCATTTCAGGCAATCCCGCCAGAGTGACATGGCTGCCCGTGCAGGTCGTCAGCCTCGGGGATGATGCGGCAAGCGTGACCGGCAGCCTTAAGCCCGGCGAACAGGTCGTGGCGCTGGGGGCTCATCTGCTCCATGACGGTGAGACTGTCCGGCTGGCGAAGCAGAGCGATGTCAGTGTCGCCGGGAGTCGTCCATGAGCCGCGGGCGCTTCAATCTTTCCGCGCTCGCGGTGCGCGAGCGTTCCATCACACTGTTTCTCATTCTGCTGATTACGGTTGCCGGTATTCTCTCGTTCCTTGGACTGGGGCGCGCAGAAGATCCGCCTTTTACGGTCAAGCAGATGACCATCATTTCTGCCTGGCCAGGCGCGACGGCTCAGGAAATGCAGGATCAGGTAGCCGAACCGCTGGAGAAACGTCTTCAGGAGCTCAAGTGGTATGACCGTACAGAGACCTACACGCGTCCAGGTCTGGCTTTTACTATGCTCTCATTGCTGGACAGTACTCCCCCCTCAGAGGTCCAGGAAGAATTCTATCAGGCACGCAAAAAACTCAGCGATGAGGCCAAAAACCTGCCGGCAGGAGTATCAGGACCGATGGTCAACGATGAGTTCTCGGATGTCACGTTTGCGCTCTTTGCGCTGAAGGCAAAAGGAGAGCCACAGCGGCTACTGGTGCGCGATGCCGAGTCATTACGCCAGCGCTTATTGCATGTTCCCGGGGTGAAAAAGGTCAATATTATCGGTGAGCAGGCCGAGCGGATTTTTGTCTCATTTTCCCATGACCGTCTGGCAACCCTGGGGGTCTCTGCTCAGGATATCTTTGCTGCCCTGAACAACCAGAACATGCTGACACCTGCCGGCTCGATAGACACTCGTGGGCCACAGGTTTTTATCCGTCTGGATGGGGCGTTTGACAAGCTGGAGAAAATTCGTGAAACGCCGGTTGTGGTGCAGGGAAGGACGCTGAAGCTTTCCGATGTGGCAACGGTCGATCGCGGCTACGAAGATCCGGCGACCTTTATGGTGCGTAATCAGGGCGAACCTGCACTTCTGCTGGGTATCGTGATGCGTGAGGGCTGGAACGGTCTGGAGCTGGGTAAAGCGCTGGATAAGGAAGCCGCCAGTATCAATGCGGGCATGCCACTCGGCATGACATTCGCGAAAGTCACCGATCAGTCAGTTAACATCAGCTCCGCCGTAGACGAGTTCATGATCAAGTTTTTTGTGGCGCTGCTGGTCGTGATGGTGGTCTGCTTTCTCAGTATGGGCTGGCGCGTCGGTGTCGTGGTTGCCGCTGCGGTACCTTTAACATTGGCTGCCGTTTTTGTGGTGATGGAAGCCACGGGCAAGAATTTTGACCGAATAACCCTGGGATCGCTCATCCTGGCGCTGGGGCTACTGGTGGATGATGCCATCATTGCCATCGAAATGATGGTGGTGAAAATGGAGGAGGGATACGACCGAATAAAAGCCTCGGCGTATGCCTGGAGCCACACCGCTGCGCCTATGCTGGCCGGTACGCTGGTCACGGCCGTCGGCTTTATGCCCAACGGTTTTGCGCAATCCACAGCGGGTGAATATACCAGCAACATGTTCTGGATTGTGGGAATTGCCTTAATCGCCTCCTGGGTGGTGGCGGTGGTGTTTACGCCGTATCTCGGGGTGAAAATGCTGCCAGACATCAAAACGGTTGAAGGGGGGCACGATGCTATCTACAACACCCGCCGCTACAACCGTTTTCGTCAGTTGCTGACGCGGGTCATCGCGCGAAAATGGCTGGTCGCAGGTTCTGTCATCGCGGTATTTACCGTTGCCATTCTCGGCATGTCGCTGGTGAAAAAACAGTTTTTCCCGACGTCTGACCGGCCTGAGGTCCTCGTGGAAGTGCAGATGCCGTATGGCACTTCCATCGAACAAACCAGCGCCGCCGTGACGAAAATTGAGGACTGGCTGAAGCGCCAGAAAGAAGCAAAAATCGTGACCTCGTATATCGGACAAGGGTCACCCCGCTTTTATCTCGCCATGGCGCCGGAACTGCCCGATCCCTCTTTTGCGAAAATTGTTATCCTGACGGACAGTCAGGAATCCCGTGAAGCGCTCAAATTCCGTCTTCGCCAGGCTGCGGCTGACGAGCTGGCACCGGAGGCACGTGTTCGCGTGACCCAGCTGGTATTTGGCCCGTATTCACCCTATCCGGTTGCTTTTCGTGTGACAGGGCCGGATCCGACGGTATTACGGGACATTGCAGATAATGTGAAAACGCTGATGCAGGCCAGTCCGCTGATGAGAACGGTCAATACGGACTGGGGCTCACGCGTGCCGACACTGCATTTCACCCTGAATCAGGACCGCCTGCAGGCGGTGGGGCTGACGTCAAATGCAGTAGCCCAACAGCTTCAGTTTCTGCTTTCGGGCGTTCCGATCACCGCGGTGCGCGAAGATATCCGTTCGGTACAGGTCATGGGACGCGCTGCCGGCGATATCAGGCTTGATCCGGCGAAAATAGGGGATTTCACCCTGGTCGGCTCCGCAGGGCAGCGTATTCCGCTATCGCAGGTTGGCGAGGTCGAAGTACGTATGGAAGACCCGGTCCTGCGACGTCGTGACCGTACGCCAACCATTACCGTGCGGGGCGATATCGCCGAGTCCATGCAGCCGCCGGATGTCTCCACTGCGATTATGAAGCAGCTGCAGCCCATCATCACAACGCTTCCGGATGGATACCGTATTGAGGAGGCTGGCTCGATTGAGGAGTCGGGGAAAGCGACCCAAGCGATGATACCGTTATTCCCTATCATGATAGCCATTACACTGCTGATCATTATCCTTCAGGTGCGTTCAATGGCAGCGATGGTAATGGTGTTTATGACTGCACCTCTGGGACTGGTAGGCGTGGTGCCAACCTTGCTGCTCTTCAACCAGCCCTTTGGCATCAATGCGTTGGTTGGTCTGATTGCCCTGTCAGGGATTTTGATGCGTAACACGCTGATACTCATCGGGCAGATCCATCATAACGAGCAGGAAGGGCTTGAACCCTTTCATGCGGTCATTGAGGCAACGGTACAACGCTCCAGGCCTGTACTGCTCACGGCGATGGCCGCCATTCTGGCCTTTATCCCGTTAACACATTCGGTGTTCTGGGGAACCCTTGCCTACACCCTGATAGGCGGGACACTGGGGGGGACCATCATTACGCTGGTATTCCTGCCTGCCATGTATGCCATCTGGTTCCGGATAAAGAGCCCGGATTCAACCTCGTCAACGGAAAACCATTCCACTTCTGAAGGATTAAAAAATGTCTGAACATAAAGTCGTTCTGATTACCGGCGTTTCATCAGGCATTGGCAGGGCGGTAGCCCAGGCCTTTGAAGCCAGAGGTTGTCAGGTATTTGGTACCGCCAGGGATATCAACGCAGCTTCTCCATTGGTGCGGTGGAGGAACCCGAATGATGCGCGTGCACTGCTCCAGGCGCAGCAGAGTTCGGCGGAAGCCCTGGAAATCAAACGGCATGCCGATCCGCTGGTCGATTTTTGTGGCTATCTGACGGTGCTGGGCACCCCGGAAGGGATGATGATCGGTAATGCCAACATCACCCCGCCGAACCCACCCCGCTACCTGTACCACGCCTACCTGTCGTTTATGGCGGCACGGGGCTATCAGCATGTGATGAACCTGACGGCGTTCGGCCAGGCGGTGCCGCAAACGCTGAAAGAGTATGAGCACACGCTGCTGAAACGCCGCACCAAGCAGGGAATACAAACCAACCTGATATTGAGTGAAGAGTGCGAAGCGGACTGGCTGCCGAAGCGCGGGGCGGTGTGACGATAAACGGGTCGATCGGCCGGGCCGATCAATAGGCCTTTATTGATCTGCCGAACCCATTGGACGCTCAATCGCCACGCCGCCTATAGTGGCAGTGACCCGAATACACGCAGCAACACCAGGGCATCCTATCGGCCGCTGAACGGCCAATATCATAACGACAAGCGCTCCCCAAACCGGCTCAGGCCGGTTTTTTTGTGCCTGCGGTTCAGGCTGTTCACCCTGTTGGTGAACAGGGGTGTACACCGAGAAGGTAGCTATACACCCATCAATACATTGAAATAAAAGGATTAATTTAAAAGGTGTATAGGGTGAACAGTTTTCCTATAAATCTTTTTTTCTGAGCAAAATGGCAGATTGGCTCTATCATGTGGCAGAGCCAAAAAAGACTCTTTGATGGGATAACCGTTAAGATGGAAACGACCAAGAAAATAATTTTAGAAGGTTTAGGACGGCATGATTTAAGCGAACTACCCGGCCGTCCTTATGATTGTTCCTTCGAGTTGTTAGCAGCTAAACCAACAAGAAAGCGTTTAATCATGGTCGGGTTCAACGGCTCATCAGCAGATGGCGGTTTTACAAATGCTGAAGCAGTGATAAACGGTTTTAATTCACCTTGTTTCTCTAATGTTCAGGCAGGTACTGAAGGTGAATGGGGTATCAAACATTTGGCAAACCGCCTGCAATCCGTCCCTGAACAGCTAGGCTTTAGATGGCAAGATACTGTCTACACCAATGCGCTACTCATGTGTTCTAAGGATGCCCTGTCGCTCAAAAAAAGTGCTCAAGAGAGCGCAATTGGCAGCTTGGATCGGCTGATTGAAAAATCGATGGGTTTCTTTGAAAACATTACCGTCCCCCTATGTAAACCTGAACTAATTATTGCTTATAGTAACGGAATGAACTCTCACTCAGCAGCTCGCTTGTTATTAAAAACATTCGGCGATGTCGATGAACCCGAGTACATAAGCCGAAACAGCTACTACTCCACATTCGGCTTTACGGCACGGTTTAAGCAATTCGATGTGCCTGTGGTAGGTATCCGCCACATGTCGCGCTTCAAACCTGATGTGCAGCTCATCAAACAAGCATGGGAAAAAATGCGCTAACTGCTGATGCCGAATTCTAAAATCGCCCTCTAAATCGGTATCACTTTTCTGCATTGGTATACGCTTAGGTATATCCTACAAGCTTGAATTCGATTTTTATCAATGATTACAATAAATTAATCAAATCATTCAGACTCCCCCAGCCCCAAATAGGTCACCGGTGACCCCAGATAGATCCGGTGGCAATAACGAAAAAGCCCGCAATTCACGTTGCGGGCTTTTTTGTGTCTGTAGCGCACACTGGTCGTTAGTGATCCAGATAGAGATAATGCAGCCAGCTGGTCATGCGCAGCAGGACTTTGCGCATGATGGAAAGATGCTCAAAGTGCTCGGTGTAGACCGCAGCCTGTGCGGTAACGCCATCGGGCAATTTGTCCAGCGCGGGAACAGGGTCTAAATCGATCATCACGTAAACACCTTCCTGCTGAGCGCCAACGTTTAGCCCTTGCATAACACCACTGGCCTGATAGCTGCCGTCGGGGACTATCGGCAGCACCCGCGTGACCGAGCCGCCATAGATTTTCCCCGGCAAGCCGTTAAATACCACCTCGGCTTTATCGCCCTGGGTTAAACGCAGGATCGAGTTTTGACGGAATACCGCCACCACCTGCCGTTTTTGCTGCGGAATAAAAATCATCACCGGCTTGAACGGCAAGCGCACTGCGGTGGTGCCAGGCCGAGCCAGCACCTGGGTAACATAACCCTCGCTGGGTGCTCGAATGGTCGTTTGTTCCAAATTGTAGGTCGCTTCCGCAATCTGTGATTTCAGGCTGGCAATGCGGGCGTCCTCACCGTTGTAGTGGCCCGAAAGCCGCTCCTGCGCCTGCTGATGCTGAGCTTTGGCAGCCTGCAGCGCTGCAGATTGCGCTTGATACTGCTGCCGTGCATGACTGATGTCTTGTTCCGAGAAAGGGTTAACTGCCATTGCCGCGCCTTTGGCGTAACGCTGATAATCCTGGCGCGTGCGTTCATACTCGGCATAAACCCGCTGCACATTGGCCGAGGACTCATTTAGCGTAGCCTGTCGTGTTCTGACATCCGCCTGCGCGCTGGCAAGATCTGCCTGCAGCTTGTTCAGCCGGGCACGGTAGCGGGTATCATCCAGGCGAAACAGCACATCGCCCTTATGCAATAGCACATTGGTCTTATCCGTAACCTCGACAATCACTCCCGATACCTGGGGAACAATGGGCACCGAAACAGCGATTTTCTGCGCCCGGTAGGTATAAGGATGGTTGTAATTCATCCCCAGAATCAAAGCTCCTACGATAAAAATGCCGCCCAATACTGCGGTCGGCACGGTCCATTTATTGATGGGGATACGGAACAGTTTGAAAACGCCGTAGCTCAGCGCTACGTAGCTGAGAATAATTAAGAGATCCATACCCTTTCAACACCCTTTATTGGACGACGAGCTTTCATCTGCAACGGGCATCTGCATTCGCTGTAACTCGCTTTGTAACTGATGAATTCGCGCTTGCAGCACTTCAGGGTGTTCGGCCTTCTCGCTCATGCCCCATCCCCGCTCTGGCCGATATAACGTCGCCCAAATCCACAGCAGTGGCCAAATAGCATGCAGGGTAAACAGGCTGACCCAGCCTGCAACGTGAATGGCATCCTGATGGGGATGTTGCCGTTTTTTGGCCAGCAAATAAGGAATGTCGTGAATAATTATCACGCCGTAAAATAAAATCAAAAACACGGCGATCAATACGCCTAAAGCAAAATAATCTAGAAACATGCTACACCCTGGCTGGTCACGCTAAATAACGCATCGAGGCTTATGTTGTCTTATACTCTTTGATATCTTTGGCAATGATATCAATGGCATTTTTAACATCGTCTACGGTGAGTTTTGCCTTTTCATTATTCAAATTATTTCCGGACGCTTTGCGCACCACTTTGATAACCGGCTGATTAGTCGAAGCATCGATAAACTCGCCTTCCATATACACAGAGCTCTCCATGGTGCGGTGACCGGTTACGCTCTGTGTTGCCGCCACCAGCAGCGTGATTGGCAATACCTCATACACCTGAAGCCCTTTTTTATGGGTATCGATAGCCGTTATAGCCCCTCGGAAAATAAGCGTATTTTCACGTGGCACATCCTCCAAGATAAAATGGGATGCCATGGACTGCTTAAACTGCTGGTTAGTGTAGTTCAGGATATTATCAAGTGCGCGCTGGCTTACCATCTCAGTGGGTTTCGGACGCGGGAAATAGATCATCGGCTGATAAACCAAATATTTATATTTAGAATAGTCAACGTTAGTTTGCTTCCAATATAAAACGTCCTTACCGGAGGCCGATTTCCCCTGGGTAATATCATTGTAATTATTCAGGAACGTAGAATACTTTTCTTTTTCGGTGACCTTGGATGAACAAGCGGCCAGAATGAATACCAAGGGAAAAATGGCCGCACGTTTTTTTCTCATCATAACTTCCAATATTAATTTAATAAGCAATAAATAATTAATCGAAATAGTACCCGCTAGTGACTGATAAGTCATATGACAATACAGGCAAAAATGTATATCATTTTTGATATACAAAATCAGACTGGCGCGTAGAGTGAAATCAAAAGACTTCAAGATCGACGAACTCAGGATCGTTCGCTGCATTGCCGAAACGGCCAGCGTCAGCAAGGCCGCTCAGCGGCTAGACATGCCACAGTCAAATGTGTCGCGCACCCTGACGGCGCTGGAGCGCCGGCTTGGCCTGGAGATCTTCTTACGCACCCCGCGCAGCTTGTCGCTAACCGAGTTTGGCGAACAATTTTTACGCCGAGCCACTCAGCTTTTAGATGAGCATAACGATCTGCTCGATATATCAGGTACCTATAAACGCAGTCTGAATGGCATGGTGACGCTGGGCGCACCTATTGGTATCCATTCATTCCTGACCCGTTATCTGCTGCCGCCGCTGTTACGCGAATCGCCGGAGCTGATCGTCGATTTGGTTACCCGCAATCCGGATGAACGCGAGAAGAAGTACGGTGCGGTATTCGACAGTGACTGCGATCTGTTGATCAGTTTCTTCGAACCACAAAATGAAAGCCTGATCGCCAGGCCCTTGACCCGTTTTCGCGTCGGATTATTTGCCTCACCGGACTATATCGCGAACGCCCCTCTTGTCGAGCCAGAGGAGCTGACTGCGCATCGCTGCATTACCTTGCGGGTGCTGGGAGGGAGCCACAATACCTGGAGCTGTTATAGTTCTCAGGGCCAATTGATGCAGGTAGCAGTCACCGGCAGCAGCATATGCGACAATATTCTGCCGGCCATCGAGCTGGCAAAACAGGGGCTTGGCATCGTCTATGCCCCTTATTACTCCGTCGCTTCTGCGCTGGAATCGGGGTCACTGATGCCTTGCATTGAACGTGAGCGCTGTATCGATATGCAAGCCTTTCTTATTTATCGCCAGCGTGGGGTGTTACCCCACAGGGTTCAGGTGATGATGGAAAGCATCATGCATAATATGAAATTGCATGAGCAGCGCCTGATTTAGCGATAACGGCCACAAACACTAAAAGCAAAACCCCGCCGAAGCGAGGTGATGCTGTTCGTCTTTCCGAACCGTCGACAGTTACTCGTTTACCGGTCTTTCCCGATCGTCACTTCGCTCGCAACCTGGTCGCGTCGCCAGAGCAGACAGGCACGCATGCCCTGAAGGCGGCACAGGCTTACGAACATGTAGCTTAAAATCGGTATCCACCGCCCAGTAAAGCCTGGCTGGAGATATCTTTATCCACCATTGGGCTATCGGTGATTTCACCGCTCAGCTGCACGGCACGCACTGATGCCAAGGCATACCAATGTTCGTTAAACTGGTAGTTGGCGCTCAGCTCCACATAAGGGCTCCAGCTCTCTCCGGCCGAATACGTTGAGAAACCGCTGCTTTTTGCCTCCGCATGGCCAATGCCATAGTAGTAATCGTTCTGGTTACCGTTGTTGTAGACCGCGCCAATACCGGGAACAAGGCGTAGCTTGCCCGCCTTGATGGGATACAAAAAGGCCACGTCCCCTACCACACCGTTACTGTTATCAAGGGTATCACCAGCCAGCGAGGCGCGAATAACCCCCCATTTTTCTTTATGGGTGAAGGCCATCCCGGCCATTAATGTGCCATCGCGCTTATCCAGCTTTTTCATTTGGCTGTTATTGCTATCATCCGGATCAAAACCAAGGGGGGAATAATAGGTGATGATCGAAATCTGATCCTTTGGCATATTCAGCAGATAATATCCCGCCGCCAAAGAGTGAATATAAAAGTTCCCTTTCTCATAGTTTAACGTGGGCAACCCCTGGGTTTTAGCATCGGTATCAACATAACCATAATCATTCACCATCGCAGCTGCCCCTAAGGACCAGCTCGCTGCAACTGAAAAAGGCGAATAAATAAGGTAAGCAAAAATTAGCGAAAGAGAAATACTAAACTTACTCCACCTAATGCGAGGAGTTAGAAAATCTGAGCACGGTTTCATTATTATCATCCATAGTGGGAGCATCAAACGCCGTGCATACTACTCCACCAGGGTAATTGTCTGATAGCGGCTTAAGTGTCCAAAAATGCACACCAGGCAACAAATTGATTTTTAATCATATTCACCCTATTTTACCATTCACTGCCCGCCACCACCCACCAGACAGAGCCGCATAATTGCATAGCTACAAGGCATAATATAGTATGCGGAAAAATTCGACCCTGGCTTCACCGTAATAAATTTACGCCACTGGAACATGACATTATGGAAACAGACGTTCCCTTCACTCTTGGGAAAAGAAACTCAGCCACTTTATTTAATAAAGATGATAAGCCGATAGAGCATATATTGGCGATTAAGCATGCCTTAATGCCCTATGGTAAAAAATGTTCTTTTCCAGCGGGCAAAAAAATTCGCTTATTTCACAATGGCATTCGGCATTGGTTCTTGCTCCAGTCCGGTGAAATGTCCGCATGCCGCGACAGTGATGGTTTGAAAATAGCCAATTTTAGAGAACCCTCGCTCGCCGGTATCGCGGAAACCTTCTTCCCTAAAGAGTTGATCTTTTTCCTGGCCGAATCACCGGTTGAACTGGTGATGTACCAGGAAAGTGATGTACTGGAAACGCTGGCACGGGAAAACCTTTGGCAAAACTTAGTGCATATACAAGCCTATGTCATCCAAGTTCTGAGCATCCGCGACAGGTTATTGTCAGGCAACGATGCCTACGAGGTTGTCTGCAATCACTTGCTGATGCTAATGAATGAAAAAGAAGCCTTTCGCTTATCCACCACGGTTCCGCGCTATATTCAGCAACGAACGCAGCTCTCGCGCAGTGGCATCATGAAAATATTATCTGACCTGCGCAAGGGAGATTATATTACCGTCGAAAAAGGTATTTTGCTGGCGGTTAACCGGCTGCCAAAGCGTTATTAACTGGCTATCAGAGCCAGTTAATCCTCTTACAGATCCCGTGTATACACTCGCGAAGCCTCGCCCCAGGGATGGTAACCCAACCCATTAAAGGCAAACCCCTGTTTCTCGTAGTAGCCTTCCAGATCGGTACACAAATGCAACCGTGGGAAACCCAGCTGGCGAGCCTCATCCGCTACATGGTTAATCAACAACGTGCCGTAACCGCGGTTACGGTGGGCCTCTTCCACATACAGCGCGCACAGCCATGGATAGAGTTCACCGCGGCTAATGAAATCATTGGTGATTAATCCTGCGCACCCCAGGATCTGACTGTTATCCACCAGCAAATACCACTGCGGCAATGGATTAGCAGCACCGATGCAACGAGTGATGGCATCCTCATACATCATCAGCGTTTCTTCCGAAGCCCATTGCTGTTGGAAATAACCGATCGCTTGCTGTTTAAACTCGGGGGACTGACGCACCGAAATAATCTTCATATCTTTTCCTGAGGTGATTTTTCATTCTTTTTCTGGCGTAAAATTATGCGGTAACCCGTGGAGGTTAGCACGACCTTTATCATGGAAATCAGCAGGGTGGGCAGATAATATGGCAACGCTGCCCCTTAACCGGCAGCGATTTCACCAAAACAGGAGTCATTATGACGCAAAATATTTATGACAATCAGGCCTTCTTCGACGGCTATGCCCAGCTCAGCCGCTCGGTGAACGGGCTGGACGGCGCACCGGAATGGCCGACTATCCGCAGCATACTGCCGGATTTGCACGGCAAGCGCGTAGTCGATCTCGGGTGCGGCTACGGGTGGTTCTGCCGCAGCGCTCGTGAACAAGGTGCCGTAAGCGTACTGGGGTTGGACGTCTCAGAAAAAATGCTGGGTAAAGCGCAATCGATGACCCAGGATGCCGGCATTGAATACCGCCAGCAGGATCTGGAACAGCTTCAGTTGCCGCAGGCGTCTTTTGATATCGCCTACAGCTCACTGACGCTGCACTACATCGAAGATCTGGCGCGGTTGTTCGCCACGGTTTATCAGGCGCTGGCGGCTGGCGGGCAGTTTATCTTCACCGCTGAGCACCCCATTTATACCGCACCGCAGCATCAGGGATGGTGGGTCGATCAAAACGGGCAGAAGTCGTGGCCGGTTAACGGCTATCAGCAGGAAGGTCAGCGGATTTCAAATTGGTTGGCAGATGGGGTCATCAAGCAGCACCGCACGCTTGGCAGCTACGTAAACTTGCTGATCCGGCAAGGCTTCGTCATTAGCTATCTGAACGAATGGGGTCCTTCGGCTCAACAAATCGCAGAAAACCCGGCGCTGGACGAAGAAAAAGAGCGCCCAATGATATTTATTCTCGCCGCTCATAAACCTGCTTAATGCTTCTTTTCCGCAATAAATCCTGAACACATCCAATATTGGGGAGGCTGCCTCCCCCCAATGGCTTAGGGCGCGGTTGCAGGCATCGGCGCCGCTATCACGTTCTACTCGCCGATCGGCAAATAACCCTGCCACAGCGGTTGCGCCGCTTTACCCTGCGCATTGGCCTGCAAATGTACATGGTATCCCTGCAGTGACTGCAACAGCAGGCAATCGTCCACCTCAGCCAGATCATCCTTATGCTGCTTGAAGCTGCCGGTCAGTAGCGTCTGCTTGGCTTTTTCTTTGGCTTCATCCGCACTGTGCGCGACAAACAGGCCAAACTCGTGCAGCTCAGCCAACTCGTCACTGCGGTAACCGCCCACGTTAACGAAGAACAGCTTCTCCGGCCCGACGAACGGCTCAGTCTTCAGCGCCACGTCATAGCCATCCGCCCATTCAATACGCGCATAGCCATCAACATGCACCTTGTTCTTATCGCCAAACCATTTCTCGCGCAGCAAGGGATAAGCCTGTTCTGGCCGCTCCGCTGCAACGAATTGTACGTCGTGCAATTCGATATTGGCACCCGGTGCGGTGCCGCCCACATAGAACATCAATAATCCCGGCATTAGATTGCTATCCCCCTGTTTTAATAGTCGTTATGCAATATATTATATAGCGATTATTATGCAACCAGCGCTGCCACAAAGAGCGAGTTCGCTATTGGGGGGAAAGCTTATCAGCATGGATTACGCGCAAAGACCGCAGGTTCCGGCCAACGCAGTGATAGCAACTTTGGCATGTGCTGAGCAGCGGGACGTGGTTACGCCCCGCTAGATTTCAGGCGCGTATATCCTGATATTCTGGCGTGGTGTCGAATTCGTGTTTGGCGAACGGGCATAACGGAATGATTTTGCGGTTTTCCGCGCGCATTTTGGCGACCACCAGCGCCACCAACTTTTTACCTACCCCCTGGCCTTTTAGCACTTCGTCAACCCAGGTGTGATCAATGATGGTTAATTTATCGCCGCTGGGCACAAAAGATATCTCGGCAATCATCTTCCCCTGCTGATCGTTTATATAGAAACGCTTTTCATCTTCCAAAAATTTAAGATCCATAGAATTTATTCCTATAAAAAAGTGCGTAACTCTCGGTTGTCGCTACAACAAAGCCAATATTAGTCTACTCTTTAATCAGTAACACAACATAATTGTGACAGTGGCTGAGGAGTTCAAAATGGGTGAAAGCTCAAAAGACGGCGTTATTCTGCTATCCCGAATATTGTTGATGATCCTGTTTATCATATTTGGCTGGATGAAGCTGGTTGGCTTTGGTGCAACCGTCACGGCAATGGAAGGGTATGGTACGCCCATGCCTTATTTAGCGGCGATTATCGCCGTGGTGGTGGAGTTCTTTTTCGGCATTGCGCTTATTCTTGGGTTATTTACCCGCCCTATCGCGGTTATTTTTGCCCTTTACGTACTCGGCACCGCGTTTATCGGCCACCCATTCTGGAAAATGACCGGCATGGAAATGATGGGCAATGAAATAAACTTCTTCAAAAACATCAGCATTATTGGCGGGCTGTTGCTGCTGGCGGTCACCGGCGCCGGACGTTATTCGCTGGATTATAAATTCTTCAATAAATAACCCCCACCAGCCGGTGGCCCCGCTACCGGCTGGCCTTCTGTTGCCCGTTTATCGACTACGTTTGGCGTGACGTTCGAAGTTATCGGCTTTCGCCTGTGCAGATTTGCGCAACGTCACGTAACAGGCACCTTCACCACCATCGCGCGGCAATGCCCGACAAAAAGCCTGCACCTGCTCAAACTGGGCCAGCCACTTGGCGACATAGCTGCGGATCACGTTGGCGTGGCTTTCATCATCTCGCCCACGGCCGTGAACGATCAGCAGCGAACGCAGACTTTGCTTTTCCGCCTGCACAATAAAGCGGAACAGAGCTTGCCGACAGGCCTCCACCGGCTGTTTCAACAGGTTCAGACTGGCCTGTGGCGGGTAGCGGCCATGGCTCAGCTTGTCGAGCACGCCCTGTTGAATGCCCTCGCCTTTATATTCCAACGGTTGCTCACAGGGGATCAGTTCGAGAAAGCCGGTACTGAGAAAGTTTTCCTGCTGCAGCGCCTGCGCTTCACGGCGCGCGCGCTTATCCATGGTCTCCTGCGGCTTCAAGTACAACGTCTCGGGGCCGCGGGATAACGGAATGACATCCGCCATCGCCTGTTCAAAAAAATCTTTGTCTTGGTTGCTCATCTCAAAGCCACTCTTGGACACTAGGCCTTTCATGCCGGAATAAGCCTGATTGTAAGACCCACAGCTCCGGTTGCAAGCCGGGAATTTTCCGCAATCGTCGTCAACGGGTGAGGTTCTGTGCAGTTTTCGTTATACTGCAAAACCATTATTGAGTGCCGCAAAGGATCGATCCCATGAAAATGCGCGAGCTGGAAACCCAGTTTCAAAATGCCATGAGTGAGTTGCAGGCCAGCTTCGAAAAGCAGCACCGTGAATGGCAGCACAGCTATCAGGCCCTGCAGCAGTTGCTGGAAGAGGCTAAACAGCGCGAAGTCGCACTGCGTATGCAGAACGAACAGTTGGTACGCAAGCTGAGCACCGCCAGTTCAGTGCCGGAGCAGCACGCATTGGTGAAGCAAATTAAAATGCTGGGCGCCCATCTGGACGCACTGGCCAAAGATGCCGCCAGCTTCAACCACCACCTGCGCAATCAGCAGCGGGCAGCCGACAATTTCAGCGGCGAACAGCGTTGACACCGGGCGCTGTCCTGCAGCGCCTCCTGCCAAATACTGGCGTTCCGAGAGTGTAATAAATCATAAATGACCTGGATCATCATCGCTGCCCTGATCGTTGTATTTATTATTGGTTACCGCATTCTGACTTCCGATACCCGCAAAGCCATTGACTCTCTGGCCCACCTGTTGAAAGTGAAACCTATGCTGATTGAATCGATGATTCAGGAGATGGGTGGCCGCAACAGCCAGACCTTTATCCGCATGCTGAATAATGGTTACACCGAAGAGATGCACCAGGCGGCCTATTTGCTGTTTATCTATCTGACCTTTATCAAACAGGCAGACGACCACCAGATTGCCCTGTGGCGGGAAACCCTGCTGCGTGCCGGTCTGTCGCCAGAGTTACATGCCGAGCACACCGAAGCCGCGCTGTTTTATTTTGCCGATCTGGATATCGATGCTTTCGAGCTGGCACAGTTCCGCCGCGCCTACAACGAGCGTTTTAACCAGGAAGCCATTGCCAATTGGTGAAGATGTCCCCCGCAGGCGGGGGAGGCATTACAGAAACATGCTGTAGATATAGCGCGAAAGCGCGTCACGCGAGCTGAAACCGTGGGGAATGCCATAACGCGCACTCGGGGTATCGCTGCTTAAATCCAGGGGAAACTCAAGGTACTGATCGCTGGTGCGTATCGGCGAGGTCGGCGTGGCGAAATGCACGCTTTTCTCTTTCAGCGCCGGGTGGATCACCAACGCGGTTCTGCCCATCCGCGCTTCACGATTCACATACACGTAGTGCTCACCCTTGCGGTAACCATAGGCTTGATCGGTGACATAATCACGCTCAAACCCCGTATTCTCCAACACTCTAGCCACTTCATCCGGCCGTAAATACATCGATTTCTCCTCTCGTTCTGGACCGCTGAGCGACCTTACCGTAATCATGAGATGAAACAATAAATTTTTCGGTATGGATGTGGGTTTAGGAATATTCCTTAACTAGGTATTTTGCCGTTTTTGCAACAACAGGCGCAGCGTCAACATCACGCCCGGAAACACCCTCAGTACCGCAAAATTAAGAGATTGACGGCACGCCCGTACGGCTCATCAACAGCATTTAGCATAGCTCCGATCCAAACCCGGCAAGGGATAACAAAGTATTATTTAAAGCCGCTGTTGTTGCCTGCGCCATTCACTTGGGCTCACACCCTGAATGCGCAAGAATTCGCGGTTAAAATTCGATTTGGTAGTGAATCCGGCCTTTTGCATAATATCAGTCACCGGCTCATCACCGGCGAGCAACCACTGCGCCGCCTGACGAATACGCAGTTGATTCACATATTGCGACACATTCATTCCCGTATGCCGATTGATAGCCTGCGAAACCCGTCGCGCCGGCAAGCCCACCTTGCGCGCCAGCCGGGCCAGGTTCAGCTCAGGCTCCAGGTAGAAGTCATCTTGCCGCAGCCGTTGTTGCACCCGCTCAAACCACTCGGCCAGTTGATCCTCATCTTCCCCCCCGCTATCCGCCGTTTCCGATATGACCTCAACCGGGCTTTCCGCAGGTCGGCTGCGCGACAGCACCAGGCATAGGCTCAACGCCACCAACAGATTATCGATCGTTGCCAGCCAACCGGCGTGCCGCCCGTCAAACAGGGAAAAGTCGAGCGCAATCACCCCTTCGGCTACCGCCACCATGATCAGCAAGCCCCCCAAACCGCGCCACAGTCGATAGCTCAGCCAACTTTCCGCCAGCGCCACCTGCGGCAAAGCGTTTTCACCGCGCCGCAACGCATACAGCAATGCGGCTCCATACCCCAGATAACCCCCGACAATCATGGCATCCAGCAAAAAGGGCGCCGTCAGGCTGGCCAACAGCGTCAGGCACAGTGGCATCAGATGCCACAGTTCGCGCCGCCGCAAACGGCCCTGGGTACTCACCAAAAACGCGACATAAGCCAGTGAAGGGATCGCCATCGCGCCGAACGGTTGCAGCCCATTGAATTGCGTTATGCCGTAGCCATAACGGATACCCACCAGCAGGCTTTGCCACGCGCACAGCAACAACAATAGCTGAAAGACCCAGCGCCGCGCCGTTGGACGACCGAGGCGATACAGCAGCCCCAGGCACAGCATACCGAACAGAAATGTGAGAGGAATAAGCGGCATCATCAAGGTCTTGTTGTTTGCACACGGAATCAACAGTGTACTGTTAAAACAATCATTTAACGACCCGGATCGCGATCGAGGTCGCCGGATGGCGCCGCCAATGCCACCCTCTCAATCTCGATACCTTGAGGAGTGAAAATGAAAAGAACCTTGTTGTTGTTGATGCTGTGGTGCGGTGCTGCGAGCGCGTCCCCCTATCAGGTCGCCACCCACGATGAAACCTTTCAGGCCGGCTCGCGTTCGTTAGTCAGCCGAATTTACTACCCCACCACCGAAACGGCTAAACCGCAGCTCATCGGTGCAAACCCGGTCTTTACCGGCATTGAGAGTCAGCCGGACGCGCCGGCAGCAAGTGGGCATTTTCCGCTGATCGTGATCAGCCACGGCAGCGGCGGCAATAACGCCAGCCAGGCCTGGCTGGCGGCAGCGCTGACCCAACAAGGCGCGATCGTGGTGGCGGCCAACCACCCAGGCAGCACTACCGGTAACTCGGTTCCGGCTTTATCTGCCGAGCTGTGGTTACAAACCAGCGATATTTCCGCCTTGATTAGCGCCGTCACCACCGACCCTCGCTGGAAGCCGATGCTCAACCCTCAGGCGATTGGCGTTATCGGCCACTCCAAGGGCGGTTACAGCACCATTGCAGCTATCGGCGGTAAAATCCGGCTGAGCGATTTCATCGATGGCTGCCGACAAGCACCGCAGTCGCCCAACTGTCAGTTTTATACACAAGCCAACGTCGCACTGACCAAGCTTTCCGCCAGGGCATTTGACGCCGACTACACCGACCCGCGCATTCGCTTTGCGGTGGCTCTAGATCCCGGCATGGTGCCCTACCTGCTGCCGACCAGCCTGCGTCGGCTCAGCGCACCGTTACTGATCGTCGAGCCACAGCACTTTTTGCCCGACGGCCAGGAACCCGGGCTTGGCGGTGCCACGCTGGCGGCGGATAACGGAAAGCAACCTATTCATGCACTGAGGCTATCCAGCGGCAATCATTTCGATTTCCTGCCGGTTTGTCAGCCCAAAGGCCGGCAAATCCTGGCGAGTGAAGAAGATGATGGGGCGGTGCTTTGCGCCTCTTCCAGCGAACAACGCGAAGCCGTACACCGGCAAACGCTGGCCGCCATCATGGCATTTATTCATCCGTGGCTACCCGCGCCCGCAGGAAATTGATAAACGCCCTCACCTTTTCCGGTACGTGGCGGGTGTTGGGGTATAGCGCATAAATACTCTGCGCAGGAAACTGATGGTCCGTGAGTAGCGGACACAGCTTGCCCTCGGCGAGGGCAGGCCGCACCAGCCATTCGGGCAGCAGCGCCACCCCGGCGCCGTGCAAAGCAAACGCCAACAGCGCCGCGGCACTGTCGCCCATCAACGTGGCGGCATCTTCCACCTTGAACAGCACCGCCTGGCGCTCAGGGGTAATGACCTGCCAACTCAGCGGCGAACTGAGGCGACTGTGAGCAATCCACTGTGCCTGTGCCAGTTGGGCCAGAGACGCAATGGGATGGCGGGCCAGGTAGGCTGGCGAGGCGACCGGCACAATAGCAAAGCTGTCGAGCAATGCTGCCCGCAGGCTGGAATCCGCCAGTTGTCCCAGCCGGATGGCCACGTCGAAACGCTCTGAAATCAAATCGGCATGATAGGAAGAGGAAACGTGCTGAATGCGCAGGCGCGGATGCAATTGGGAAAATGCCGCCAGCGCCGGTACCACCACCTGAGCGCCGTATTCCGGCGTTGTCGTGATGCGCAATACGCCGCTCAGTCCATGGTGATCCCGACGTACGTCATCCAAGAGGTTTTCCGCATCCTGCAACAACCGCAGACAACGTTGATAAAAACGTTCGCCGGCGTCGGTCAGTGCCAGCCGTCGGGTGCTGCGCACCAGCAGCGACACCCCCAGTTCGCCCTCCAGCTGTTTGACATTGAAGCTGACCACCGCCTTGGTTTGCCCCAACGCCACCGCAGCAGCGGTGAAACTGCCGGCGTCCACCACGGCCACGAAGATAGCCAAACGCTGCAGGTTAAGCATGTTGTCGCCCCTTATTGTCAAAATAATTTTGACAGTGTAATCGCTCATAGCCGATTTATCCGCACTTTCCCGCCCGTTACACTGCTGGCCTTCAACCGGAGGCACCATGCCCTATCGCATCAAAGTCGCAATCGTCTACCTGCTCGGATTTTTTGTCGATCTGATCAACATGTTTATCGCCAACGTCGCTTACCCCTCAATCGGCCATGCGCTGCAGGCTTCGGTCGGTGAATTGGCCTGGGTCAGTAACGGCTACATTCTCGGCCTGACGCTGGTGATCCCGCTCAGCGCCTGGTTAGCGCAGCGCATTGGCGGACGGCGGGTGTTTTTGCTGTCGTTAACCTTGTTTATGCTGGCAACGGCGGCGGCAGGCTATGCCGATTCCATCGGCGAACTGGTTGGCTGGAGAGTGCTGCAGGGTATGGGCGGCGGGTTGCTGATCCCGATCGGCCAAACGCTGACCTACCAACTGTACCGTAGCCATGAGCGCGCGGGGCTTTCCGCCGCCATTATGCTGGTAGGCCTGCTGGCCCCGGCACTGTCACCGGCATTGGGGGGGCTTATTGTCGACCGGCTCGACTGGCGCTGGGTGTTCTTTGCCAACCTGCCGCTCGCCGCGCTGGCGCTGCTGTTGGCGGCACTCTGGCTGCGTCCTCAGGTACCCGATCCGCAACCTCGACCGCTCGAGATCAAGGGGTTGCTTAGCGCCTGTACGGCCCTGACGCTGATCTTACTGGGCCTCACCCGACTGGGGGAAAACGGGGGCCTTGCGCAAGGCGCGTTACTGTTGGCCGCAGGAGCGATCGCCTTGACCTATTTCCTGCGCCGTAGCCTGCGCATTACCCACCCTTTGCTGAACCTGCGCCTGGTTCAGGATCCGCTGTTGCGCACGTCGATGATGATTTATCAGTGCATCCCCGGCCTGTTTATCGGCGTCAGCCTGATCGCCATGCTGTATTTGCAAAATCAGTTGGGCATGCGTGCCGCGCAGGTCGGTAGCCTGATGCTGCCCTGGTCGCTGGCCTCGTTCCTGGCCATCACGTTGACCGGCAGAAAATTTAACCATTTTGGCCCGAAACCGCTGTTTATCTTCGGCTGTCTGCTGCAAGGGTTGGGCATTTTGGCGCTGTCGCAGATTGCGCACGCTGGGGATTACGGATTGCAGGTTGCGGCCTTCGCCCTGATGGGCTTTGGCGGCAGCCTGTGCAGCAGCACCGCGCAGAGCAGCGCATTTTTGCATATTGCCGATGAGCAATTGGCCGACGCCAGTGCGCTGTGGAATATCAACCGACAGCTCAGCTTCTGCCTGGGTGTCGCCCTGCTCAGCTTGTTACTCAACCTGCTGCTGGAACATTTTACCCCCGCCGTCGCCTACAAAAGTTGTTTTTACCTGGCCGCCGCCAGCACGCTGATCCCCATGCTGCTGTGCCTGCGCATCGTAAACCGCGCCATAGTGCGCGGTCTCAATACTCAACAGGAACACCAATGAACCAATATTTTACCGAAGTGATCGACGCACACGTCGCCATTGAAAACTGGCTGGAAAAAGGGGCCGGAGATGAACAGGGGCTGTTGGCGCGTTTTGATCCCGCCTTCAGCATGATCGCGCTGAACGGCAGCCGACTCGATTTTGCCGCACTGAGCGCGTTTTTCCGTGCGAATCGGGCCGCCAAACCGGGGTTGGCAATCAGCATAGAAGAGATGACGTTGGTGGCCGAATGGCCGACGGGGGCAGTGGTCAGCTATCGCGAGAAACAGAGGCTGCCTGGACAGGCGGCGACGCTGCGCAACTCCACCGTGGTGTTTGAACAAACCGAAACCGGGCTGGGCTGGCGGCACCTGCATGAAACGCCCATCGCGCAGTAATCAGAGAAAACCGTCGGCCAGAAACAGTTCCCAGGCCACGATCAGCCCACACAGGGTGACGGCGCTGAAAATCACTTCGAACAGATAGCGATTGATCATCATGAGCTAGCCCTCAAAAGAAGACACCCGGCCAAGCCGGGTGTCTCAATAACGTCGGGATGATGCGGCCCCCTCAGGCACCGCATTCCTCACTCAATTAAGCGGCTGGAGTTGCTGCTTTTTTGGTGGCTTTGTGGTGTTTTTTAGCGGCCTGAGCTTTCTGCACTGGCGCTTTTTTGTGGTGTTTTTTAGCAGCCTGGGCTTTTTGAGCTGGCGCTTTTTTGCTTACTTTGTGGTGAGTTTTAGCAGCCTGAGCTTTCTGTGCTGGGGCTTTTTTGCTTACTTTTTGGTGCTTTTTAGCGGCCTGAGCTTTTTGAGCTGGGGCTTTCTTGGTGGCTTTGTGGTGCTTTTTAGCCGCCTGGGCTTTCTGAGCTGGGGCTTTCTTGGTCGCTTTGTGGTGCGCTTTCTTATGATGAGTGGCTTTAGCAGGAGCCTTCTCAGCAGCAGCTGGCGCAGCGGTAGTGGTGGTTGCAGCCGGAGCAGCCGTTGCCGGAGCTGCAGCAGTATCAGCAGCGAAAGCAACAGAAGACAGACCCATGGTGGCAGCAACGATCAGGGCTAATACTTTTTTCATCTTTAATTCCTCAGAGTGTTTTTTCAGTAAGCCCCGTTGGGCCGTTGAAGCAGATACTAGAGGAATCGATGAGCCGCTTCCGTGAGTGATTGGTTTCGCCGAGTAACCAAATGTACAACACAGACAGGCATCGCCGGTGACGTTATCCCACCAGGTATTTTACCGTGATCGCCGGCACATTTTGAGAAATGGTCTACACTTAAGAGACATGTGTCAAAAACGGAGAGTCGAATGTTTAAGAAATCAGAAAAAGTAGAACGCGACATTGATCAGGACGTCACTCTTTTGGCTGATACATTGGATGAGGTGCTACGTGCATCCGGTGACAAAACCAAAGAGGAACTGAAAGAGCTGCACAGCAAAGCCAAAGGCGTGTTACGCGACGCCCGTGCTCGCTTCAATGGTTCCAGCAATCTGACACAGCACGCCCGCGATGCCGTCGAACAAGCCGACAGCTACGTGCGCGACAAACCTTGGCAGGGCGTAGGGATCGGGGCCGCGGTTGGCATCGTCCTCGGCGTTCTGCTGGCCCGGCGTTAACACCCCTTGCAGTCATAAAGATAAAACAACAGATGTGCGTCTGGCCCGTGGGAAACCGCGGGCCGTTTAATTTGTGGCTTCAAACAACTCGGCTAGCCTGGCCACTGCCCGCTCAGCCTCGCTCTGCTGGGTAAAGTTGGCAAACCCCATCAGCAGGCCATCTCCCGCCGCACTGGCTATGTGCCAATCCGAAAGTGCCTGTATCGACAACCCGCGTTGCCAGGCCTCTTGCGCGATCCTCCGATCCAAGCCTTTTGCCGTCAATCGTGCCAGTAATTGAATGCCCCCGGCCTGCGACGATACCGTCAAATACTCCCCCAGCTGTCGTGCAAGCGCCTGCGCCAGCCATTCACGGCGCTGGCGATAGAGGGGCCGCATACGTTTCAGATGGCGATAGAAATGCCCCTGATGGATAAAATCAGCCACGCTGGCCTGCATCAGTGGCGGGCAGCCGCAACCGCGTAACCGGCTGCTGCGTCCAAAAGCGTCCACCTGTTCAAGCGGCACGACCAAATAAGCCATACGCAGTGCCGGAAACAAGGTTTTACTGAAAGTCCCGGCGTACAGCACCCTGCCCTGACGATCGAGACTTTTCAACGGCGGCAGCGGCCGACCATGATAACGAACCTCGCTGTCGTAATCGTCTTCAAGGATCCATGCCCCCTGCTGCTGTGCCCACTCCAGTAAGGCCATGCGCCGCGCCAGGCTAAGCGAGACGCCCAGGGGACTCTGGTGGGTCGGCGTCAGCACCGCCATGCGTGCTCGACGTGCAGCGGCAACACCGACGGCGATATTCATCCCCTGCTCATCAACCGGCACGGCCACCGGCTGCATGCCGGCGGCGCGAAATAGCGGTAGGGTCACCGGATAGCCGGGGTCTTCCAGCCACACCTCGTCACCGGTCTTGAGTAAAGTGCCGATCACCAAATCCAGCAATGCCTGATAGCCGGCACAAATAAAAACCTGTTCCGGTCGACAATTGATACCACGCGAAAGCTGCAAATAATTCACGATCGCCGCGCGCAGCTCTGGCAACCCTTGAGTTGACGGATGAGCCATGGCCGCCAAAGGAGCAGTACGCAATTGGCGACCGACAATCCTCTGCCATAGTGCGCGCGGGAAAGCATCCAGCGCCGGCAGCCCCAATTGAAAAGGCTGCGTTGCCCCACTCGGATGCAATGGATTCGCCGCCACCGCCGGCAACACTTCCGTCGTCAATGCTGCGCGTACCGGCAGATTCTGCAGCTGCGACGAAACATAAGTGCCAGCCTGTCCCCGGCTTTGCAGAAAACCTTCGGCGATAAGTTGGCCGTAAGCGCTTTCCACCGTGGCCCGCGCCACGCCCAGATCGCTCGCCAGCCCACGCACCGAAGGCAGCCGACTGCCCGCCAGCAGGCTTCCTTGCGCAATGGCGTCTTTAATCCGCAGATAAATCTGCCGGTACAAAGGATCTGCGAGCTGAGCATCCAGCCGCAAAGAGGAGAGAAACTGACGCATCATGGCCTGGTTAAATAATCATTTTATGGCTCTATAGCATAGTCCATATCGCCATTAAAGTAGCCTCATTATTCTGCTGTTCGCTAACTGAGGTTGACCATGATTAAGCAACGTTTGAAATATTCCGAACTCTCTCCCGCCCCTTACAAAGGCATGGTGACCGCCCTGATGGCACTGGAGAAAGGCGCGCTGGACAAGGCGACAATTGAGCTGATGTTTATGCGCGTATCGCAGATTAACGGCTGTGCCTACTGCCTGGATATGCATGGTAAAGCACTGAGAGAAAGTGGCGTTGACAACGCCAAGCTGGATCAACTTGCGGGCTGGCGCGTGAGTCATGCGTTCAGCGACCGCGAGCGCGCGGCGCTTGAGTGGGCAGACTCCGTGACCCTGATCGCCGCAACTGGCGCACCGGACAGCGCGTTTGAAGCGCTGCAGACGCACTTTAGCGATGCGGAAATTGCCGATTTAACCTTCGCTATCAGCATCATGAACGCCTTTAACCGCCTGGCCATCAGCATGCGTCAATGACGAAACCGCACTTATCCCCCTCTCGCCCGAGAGGGGTTTCCCGCCAACAACCGCCAAAAAAATTTTTCCCTCTGCTTTTCCAGCCCTGATGCGGCCTCAACGTGAATCCTGCCAAAACACCATATATAGCGTGGTTGATAAATTAAATATCCACATATAGTATTTAACCCATCAACCGCAGGGAACATGTAGCGGTTGGTAACGCCGTCAGAAACGCCGTTCAATGCTCCGTTATCTGACCTGTCCGCCTTTCCTTCAGCCCAAAAGGTAAATGCGAATCATGAGTATTATTATTTACAGCAAACCGGACTGTGTCCAGTGCAACGCCACCTATCGCGCATTCGATAAACAAGGGATTGGTTATCAGGTGATCGACCTCACCCAGGATCAGCAGGCGCTGAACCATGTTAAATCCCTTGGCTATCAGCAAGTTCCGGTGATTATCGCCGGTGAAGATCACTGGTCTGGCTTCCGGCCGGACAAAATCGGCGCGCTGGCCCACGCCCTGGCGTCCTGAGGTTGCCCATGAACCCGCTGGTCTATTTCTCCAGCAGTTCGGAGAACACCCACAGGTTCGTTGAAAAACTGGGATTGCCAGCGGTACGTATCCCTATCGCCGGCGCCCGCAGCAAACTGCTGATGGATAAACCCTATATTTTGATCGTGCCCAGCTATGGCGGCGGTAGCGCCGTAGGAGCCGTGCCGATCCAGGTGATCCGCTTTCTCAACGATCCACAAAATCGCGCTTTCCTGCGCGGCGTTATCGCCGCCGGGAATACCAATTTCGGCGCAGCGTACGGCATTGCCGGCGACATCATCGCCAAAAAATGTCAGGTGCCTTTTCTTTACCGCTTTGAGCTGCTCGGCACCACACAAGACGTTGCAAACGTTCGACAGGGAGTAACCGCATTTTGGCAACGACAGAACTGACCCGGCCCGCCGCAAGCGCGCTGGATTACCATTCGCTCAACGCGATGCTCAATCTTTATGATGCCGAAGGCCGTATCCAGTTCGACAAGGATCGGTTAGCAGCGCGGCACTACTTCCTGCAGCACGTGAACCAAAACACCGTATTCTTCCATAACCTGGAGGAGAAGCTGCGCTATCTGGTGGAGGAAGGTTATTATGAACAGAGCGTGTTGGCGCAGTACGAGTTCGCCTTTATCAAACAGCTGTTCCAACAGGCCTATGCGAAAAAATTCCGCTTCGAGACCTTCCTCGGCGCCTTTAAGTATTACACCAGCTACACGCTGAAAACCTTCGACGGTAAGCGCTACCTGGAACGCTACGAAGACCGGGTATGCATGGTCGCCTTAACGCTGGCGGCAGGTGATACCGCGTTGGCACAAGATTTGGTGGAGGAGATGATCTCGGGCCGCTTCCAGCCGGCGACGCCCACTTTCCTCAACTGCGGTAAACAACAGCGCGGCGAACCGGTGTCCTGTTTTCTGTTACGCATCGAAGACAATATGGAGTCAATCGGTCGGGCGGTGAACTCTGCGCTGCAACTGTCAAAACGCGGCGGCGGCGTGGCGTTCTTACTGACCAATATTCGCGAGGTCGGTGCCCCGATCAAACGCATAGAGAACCAGTCTTCAGGGGTGATCCCTATCATGAAGATGCTTGAAGATGCCTTCTCTTATGCCAACCAACTGGGCGCGCGTCAGGGCGCCGGTGCGGTCTATCTCAACGCTCATCACCCGGATATTCTGCGTTTCCTCGACACCAAGCGTGAAAATGCCGACGAGAAAATCCGCATCAAGACGCTGTCGCTGGGGGTGGTGATCCCGGATATCACTTTCGAACTGGCGAAGAATAACGAAGAGATGTACCTGTTCTCGCCCTATGACGTCGAGCAAGTGTATGGCGTGCCGTTCTCGGAAATCAGCGTCAGCGAGAAGTACCGCGAAATGGTGGATGACAAGCGCATCCGCAAATCACGCATCAATGCGCGTGAATTCTTCCAGGTACTGGCGGAGATCCAGTTTGAATCCGGTTATCCGTACATGATGTTTGAAGATACGGTCAATCGTGAAAACCCGATCGCCGGGCGCATCAACATGAGCAACCTGTGCTCCGAGATTTTGCAGGTTAACCGCGCCAGCACCTATCACGATGACTTGAGCTACGACCAGGTAGGCAAGGATATTTCCTGCAACCTCGGTTCGCTCAACATCGCCAAAACCATGGATGCCCCCGACTTTGGCAAAGCGGTCGACACCGCGATCCGTGCGCTGACGGCGGTGGCGGACATGAGCGACATTCGCTCGGTGCCGTCGATTGCCGAAGGCAACCGCAGTTCGCATGCCATTGGCCTCGGCCAGATGAACCTGCACGGCTACCTGGCTCGCGAACGCATCTTCTACGGCTCAGAAGAAGGGATTGATTTCACCAACATCTATTTCTATACCGTCGCTTACCACGCCATTCGCGCCTCTAACCAGTTGGCCATCGAGCGCGGTAGCGCATTCGGCGGCTTCGAAGAGTCGACCTATGCTTCAGGTGAATACTTCAGCAAATACACCGAACGGGAATGGCAGCCGCAAACCGAACGGGTTCGCGCGCTGTTCGCCGACGCCAATATCGCCATCCCTGGCCGCGAAGAGTGGCTGGCGCTGCGCCAGTCGGTGATGATGCACGGCTTGTACAACCAGAACCTGCAGGCGGTACCACCCACCGGTTCCATCTCCTACATCAATAACTCGACCTCCAGCATCCATCCGATCGTGTCACGCATCGAGATCCGCAAAGAGGGAAAAATTGGTCGCGTCTATTATCCGGCGCCCTATATGACCAACGACAACCTGGAGTACTACCAGGATGCCTACGACATAGGGCCGGAAAAAATTATCGATACCTATGCCGCCGCCACTCAGCACGTCGATCAGGGGCTGTCGCTGACGCTGTTTTTCCGCGATACCGCCAGCACCCGCGACATCAACCGCGCGCAGATTTATGCCTGGCGTAAAGGCATCAAAACCATCTATTACATCCGCCTGCGCCAGATGGCGTTGGAAGGCACCGAGGTGCAGGGCTGCGTGTCCTGCGCACTGTGAGGCAATCTATGAATACCACTAAACCGGCGCAGTTGGTGCGCGCGATCAACTGGAACATCATCGAAGACGACAAGGATCTGGAGGTGTGGAACCGCCTGACCTCCAACTTCTGGCTGCCGGAGAAGGTGCCGCTGTCGAACGACATTCCGTCGTGGGCAACGTTGACGCCAAAAGAACAGCAGTTGACCATTCGGGTGTTCACCGGCCTGACGCTGCTGGACACTATTCAAAATACCGTGGGCGCACCGGCGCTGATCGAAGATGCGATTACGCCGCATGAGGAGGCGGTGTACTCCAACATCAGCTTTATGGAAGCGGTGCATGCTCGTTCGTACAGCTCAATTTTCTCTACGCTGTGCCAGACACCGGACGTCGACGATGCCTACCGCTGGAGCGAGGAAAACCGCGCGCTGCAGAAAAAAGCCAGCATCATTCTGGCCCACTACCGCAGCGACGATCCGCTGATGAAGAAGGTCGCCAGCGTATTCCTGGAGTCGTTCCTGTTCTATTCGGGCTTTTATCTACCGATGTACTGGTCGAGCCGCGCCAAGTTGACCAACACCGCCGATTTGATCCGTCTGATCATCCGCGATGAGGCGGTGCACGGTTATTACATCGGTTATAAATTCCAAAAAGGATTGGAGAAGGTCGACGCGGCGCGCCGCCAACAGGTGAAAAATTTCGCCTTCGATCTGATGCAGGATTTGTACGATAACGAGGTGCGTTACACCGAAGAGCTGTACGACGGTGTAGGCTGGACTGAGGACGTGAAAACCTTCCTGCACTATAACGCCAACAAGGCGTTGATGAATCTGGGATACGAAGCGCTGTTCCCGCCGTCGATGGCGCAGGTCAATCCGGCCATTCTGTCGGCGCTGTCGCCAAACGCCGACGAGAACCACGACTTCTTCTCCGGCTCAGGCTCGTCTTACGTGATTGGTAAAGCGGTCAACACTGAAGATGACGACTGGGATTTCTGAGTGAAATCGCGGGGCGAATCACTTTGCTCTAAATCATAACCGCTGAACGGGCGCAGGCTACCGCGCCCCTACAGTTTAGATATTTCCGGTACGCTGTCGGATGCGCTGCCAAATGGCCCGCTTTTCCTCGTCATCGGCACTCGACCAGGCGGCGATTTCCTCCAGCGTGCGCCAACAGCCCCGACACCACGCGTTTTCGGTGTCGATCTGGCAAACATTATTGCAGGGTGAACGCACGCCATCGTCAATCTGACTGCCGGTTTTTCTTCTTCTGCTGCGGCCTACCATAAGGCGCTTCCTCCGGTGGATTTCTCGCGACAGGATACCCGATCCTGCCGCGAGAGAAACCGCCCCGGTAAAATCAGATAATGCCGCCGTTGGCCCGCAGGGTTTGGCCGTTGATCCAGGCACCGTCTGCACCGGCCAGGAATGACACCGCCGCGGCGATATCCTGCGGCTGACCCAGACGCTCCAATGGAGCCATTTTCGCCAGCCGGTCGATCAGCTCCGGCGTTTTACCGTCCAGGAACAGCCCGGTGGCGGTCGGGCCCGGCGCGATAGCGTTGACGGTAATATTGCGCCCCCGCAGCTCTTTCGCCAGCACGCTGGTCAGCGCTTCGACGGCGGCCTTGCTGGCGGCATACATGCCGTAGCTCGGCTGCAGCAGCCCGACCACGCTAGATGAAAAGTTGATGATGCGCCCGTTGTCGCGCAGGCGTTTCGCCGCCTCTCGCAGCGTGTTGAAGGTCCCCTTCAGATTAATGTCGATCAGCCGATCGACATCGGCATCGCTCATTTCTGCGACCGGAGCCAGCGCAATCACCCCGGCGTTATTCACCAGGATATCCACGCCGCCGAAAGCCTGCTCGGCCCGGTCAAACAGCTGGGCAACGGCGGCGGCGTCGCTGACGTCCGCCCTGGCGCTCAGCGCCCGCCCCCCGCTTTGTTCAATTTTGCGCACCAGCTCATCGGCCAATGCCTGATTGCCTGAATAGTTGACGATCACGGTAAAACCGTCGGCAGCCAGGCGTTCGGCAATGGCCGCGCCTATACCGCGCGATGCGCCGGTGACAATGGCAACTTGCTGAGTCTTGGTGTTCATGCTCTCTATCCTCGTCGGCTATGCGCCGGCGACTTACCGGCGTGACAACATCATGCACCTTTCGCCCCGGCGAATAATCCCCTACTCTTCGTTATCACTATCCGAATTTAGCGAACAATAACCATGGACAGAATCGATGCCATGCGCTTGTTTACCCGCGTGGTGGAACAACGCAGCTTTACCCAGGCCGCACAGGATCTGAACCTGCCGCGATCGACGGTGACCGATGCCATCAAGCAACTGGAAGCCCGGCTGCAGGTGCGGTTGTTGCAACGCACTACCCGCCACGTCAGCCCAACGCTGGATGGCGAAGCTTACTATCAACGCTGCCTGACTATTCTGGCGGATATCGAAGATGCCGAGATGGCGTTTGCCGGTGCCAAACCGCGTGGGCTGCTGCGCATCGACGTGCACGGCACGTTGGCACGTCACTTTTTAATGCCGGAACTTCCCGAATTTTTGACGCAATATCCGGATATCGAACTTTTTATGAGCGAGGGCGATCGGCTGGTAGATCCGGTGCGGGAAGGTATCGACTGCGTGGTGCGGGTCGGCAAACTGAAAGACAGCGATATGGTGGCGCGTCGGTTAGGCGAGCTTGAAGAGGTCACCTGCGCCGCCTCGGACTACCTGCAACGTTTTGGCACACCCCATTCCATCAGCGAACTTGAAGGCCACCGCATGGTGGGCTTCCGTTCCTCGGCCAGCGGCACCCTGATGCCGCTGGAATTTACTGTGGCTGGCCAGACGCGGCAAGTGACATTGCCTTGCACGGTGTCGGTCAGCGCGGCGGAAAGCCTGGTTGCTGCGGCGCGCATGGGGCTGGGGATCATTCAGGTGCCGCGTTATCACCTGCGCGACAGCCTGGACAACGGCAGCTTGCTGCCCCTGCTGCCGCAATTCCCCTCCACTCCGATGCCGGTCTCCTTGCTCTACCCGCGCAACCGCCAACTTTCACCGCGGGTTCGGGTCTTCATCGACTGGTTCAGCAAAGTGTTCGCCACCCGTAACCGATAAACGCCTTACATGGCGCCATATTCTAGCGGCACCCAGTCATAACCTTCCCCCTGTTTATTCAGGTAACCCAGCCCGGGGAATGACAGATGCGGTCCGCCCACCAGCACACTGCGTTGAGCGCTATCACTAAACACCCGCAGCCGCTGGGCTACTGCCGCTTTGGCATCTTTATCAAAGCTTATCGCGACACGCGGATGGGCGAACTGCACCGCCGCCACGTGGATCAAATCCCCCAGCAGCAACAATTTTTTGCCCTGGCTTTCCACCAGATAAATGCTGTGGCCTGGCGTATGCCCATGGGCGGCAAACGCACTGATCCCCGGCGACAGCTCACCATCATTACTGAACGTTTTAAAATGTCCGGCGGCCTGATAAGGCTTGAGCGCGGCGATAACATTCTCGAACGAGACTTTCTCCTTCGGCGGCGCCTGTTTCAACCGACTCTCGCTAAGCCAAAAATCCGCATCCTGCTGCCCGGCACGCACCACTGCATTTGGAAAAGCAGCTTTACCGTTTTGCGTCAAACCGCCGAGATGATCCGGGTGCATATGCGTCAGGTAAATTTCATCCACCTGCTGTGGCTGATAACCGGCAGCCTTGAGGTTTACGACCAGTTTGCCCAACCCGTCCCCCAGCAGCGAACCCGCACCGGTATCAACCAGGATCAGCTTGCTGCCGGTATTGATCAGGTAGGCATTAACAGAGGTGACGACCGGCAGGCCCTGATGGTGCTCAGCCAGAGCGGTCTCTATCTGCTTTGGCGAACTGTTAAGCAGCAGTCTGTCAACCGGCAAGCGGAGTACGCCATCAGACAAGGCTGTGACTTCATAGCTGCCCAGCATGATGCGATAAAAACCCGGCGCGGGGGTTTTCACCTGCGGTGCGGCGGCCAGGGTTTGCAGCGACATAACGGCCAGCGCCGCCCCCAGCAGGTAACGTTTCCAGAACATGGTGACTCCTTGTTGTCGTTTGAGCGCTAAGTATTAACCCAAAGCGGAAATGACGCCTGCCGGAGGCAAAAAATGAATAAAAAAATCCCCGCGGGGGCGGGGAAAGGCAAAGAAACACTAAGGATTTTTTTGAGTTATACGAAGAATTTGGCCAGTACCAGCAAAGAGAGCGAGACATTGATCGCGCCGCCGATACGGGTAGCTATCTGCGCAAAAGGCATCAGCGACATACGGTTGCCGGCGGTGAGAATGGCAACATCGCCAGTGCCACCCTGCCCACTCTGGCAGCAGGAGACAATCGCCACATCGATCGGGTGCATGCCAATTTTCTTGCCGACGAAGAAGCCAGTCGCCACCAGTGCAGACACGGTGCTGACGATCACCACCAGATTTTGGAAGGTGAAGGCGTTAACCAGTTCCTGCCACGGAGTGATCGCTACGCCGACGGCGAACAGAATCGGGTAGGTGACCGCAGTACGGAAGAATTTATAGACCACCTGCGAACCTTCCTGAATGCGTGGGGACACGCCATGTGCCAGCTTCACCGCCACCGCGGCGAACAGCATGCCAACCGGTGCCGGCAGGCCAATCATGCGGTGCAGCAACATCCCTACCATGTACAGCAGGATGGCCAGCAGCGCACCGCAGGCAATGGTGCTGACATCCACCTTACCGCTGATTTTTTCCACCGCGCTCATCTCGCTTTCGCCCTGCTTGCTCGGCATCAGGCTGCCTTCGCCGGTCAGGTGCGGGTAACGTTTACCCAGTTGGTTAAGCAAGCCGGCCAGAACAATGGCGGTCAGGCTGCCAAGCATGACGATAGGCAGAATGCGCCCCAAGGCTACCCCCTGCTCCATATGCAGAATCGCCGCATACCCCATCGACAGCGGGATCGCGCCTTCACCGACGCCACCGGCCATGATCGGCAAAATCAGGAAGAAGAAGATTTGGAACGGCTCCAGCCCCAACGCCATGCCCACCGCCATTCCTACCAGCATGCCGACAACCTCACCGCACAGCATCGGCGCGAAAATGCGCAGAAAGCCCTGGATCAGCACCTGACGGTTCATGCTCATAATGCTGCCAACGATAATGCAGCAGATGTAGAGGTACAGAATATTGGTCGATTTATAGAATTTGGTGGTCGATTCCACCACCACGTCCGGCAGCAAGCCGTAATGCACCAACGCAGAAGGAATAAAGGTGGCACAGATCGCCGCGGCCCCCATTTTGCCGATCAGCGGCAGGCGTTTGCCAAACTCGCCGCAGGCAAAACCAAAGAACGCCAATGTGGCAACCATGACCACGATATCGCTCGGTAATTTCCCTTCCAGACAATCCAATAAAATAAGTACGCCGGCCAGAACAAAGAACGGCAACGGAATAATTCCTACTTTGTAATTGTCCAGTATATGCCACCATTTTTCCCGCAGCGGTATTTCAGCGGTTTTGTCTTTGGCGGCGAGGAAAGAATCATCTGTTGTGCTCATAATCTGGCCTCTTATTAGTTTGTTCAGCCATCATAGAGAAACGCACGGATTATCTGCTGTGATTTTGTTCAAAGTTAAAAAGGGTTTTTAATGGTGGTTATGGTTTCTATGGTGTTAATTAGGATTATGTGAAATCTGCCGTGGTTTTAATGGTGTTAACGTTATTTTTACTTTAAGAATTATCAGTTTTATTGCAGCTGCTGCATTAACCACCCCGACAAGAATAATCCCGTGGCTGCGATCACAAGTTGATCCGGCGCAATATTACATTAACGGCCACTCATGATAGGGTAAGCCTTCAGGATTTATCAGGGCGAACCCCGGTCATGCGTATAAAACTCTCGTTTCAAATCAAGCTATTCCTGTGCCTGGTTGCCTTCTCCTGCCTGCTGTTGACGTTTATTGGTGCTTACACCTACTACCAGCTCGATGCGCAACTGCACCGCGACCTCGGTGCACGAGCGCAGGTGCAGGCCCGAGAGATTGCCCTGATCCCTTCCCTGATCACCGCAGTGGAAAAAAAAGACCCGGTTAAAATTGCAGCGCTAATGAAGAAAATTCGCGCCAGCAGCGATGCCAGCTATATCGTTATCGGCGATAAGCAAACCCGGCATCTTTATCACTCTGAATATGCCAACCGTATCGGCACGCCGATGGTCGGCGGCGATAATAAAGAGGTTCTCGAAGGCAAAAGCATTATTTCCATTCGCAAAGGTGGCATCGGCATTTCATTGCGCAGTAAAGCGCCCATTTTGGACGAAAATAATAACGTCATCGGCATTGTTTCGGTGGGTTATCTCAAATCACATATCGACAATTTAAACTCCAGAACTCTGACGCAAATTCTTGGGTCGATAGTGCTTTTATTAATCGCGCTGTTCGTATTTTCGTGGCTGTTATCGAAGAATTTAAAACGCCAAATGTTCTGGCTGGAACCGAAAGAAATTGCCCTGTTGGTACGCCAACAGAAAGCGTTGCTGGAAGCTATCTATGAAGGGGTGATTGCCGTCGATCCTCAGTTGCGGATCATCACCATTAACCACGCGGCCCGCGAACTGCTGGATTTGCGTCAGCCCGCCGCCGCCCTGATGGGCAGAGAAATCGGTGAGGTGATCCAATCCCAGCCGGATTTCTTCGGCGCCTCACAGTTAGGGCATGACACCCATGACGAGGTCTGTCGCTTCAACCATGTCCGGGTTATCGCCAGCCGGGTACGCATCATGCAGGAAGAAGAGCTGCAGGGCTGGGTGATCAGCTTCCGCGACAAAAACGACATCAACACCCTGAGCAGCCAGCTTAGCCAGGTGAAGCGCTATGCCGACAACCTGCGCATCATGCGCCACGAACAGCTGAACTGGACCGCCACCCTCGCCGGCCTGCTGCATATGCAACGCTACGACGAGGCCATCCGCTATGTGGAGGCGCAATCGGAAGGTGCTCAGGAGATCCTCGACTTTATCTCACAGCGTTTCAGTTCGGCGGCATTATGCGGCCTGCTGCTGGGCAAATACTCCAGTGCGAAGGAAAAAGGCGTGGAGCTTCGCTTCGACCCGGCCTGCCAGCTGCGGCAGATCCCGGCGGCATTGAATGAAACCGAATTGATGTCGATCATCGGCAATTTGCTGGATAATGCGGTAGACGCTACGCTGCATTACGGCGCGCCCTATGAGGCGGTAGAACTTTATATCAGCGACAGCAGCAATGAACTGGTGATTGAAGTGGCCGATCGCGGCACCGGTATTGCCCCTGAGGTGCGCGATACGCTGTTCGAACAGGGCGTCACCACCAAAGATGACAAGGGTGACCACGGCATCGGCCTGCACCTGGTTGCCAGCCACGTGGCGCAGGCGCACGGCAGCATAGAAGTGTCGGACAACGATCCGCACGGCGCTATTTTTTCTTTGTTTATCCCTAAACAATCTTGAGCACCCGAATGATGCAACCAGAAGCACTGGACGTTTTGATCGTGGAAGATGAGCCACAGCTGGCGACGCTGCACGCGGAATTTATTGAGCAGAACTTTGCTCTGCGGGTGGTGGCTTATGCCGCCACGCTGGCCGAGGCCAGAGTCAAAGTCAATGCCCACCAGCCACGGCTGATCCTGCTGGACAATTTTTTGCCTGACGGCCAGGGCATTGAACTGATGGAAGAAGCGGCGGTGAAAAACCCCGGCTGTTCAGTGATTTTTATTACCGCCGCCAGCGACATGAATACCTGCAGCCAGGCGATCCGCAATGGCGCCTTCGATTACATCATTAAACCGGTCTCCTACAAGCGGCTGCGCAACTCACTGGAGCGCTTTATGCAGTTTGTGCAAACCCAGCGCACCTTCAAGGTAATCGACCAAAGCAACGTCGACGCGCTGTATAACCTGCAATCCAAGCAGTTCTCCAGCGAACCCAGCGCCAAAGGCATAGAAACCAACACGCTGGAGCTGGTGCAGGCGCTGTTTATCAAGCAACCGGAAGCCGCGCATGCGGTAGAAGACGTGGTCGAACAGGTCGGGATCAGCAAAACCACGGCCCGACGTTATCTGGAATACTGCGTCGCCACCCAGTTTGTGCGCGTCGAAATGATGTACGGCAATATTGGTCATCCGCGGCGTCTGTATCGCAAGGCATAAACTGCCATCTGGCTGTCATATTTAAGGGGTAATATAACTTCGGCGATATCCCCTCGATATCGGCACCTGTCGTTGAAAATTGATGAAATACTGATGACTTTTACCCGGCCTCTGGTCGGGTTTTTTATTGTCCGAAAACAGGCTTGGGCAGGCAAATAACAGCAATAATCAGAACGGATTATTCTTACTTAAAACCAACCGTTTATCGGAAATATCAGCCACTGATAATTGAGCACTCACCTCATTACCATAACTAATCGAAAACTTGATGTAAATCGTCAATATCCCATTCATAGGACATTGAGGGTTGTCTCAGATATTCACTGTGTTAGGGTATAGGGGACTATTATTTTCTATTGGGAAATTTTTATCGTTTGATAATTCATCAGAGGAAACAGCAAATTGCATGGCAATTAAACTCGAAGTAAAGAACCTGTATAAGATATTTGGCGAACATCCGGATCGCGCTTTCAAACTGATTGAAAAAGGCCTGACAAAAGACCAATTGCTTGAAAAAACCGGATTATCACTGGGCGTAAAAGACGCCTCTCTGGCCATTGAAGAAGGCGAGATATTTGTCATCATGGGGCTTTCCGGTTCTGGAAAATCTACCCTGGTACGCCTTCTCAATCGTCTGATAGAACCCACCCGCGGTCAGGTGCTGATTGATGGCGAGGATATATCTAAAATATCCGACAGCGCACTGCGCGCCGTACGCCGTAATAAGATCAGCATGGTGTTTCAATCATTCGCTTTAATGCCGCATATGAATGTATTGAATAACACCGCGTTCGGTATGGAATTGGCCGGCATTCCACCGCAGGAGCGCCAGGGAAAAGCCCTGGAAGCATTACGTCAGGTCGGGCTGGAGAATTATGCCTATTCTTATCCCGATGAACTTTCCGGCGGGATGCGTCAGCGCGTGGGATTAGCCCGTGCCATGGCGAATAATCCGGACATATTATTGATGGATGAAGCCTTCTCGGCGCTGGATCCATTAATCCGTACCGAGATGCAAGATGAACTGGTCAAATTACAGGCCCAGCATCAGCGCACCATCGTCTTTATTTCCCATGATTTGGATGAGGCAATGCGTATTGGCGATCGTATTGCCATTATGCAAGGCGGAGAGGTTATTCAGGTCGGTACGCCGGAGGAAATATTAAATAATCCGGCCAACGATTATGTCCGCACCTTCTTCCGTGGCGTCGATATCAGCCACGTTTTCAGCGCCAAGGATATAGCCCAGCGTCGTCCTGTCGCCCTTATTCGCAAAACCCCCGGTTTTGGTCCGCGTTCAGCACTGCAGCTGCTGCGCGATGAAGACCGCGATTATGGTTATGTTATTGAACGCGGGAAGAAATTTATCGGCGTGGTGTCGGTAGATTCACTCAAGCAGGCGCTGGCGGCCAACCAGACGTTGGATGACGCCCTGCTGGAAGCCCCTGCCCCGGTCCCGGCCGACATGCCGCTGAGCGAACTGATTTCATTGGTTGCCCTGGCGCCCTGTGCGGTCCCCGTGGTCTGCGAAGAAAATAACTATATCGGAATTATTTCCAAGGCCATGCTGTTGCAGGCCTTAGATAAAGAGGGCCCAGCGAATGAGTGACACTACACAGGATCCATGGGCGACTGCGCCTGCCGACCCCAGCGCCGCACCGGCGACTGACGCCGCAACCTCGTCAGCGCCCGCCGGCGATGCCTGGTCCAGCGCACCGCCACCGGAAACCCATGACGCCGCCAATCAGGCCGCTCAGGGTGCCGACTGGCTTAACAGCGCACCGGTCCAACAGGAACATTTCAGCCTGCTGGATCCGTTCCACAAAACCTGGGTGCCGTTTGACTCCTGGGTGACCCACGGTATCGACTGGCTGGTGTTGCACTTTCGCCCGCTGTTTCAGGGCATTCGCGTACCGGTCGATTTTATTCTCAGCGGCTTTCAGCAGCTGCTGCTCGGCATGCCTGCCCCGATCGCCATTCTGCTGTTCTCGCTGATTGCCTGGCAGCTCTCCAGCCTTGGTATGGGTGCTGCGACGCTGGTCTCGCTGATTGCCATTGGCGCGATTGGCGCCTGGTCGCAAGCCATGGTGACCCTGGCGCTGGTCCTGACCGCCCTGTTCTTCTGTATCGTCATCGGTCTGCCGCTCGGCATTTGGCTGGCGCGCAGCAAACATGCCGGCAAGGTGATCCGGCCACTGCTCGACGCCATGCAGACCACGCCGGCCTTCGTCTATCTGGTGCCGATCGTCATGCTGTTCGGTATCGGTAACGTGCCGGGGGTGGTGGTAACCATTATCTTTGCGCTGCCGCCGATCGTGCGACTGACCATTCTGGGCATTAACCAAGTGCCTGAGGATCTGATCGAAGCCGCCGAATCCTTTGGTGCCAGCCCGCGCCAACTGCTGTTTAAAGTGCAACTGCCACTGGCAATGCCAACCATTATGGCCGGCGTAAACCAAACGCTGATGTTGGCGCTGTCGATGGTGGTTATCGCCTCGATGATCGCCGTTGGCGGCCTGGGCCAGATGGTATTGCGCGGTATCGGTCGTCTGGATATGGGGCTGGCCGCCGTTGGCGGGGTCGGTATCGTGATCCTGGCGATTATTCTCGACCGCCTCACCCAATCGCTGGGGCGCGATCGCCGCAGCAAAGGCATCGGCCGTTGGTATGCTCACGGACCGATCGGGTTAGTCACCCGGCCCTTCATCAAAAAGCCTTAATCGCCCTGCCCCCGGCCAAACGTCGGGGGTACCGACAGCATTTATAAAAACGAAGGAACCACTATGCGCTCGACAGGAATTTGGGCTCTGGCCCTGACTTCATTGCTAAGCACACAGGCGTTCGCCGTCGAATTACCCGGCAAAGGCGTCACGGTAAAACCGTTGCAAAGCACCCTCGCCGAAGAAAGCTTCCAGACCGAATTGGTCAACCGCGCCCTGGTCAAGCTGGGCTATGACGTCCAGCCTACCGACGAGGTGGAATACAATATCGCCTACACCTCTATCGCTTCCGGCGACGCCACCTACATGGCGGTGAACTGGGATCCGCTGCAAACCGACATGTACCAAAGCGCCGGCGGCGACAAGAAATTCTATCGTCAGGGGGCCTATATCACCAATGCGGCCCAGGGTTATTTGATCGACAAGAAAACCGCCGATCAATACCACATCAGCGATATCTCCCAGTTAAAAGATCCCAAGCTGGCGAAGTTGTTCGATGCCGACGGCGACGGCAAGGCCGATCTGGCCGGCTGCGAACCGGGCTGGGTGTGCGGCAACGTCATTAACACCCATATCAAAGCCTATGGCCTGAGCGACACCGTCACTCAAAACCAGGGCAATTACTCCGCCATCATCGCCGACACCCTGACTCGCTACAAACAGGGTAAACCGGTGCTGTATTTCACCTGGACGCCGTACTGGGTGAGCGACGAACTGGCGCCGGGTCGTGATGTGGTTTGGTTAACCGTGCCGTTCTCCGCCAGCCCAGGTTCGTTGAAAGATAACGATACCGCCTTGCCGAACGGCAAAAATTACGGCTTTTCCGTCAACAACGAACATATCGTCGCCAACAAGCAATGGGCCGAGGCTAACCCGGCCGCCGCCAAACTGTTCGCCATCATGAAACTGCCGTTGGCGGACGTGAACGCGCAGAACCTGCGCATGCACAAAGGCGAGAACAGCGCCGCCGACATACAACGTCACGTAGACGGCTGGATCAAAGCGCATCAGGCCACTTTTGACGGCTGGATCACTACGGCTGCGGCAGCAGCGAAATAATCCCAGGGTGCCGGAAATCCCGGCTTCATAACATAAAAAGGTATTTCACTATGCGCACTACAGGAATCTGGGCGGTTGCCCTTACCACACTGATTAGCTCACAGGCGGTTTCCGCCGCCGACTTGCCCGGTAAAGGCGTCACCGTTCAACCGGTGCAAAGCACCATTTCAGAAGAGACCTTCCAGACGCTGCTGGTCAGCAAGGCGCTGGAAAAGCTGGGCTATGACGTTAAAGACACCCGGGAAGTGGACTACAACGTTGCCTACACCTCCATCGCCTCCGGCGACGCGACCTTCCTGGCGGTAAACTGGGATCCGCTGCATGCCGATCAATACAAGGCCGCAGGCGGTGACGCCAAATTTTACCGTGAAGGGGTTTACGTCAACGGGGCGGCACAGGGGTATCTGATCGACAAGAAAACCGCCGATAAATACCACATCACCAACGTTGAACAGTTGAAAGATCCCAATATTGCCAAGCTGTTCGATACCAATGGCGACGGCAAGGCCGACCTGACCGGCTGTACGCCAGGCTGGGGCTGCGAGGCGGCCATTAACCATCACATCAAAGCCTACGGCCTGGAGAAAACCGTCGAGCACAACCAGGGCAACTACGCGGCGATGATTGCCGATACCATTACTCGCTACAAAGAAGGTAAGCCGGTGCTGTACTACACCTGGACGCCGTACTGGGTGAGTGACGTGCTGGTGCCGGGCCGCGACGTTGTTTGGTTGCAGGTGCCGTTCTCCGCCATGCCGGGCGAGCAGAAAAACCTCGATACCAAGCTGCCTAACGGCGCCAACTATGGTTTCCCGGTCAACACCATGCGCATCGCCGCCAACAAGCAGTGGGCCGAAGCCAACCCGGCGGCCGCCAAGCTGTTTGCCATCATGAAGCTGCCGATTGCCGACGTGAATGCGCAGAACCTGCGGATGCATGAAGGCCAGGCCTCCGAAGCCGATATCCAAAACCATGTAAATGGCTGGATCAAGGCGCATCAGGCCACCTTCGACGGCTGGGTGAAAACCGCCGCGGAAGCCGCGAAGAAATAATTACCCTGGGCGCGGCAGCCTGTCGCGCCCTATTCGCTGATTTCAATCCCGCTAAACTGTAAAAAACGCTCGGCGGTCCGTGGCAGCGGCTGCGGCCAAACACAGTACACCTGACGCCGTGGACCATCTTCTATCGGAATCGACACCAGCGTGCTCAAGCGCTGCGCCGTCGAAATCGGCACAATGCCCGTCGCCAACCCACGGCGTACCAAATTCTCCAGCCATTCGATATGGTCAATCTCAAAACTGACGTGACGTTTGATGCCTGCCGCCTGAAACGCGCGGTCGGTCTGGCGCCGGGCACCGGTCCCGCTGTAAAAGTCCACCAGCGGCACTTCCGACAAGGTTTGCAAATTCACGCGTTCCCGACTGGCTAACGGGTGTTGTGGTGACACCAACGCCACCAGTGGCTCGTCGGTCAGTTGCCGATGGGACACCGGCAGCATATCGATATCCCCCGGCCAGAGGCCGACAAACGCCACATCGGTCTTTTGCTGACGAACGTCTTCCAACAACTCTTCACTCATGCCCACGTACAGCCGGATATTCACTGCGGGATAATGGCGGTGAAAGTTACCCAATTTTTCGGTCAGATCAATCGCGTTTATGGTGGAAATTGTGCCGATGGTCAGGGTACCGGAAACCGTGCCGCTGGCGGCGACAACCTCTTCCACCAGCATCTGTTTTGCCGCCAGCAGTCGCTGCGCCGGTTGAATAAATGCCTGCCCGGCGGTGGTCAACCTGACCCGGCGCGAAGTACGCTCAAACAATGCACAGCCCAGCTCCTCTTCCAATTTGGCGATCTGGTGGCTGAGCGCCGATTGCACCGTATGACAGCGCTGCGCCGCCCGGGTAAAACTCTGCTCTTCGGCAACCGCCAGCGCAAAACGAATCTGTTTCAGGTTCATTCATTTATCTCTAAATGAGATTAATCAGATGAAAATTATACATTGGTTTAACCCGCTGTCCTGCCCGATACTTGCACCACTTTTTCTTGTGATTGAAACCAATGAGCCAACAAAATTCACCTCCAGGTCTCAGCCCGGCACTGATTGTGCTGATCGCCATCGCCACCGGTTTGGCCGTCGCCAGTAACTACTACGCGCAGCCACTGCTGGAAACCATCGCCCAAAACTTTGGGCTATCGGTCAATCAGGCCGGTTTTATCGTCACCGCCGCCCAAATGGGCTACGCCGTAGGCCTGCTGCTGCTGGTGCCGCTCGGCGATATGTTTGAACGTCGTGGGCTGATCGTGTTTATGACGCTGCTGGCCGCCGGAGGCATGCTGATCACCGCCAGCTCCACCACGCTGCCGATGATGATCCTGGGGACGGCCCTCACCGGGTTGTTCTCGGTAGTGGCGCAAATTTTGGTGCCGTTGGCCGCTACGTTGGCACACCCGGAAAAACGCGGGAAAACCGTTGGCATCATTATGAGCGGCCTGCTGCTGGGCATTCTGTTGGCACGTACCGTAGCGGGTGCACTGGCTTCAATCGGCGGTTGGCGCACCATTTACTGGGTGGCCAGCGTGCTGATGATCCTGATGGCGTTGATCTTGTGGCGCGCGCTGCCACGTTACAAACAGCACTCCGGACTGAATTACCCTCAGTTGCTGAAGTCTATTTTCACCCTGTTTTGCGGTTCACCGCTGCTGCGAACCCGTGCAGTGCTCGGTGCGCTGTCTTTTGCCAACTTCAGCGTGCTCTGGACCTCAATGGCCTTCCTGTTGGCGGCCCCGCCTTTTGGTTATTCCGAAGGGGTCATCGGCCTGTTCGGGCTGGTAGGGGCCGCCGGAGCGTTGGCCGCCTCCCGTGCCGGGCATTTGGCGGATCAGGGCAAGGCGGGATTAACCACTACGGTAGGCCTGGTACTGCTGCTGCTGTCGTGGATACCTATCGCTTTCGCTAAACAATCGCTGTGGGCCCTGATCGTCGGCATTCTGATCCTCGATCTGGCCGTGCAGGCCGTACACGTTACCAACCAGAGCGTGATTTATCGCATTATGCCGGAAGCGCGCAATCGCCTGACGGCCGGCTACATGACCAGCTATTTTATCGGCGGCGCTCTGGGTTCGCTGCTGTCTGCCTCAGCCTATCAGCACGCGGGGTGGACAGGGGTCGCTGCAGCAGGGGGCATTTTGTGCCTGTTTAACCTGCTCACCTGGTGGTTGGGCAAGCGTCATGATCCCCAGGGACCGGCGGCCATCTGATTAGCAAGCGAATAGTCATAGCGGAAATTTATTAGCGGCGCAGGGTATAAACATTACTTACTCTCTGGTAATGTTCTGGGGATAAACTATTGGTTCCCTATATACCCTGCGATTCAAATACATTATGCAAAGCCAAGCTGCAGAAAGTATCAATCCCCCAGCCGTCAGTTCCACCTTCACCCACGGCATTGTCGACAGTTTACCGATCGTTATCGGCTATGTGCCGGTGGCTTTTGCGTTTGGCCTTAGCGCCGTTAAGCTGGGGTTCTCCCCGCTAGAGAGCATTTTCTTCTCCTGCATCATCTATGCGGGCGCCAGCCAGTTCGTGATCACCGCCTTGTTAAGCGCCGGTATGTCACTGTGGGTTTCCGCGCTGACCGTGATGGCAATGGATATACGGCACCTGTTGTATGGTCCTGCTTTGCGCCACCGCATCGTCTCGCGCATGTCGGCTGGCAAAACTGCGCTCTGGGCCTTTGGCCTGACTGATGAAGTGTTCGCCGCGGCCACCGCTAAATTGATGCGCAATAATCGCAGTTGGAGCGAGAACTGGATGATCGGCATCTCGCTATGCTCCTGGCTGTCTTGGGTCGCAGGCACCGCGCTGGGTGCCGTGTTCGGCAATGGGCCACTAGAGCAGTTCCCGGTGATTGAAGCCTCATTATCCTTTATGTTGCCGGCGCTGTTCCTCAGCTTCCTGCTGGCGGCATTCAAACGTCCGCAAAGCCTGACCATTGCCGCCGCGCTGGCCGGTGCGCTGCTTGGCGTAGTGCTGTTCTCTATCCCAGTGGCCATTTTGGCCGGCATCAGCGCCGGTTGTATCGCAGCCCTGTTCCAACCCACAGCAACGGAGTCCATTGATGAACACTGATGTGCTGGTGATCGGCCTGGTGGTCGGCTGTGCTAATTATCTGTTCCGCTACTTACCCTTGCGTTTGGCGCCTGCGCGGGCACAACCGGGAATCAAACGCGGTAAAACCGCACTGTTACTCGACAGCATCGGCATCGCCTCAATCTGCGCGTTGCTGGTGGTTTCTAGCACCCCGGTAGTGATGCGTGAACCGGACAAGCTGTGGCCCACTCTGGTCGGTTTCGCCGCGCTGGGCCTGTGTTTTTACCGAACCAAAAGCATCATTTTGTCGACGCTGATTGGCGCGGCATCCTTTGGCATTACATTAAAGTTATTTATGATTTTCAGTCAGGGTAACCTTTAATCTTAGGCAGCACGTCGCATTAACCCTTTTGCTTAAAGTGGGTTTATTGACAATCCGCTGACAAATGACACGAATTGCTAAATTAATCACCCTGCTGAACATTTACATTATTAATCACTATCGTTACTATCTCGGACGAAACTAATGAGGCCCAAAATTATGGAAAGCTCGTTTGCTCCCATTGAACAAATGCTTAATTTCCGCGCCAAGCGTCAGAAAGATTTCCCTTATCAGGAAATCCTGCTGACCCGCCTGTGCATGCACATGCAAAGCAAGCTGCTGGAAAATCGCAATAAAATGCTGAAAGCACAAGGGATTAACGAAACATTGTTTATGGCGCTGATTACCCTGGATGCGCAGGAAAGCCACAGCATTCAGCCTTCTGAGCTAAGCTCTGCCCTGGGCTCGTCACGGACCAATGCCACGCGCATTGCCGACGAACTTGAGAAACGCGGTTGGATTGAACGCCGTGAAAGCGACAACGATCGTCGCTGCCTGCACCTGCACATGACGCCGCAGGGAGAAGAGTTTCTCAATCAATTGCTGCCACCGCAGCACAAGTGTCTGCATTTCCTGTGGTCCACGCTGAACGATGATGAACAGCAACAGCTTGAAAAGCTGACGCGTAAGCTGTTGACGCGCCTGGACCAGATGGAAGTTACAGAACAGTTATCCCAATAATTTCTGTTCAGGTACATACATACTATGCGATCCCCATTTAACTGGAGATTCACCCCACTGTTCGCCGTATTACTGCTGGCCGGGTGTGCGTCTACCGATAATATTGCCCCGCAATCCACCCTGATGGATCCGCAGGCTCTGCAGCTTGCGCAGCCGAAGGTCAGCTCGTTGAACGTCAGCCCGCAGTGGTGGCGCGCGCTTAACGACCAGCAACTTGACGCGCTGATGACCCAGACGCTGCAAAGCTCCCCTTCGCTGCGACAGGCAGCGGCACGCGTACGCGAAGCACAAAGCGTAATGGGGGAAGCCAGCGCCGCCAACGGGCCGAATCTGGATCTCAACGCCAGCAGCAACCGCCAGAAAGTGCCGCAAAACGTGAACCTGGGGCTGGGGTATCCTCATCAACCGATCTACGAAACCTCCAACTCGCTGGGACTGAACCTGGCCTATGAATTCGACTGGTGGGGCAAATACCGCAACCAGGTCAACGCCGCCAAGGCACAGGTCGATGCGGCCCGCGCCGAGCAGGAACAGGCCGCGTTGACGCTGACCAGTTCGGTAGCCTCCGCCTATTACCAGTTACAAAGCAATTTCGCGCTGGAAAAGCTGTTGCAGCAGGAAGTGGACAACAACCAACGCCTGGCGGACTTGCGCCAACAGCAATACAAAGCCGGCATCACCGGCGTTGATATTCCGCAACAAACCCAGGCGCAAGCCGACGGCGCCAAGCAACAGATCCTGCAACTGCAATCGCAGATTGAACAGCTCAGACACCAACTGGCCGCATTGGCAGGCCAGGGCCCGAACGCCATGCAGCACCTGCGCCCGGTGGCCCTTCCCGCCAGCAATTTAATGGCGCCAAAAGGTGAACTGACCGCCGATCTGCTCGGTAAACGTCCGGATATCGCCGCACAGCGCCAGTTGGTGGAGTCCTATAACCAGCGCGTCAGCGCCGCCCGTAAAGAATTTTACCCCAGCCTGACCATTTCAGCCTTTGCCGGCCTGACCACCACCAACACCAGTGGGACCAGCCCGAATCTGTTTGAAGCGGCCAGCCAGGCCTGGAACGTGATGCCGGCAATTTCATTGCCGATCTTCCACGCCGGTGCGCTGCGCAGCAAGCTGGGTGAGGAGTCCGCGCTGTATGACCAAGCGGTGGAGTCCTATAACCAAACCATCCTGAATGCCGTGCAGGAAACCGCCGATGCCATCACCGTCCAACAAAGCACTGCGCAACAGCAGCTGCAGGCGGCATCTGCGTCCGAATCGATGCAACAGGTGTACCGCGTCGCTAACGCTCGATACCAGGCAGGGATTATCGGGCGCGACCAGTTGTTGACCAGCCAAACGCAGCTTTTGCAGCAGCAGCAGGCGGAACTGAATGCCAGCAGCAATTTGCTGCAGGCGAAGATAGGACTGATCCGTGCGCTGGGCGGTGGCTATCAGGCCCCGGCCGCTACGGGTTCAAAAGCATAATAAAATAGAGAGCTTGGAGAACACCATGAGCGCAAGCGCGGAGACTCAAAACCCGCAGCAACCGGCAGGTAAAAAGAAGCAGCGTAAATTTTGGCTGCTGCTGCTGACGGTTATTTTCATCGTTATTGGGGTGGCATATTTAGTCTATTGGTTCCTGGTGTTACGTCATCATCAGGAAACCGACGACGCCTATGTTTCCGGTAACCAGGTCCAGATCATGGCCCAGGTGAACGGCAGCGTTAACCGCGTCAACTTCGACAATACCGACTATGTGAAACAGGGTGACGTGTTAATTACCCTTGATCCGACCGATGCCGAACAGGCGCTGGAACGCGCCAAAACCGGCCTGGCCAATAGCGTGCGTCAGACCCACCAGCTGATCATCAACAGCAAGCAGTATCAGGCCAATATTGCCCTGCGCAAGTCTGACCTGAGCAAGGCTGAAAACGATCTGAAACGCCGCGTCGTGCTCGGCAGCGTTGACGCTATCGGCCGTGAAGAGCTGCAACATGCTCGCGATGCAGTCGACAGCGCCAAGGCGGCGTTGGAAGTGGCGGTGCAGCAATACAACGCTAACCAGGCGATGGTATTGAATACCCCGCTGGAGCAGCAGCCAGCCATTCAACAGGCCGCAGCGCAAATGCGTGACGCCTGGCTGGCATTGCAACGGACCAAAATCATCAGCCCGATCACCGGTTATGTCTCACGCCGCAGCGTACAGGTTGGCGCGCAAATCGCCGCCGGTTCCCCGCTGATGGCAGTGGTGCCAGCCGATCACATCTGGGTTGATGCCAACTTCAAAGAAACCCAAATCGCCAATATGCGTATCGGCCAGTCGGCTACCGTAGTCAGTGACATTTACGGTGATGACGTGGTGTACAACGGTAAAGTGGTCGGTATCGATATGGGTACCGGCAGCGCCTTCTCACTGCTGCCTGCGCAGAACGCCACCGGTAACTGGATCAAAGTGGTTCAGCGTCTGCCGGTACGTATAGAACTGGACGCCAAGCAAATCGCCGATCATCCGCTGCGTATCGGTCTGTCGACCCTGGTTAAAGTTGACACCACCAATCTGGACGGCCGCGTGCTGTCTGACGTGGTGCGCGACAAACCGCTGTACCAAAGCGACGCCCTGGCGTTGAACCTGGCACCGGTTAACCAAATGATCGCCGACGTGATCCATGCGAATGCCGGTTAAGCGCGCGGGAGGCTACCTTGGCACAGAAACCGCTTGAAGGCGCTCAGCTCGCCTGGATGACGGTCGCGCTTGCCCTGGCGACCTTTATGCAGGTGCTGGACTCCACCATTGCCAACGTGGCGATCCCAACGATTGCGGGTAACCTCGGGTCTTCCAACTCGCAGGGAACCTGGGTGATCACCTCGTTTGGCGTGGCGAACGCCATTTCCATCCCGATCACCGGCTGGTTGGCAAAGCGCATCGGTGAAGTGCGGTTGTTCCTTTGGTCCACCGCGCTGTTCGTACTCGCCTCCTGGCTGTGCGGCATTTCCAACAGTCTGGGCATGCTGATCTTCTTCCGCGTGATCCAGGGTGTGGTCGCGGGGCCGTTGATCCCGCTGTCGCAGAGTCTGTTGCTGAACAACTATCCGCCCGCCAAGCGAGCGATGGCCCTGGCACTATGGTCGATGACGGTGATCGTTGCGCCCATTTTCGGGCCTATCCTCGGCGGTTATATCAGTGACAACTATCACTGGGGCTGGATCTTCTTCATCAACATCCCGATCGGTGCCGTGGTGATCCTGGTGGCGATGTCAACGCTGAAAGGCAGGGAAACCAAAACCGAGATCAAACCGATCGATACCGTCGGTCTGGTGCTGCTGATCGTCGGTATAGGGTCGTTGCAGGTGATGCTCGATCAGGGCAAGGAGCTCGACTGGTTCAACTCGACCGAGATCATCGTTCTGACGGTGGTGGCGGTGGTGGCGCTGCTGTTCCTGATTGTCTGGGAACTGACGGACGACCATCCGGTGGTGGATTTGTCACTGTTCAAATCGCGCAACTTTACCGTCGGCTGCCTGTGTATCAGCCTGGCCTACATGCTGTACTTCGGCGCCATTGTGCTATTGCCGCAGTTGCTGCAGGAGGTTTATGGCTATACCGCCACCTGGGCAGGGCTGGCTTCGGCGCCCGTCGGGTTGATACCGGTATTGCTGTCGCCGATCATCGGCAAGTTCGGCAACCGGCTCGATATGAGACGATTGGTGACCTTCAGTTTCATTATGTATGCGGTGTGCTTCTACTGGCGCGCCTATACCTTTGAACCGGGAATGGACTTTGGCGCCTCGGCCTGGCCGCAGTTTATTCAGGGCTTCGCCATCGCCTGCTTCTTTATGCCATTGACCACCATTACGCTGTCCGGCCTGCCGCCGGAGCGCATGGCGGCGGCATCGAGCCTGTCGAACTTTACTCGAACACTGGCGGGGTCGATCGGGACATCGATCACCACGACCTTGTGGACCCAGCGAGAATCGCAGCATCACTCGCAGCTGACGGAGTTTGTGAATCCTTACAACCCGCAGTCGCAAGAGATGTACCGACAGTTGGAACAAATTGGCATGAGCAAGCAGCAGGCCTCGGCCTACATCGCCAACGAGATCACCGCGCAGGGGCTGATTATCTCCGCCAACGAGATTTTCTGGCTGTCGGCCGGGGTGTTCCTGATCCTGCTGGTGCTGGTCTGGGTGGCGAAACCGCCGTTCAGCTCCGGCGGTGGGGGCGGCGGCGCTCACTAAACCAGAGAAAGCAAAACGGGCGCCCAGAGGCGCCCGTTTTTTATTTATATCGTTGCAGCCAGGCGACGGATATTAAGCCTGGTTTTGACGCCACCAATCGGCCAGCAAAATGCCGGTCGCGACTGATACGTTCAGGCTTTCTACCTTGCCGGTACCGCCGATAGACACGTTCATATCACCCTGCTGCCAGGCGCTGTCGCTCAGGCCATCACGCTCCTGCCCCAACACCAGCACCATTTTGGCCGGCAGCTTAGCCTGTGCCAATGGGGTGCCTTTATGGCTAGATGTGGTCACGATGGCGTAACCGGCCTTGCGGAAAGTATCCAGCACCGACAGGAAGTCATCTGCGCTGATCGCCTTGATGTGTTCCGCGCCGCCTTCTGCGGTACGTACCGCCGCACCGGACTCCAGCAATGCCGGATCCTGCAACAGAACGCCATTCACGCCAAAGTGTGCGCAAGAACGGACGATAGCGCCCAGGTTGTGCGGGTTGCCCACCTCTTCCAATGCCAGCACGCAGTCTTTCGCCGGTGCTTCTTTCAGATAGGTTTGCGCATCCAGGCCCTGACGTTTTTTGATCAGGAAGCATACGCCGCCGTGGTGCTCGGTGCCGGACGCTTTGGCCAGCTCTTCTTCATCTACCACGTGGTAGGCTTTGCGGTTGGCTGCCATCCAGCGCAGCGCTTCACGAAAACGCGGCGTGACCGACTGCACGAACCAGGCGCGGACGATCGCGTCCGGACGGCTGGCAAACAGCGCCTGACAGGCGTTTTCACCGTACACGCGGGTTTCTTCCGCACGCTGGCGACGCAGTTGCTCTGGATCGATAAAGCTTTTGCCGCTGATGCCACCGTGATCGAACGCCGGCTCTTCTTCCGGACCACGAGAAACGGTTTTCCATGGCGAATCATAACCGCCACGGTCTTCAGTACGCGCTGGACGGCGAGGACGATCGCTTTCACTGCGGCGGGAATCAGAGCCAGAGCCACGGCGATCGTTGTTACCGCGCGGCTTGTCCTGACCGGTACGGCCCGAAGAGCGAGCACCGTCTGCCGGACGGCCTTTGCCGGCCGGACGCTTATTCTTGTTACGGTCGTCGCCGTTACTGTCGTCGTCACTGCGGACGTACATCACTTTAACTTTACCGTTCTTGCCACTAAATGAATCGTTCATTTTCTTCTCCACCAACGCGCAGGGCGCGAAGATTACCTGATGTTGGGGTGCTAAGCCACCTACTTGCGCTAAAAGCTAACAACTATCGTATTCATTGAACAAACCTCTTTGTTCATTGACGCGCTTTTAACGATAATAAGCAGCATTAAAGATACATCTCCGCAACCCGAATGCGGTATGTCGTGCTTTCCCAGTATCCGAGGTCATCATGAATACAGTTTGTCCCGCTTGTAATGCCACCAACCGCGTACCTGAAGATCGTGTGGCTGACGGCGCAAAATGCGGCCGTTGCGGCCATGCGCTTTTTGACGGTGAAGTGATCAATGCCACCGCCGCGACACTGGACGCGCTGCTGCAGGATGGCCTGCCGGTGGTGGTCGACTTTTGGGCACCGTGGTGTGGCCCTTGCGTCAGCTTTGCGCCGATCTTCGAAGACGTTGCCGAAGAGCGCGCCGGTAAAGTCCGCTTCGTAAAAGTGAATACCGAGGCTGAACCGGAACTGAGCGCCCGTTTCCGCATCCGCAGCATCCCGACCATTATGCTCTTCCGCGACGGAAAAATGGTCGACATGCTCAATGGCGCCATGCCGAAAACGCCGTTTGATAACTGGCTCAATGAACTAGTTTAACGCAGAAAGTCCAGGCGGTGTTGCCCATTGTGAATGACACCGCCGCATTTCAAACCGGCCCGAACGCTCCCGTCGGGCTTTTTTCTGCGTTACAATGGCGTTTTTTCCCCGGGATCTTTATGACCGACAACGCCGTACTTCGCCTGCGCCAGTTTCGCCTGGAACGATCAACCCGCCCTTTTCTGGCGCGTGGCAACCGCATTACGCGTTGTCAGGGGTGTCTGCTGCCACAAAAAAATTGCCTGTGTGACACTATCCAGCCGCAGCCGGCCGCCAGCCGTTTTTGCCTGATCATGTTTGGCGCAGAACCGCTCAAACCAAGCAATACCGGCAGATTGATCGCCGATATTCTGCCGGACACCCAGGCGTTTCTTTGGTCACGTACCGAGGTTGACCCTGGCCTGCTGGCGGCGATTAACGATCCCGAACGTCAGCCTTACGTGGTGTTTCCCGCATCTTATGCCGCCCCTGAACGACCGGTATTCAGCGAACTGCCCGTCGGTGGCAAACCGCCGCTGTTTATTATGCTCGACGGCACCTGGACCGAGGCGAGCAAGATGTTCCGCAAAAGCCCGTACCTCAATCAGTTTCCGGTGTTTTCGCTCAATGTTACCGCCGCCTCAAATTACCAACTGCGTGAAGCCAGCCGCACAGAGCAGCACTGCACCGCGGAAGTGGCGACAGCGCTGTTGCAACAGGCCGGTGATACCGCCGCGGCCGACGGCCTGGCTGAGCATTTTCGCTACTTCCGTCAACAGTATCTGGCAGGGAAACCTACTCGCCCGGAGGCACCGGTCACAGCAAAGCCGTTGTAAAACGCCTAGAATCAAGTCGGTAACGTTGCCTATAGCCAATAGCATTCGAAAGACAGGTAGGCGGCAACTGAACGCATCCCAGGGAGCTTAGTTAACTAAGTGGCCAGGGTGAGAGAGGGCAGCCAACACCCCTGTCTTTTGAAGGATAACGGATATAAAGGAGCCGTGCATGAGCCAGCGAGGGTTAGAAGCGCTTTTACGTCCTAAATCGATTGCTGTTCTCGGCGCTTCACAGCAGCCTGGCCGCGCCGGCAACCTGATGATGAGCAACCTGCTGGCCGGCGGCTTCAACGGGCCGGTCATGCCCGTCACGCCGCGTTATAAGGCGGTATGCGGAGTCATGGCCTACCCGGACGTCGCCAGCCTGCCGCTCAGCCCCGATCTGGCCATACTGTGTACCCATGCGCATCGCAATCTGGCCTTGATTGAGGATTTGGGCAAACGCGGCTGCAAAACGGCCATTGTGCTCTCCTCGCCGCCAGAACAGTTCGCCGAGCTGAAAGCCTGCGCGCAGCGTTATTCGATGCGCCTGCTGGGGCCGAACAGCCTGGGCCTGCTGGCCCCCTGGCAAGGCATCAACGCCAGTTTCTCGCCGGTACCGATCCTGAAGGGCAAGCTGGCGTTTATTTCCCAGTCCGCCGCGGTGGCCAATACCATTCTCGACTGGGCACAGCAACGCGAAGTCGGCTTTTCCTATTTTATCGCGCTGGGCGACAGCCTGGATATTGACGTCGACGACCTGCTGGATTTTCTGGCACGCGACAGTAAAACCAGCGCCATCCTGCTGTATCTGGAAAACATCAGCGATGCGCGCCGCTTTTTATCTGCCTCGCGCAGTGCTTCGCGCAACAAACCCATTCTGGTGGTCAAAAGCGGACGCAGTCAGCAGGCCCAGCTGTTGCTAAACAGTCAGCAGGGGCTGGATGCCGCTTACGATGCCGCAATCCAACGCGCCGGTTTACTGCGCGTACAGGATACCCACGAGCTGTTCTCGGCAGTGGAAACGCTGAGCCATATGCATCCGCTGCGCGGAGAGCGGTTGATGATCGTCAGCAACGGTGCGGCACCGGCGGCAATGGCGTTGGATGAACTGTTGGGGCGCAACGGCAAGCTGGCGCCGCTGGGAGACGAGATCCTGGCGCAGTTGGGTGACGCCTTGCCCGACTTTATACGCGCCGGCAACCCGATTGACCTGCGAGACGATGCAACACCGCAGCGCTATCTGGCGGCGGTCAAGACCCTGCTCGACAGCCACGACTACGACGCTTTATTGCTGATCCACGCACCTAGCGCGGCAGCCCCAGGCACCCTGACCGCCGAACGTATTATCGAGGCCGTGCGTCAGCACCCGCGTGGCAAACGCGTGACTTTGCTGACCAACTGGTGCGGCGAATACTCTTCGCAAGAAGCCCGCCGGTTATTTACCGAAGCCGGTATTCCCACCTACCGAACGCCGGAAGGTGCAGTAACCGCATTTATGCATATGGTGGAATATCGCCGTAATCAGAAACAGCTTAAAGAAACCCCGGCGCTTCCGGTCGGTCTGACGGCCAACACCGCCGACGCTCACCGATTGATTCAGCAGGCGCTGGCGGAAGGCGCAACGCAGCTCGATACCCACGAGGTACAGTCGATTCTAAAGGCCTATGACCTGACGACGCTGCCTACCTGGATTGCCGAAGACAGCGCCGAAGCCGTGCATATTGCCGAGCAAATCGGCTATCCGGTGGCCCTGAAGCTGCGCTCCCCCGATATTCCGCACAAGTCTGAAGTTCAGGGCGTAATGCTCTATTTGCGCACCGCTACCGAGGTACAACGCGCCGCTGAGGCAATTCTCGACCGCGTTAAACGTACCTATCCACAAGCGCGCATTCACGGCCTGTTGGTTCAGAGCATGGCCAACCGCGCCGGAGCGCAGGAGCTTCGTATCGCGGTGGAGCAAGATGCCATTTTCGGCCCGCTGATCATGCTGGGTGAAGGCGGTATCGAATGGCGCCAGGAAAATCAGGTCGCCGTAGCGCTGCCGCCGCTGAATATGGCGCTGGCGCGTTATCTGGTATTGCAGGCGGTGAAAGGCGGAAAAATTCGCGGCCGCAGCGCTTTACGACCGCTGGATATCCCTGGACTGAGCCGCTTGCTGGTGCAGGTGTCCAATCTGATCCTCGACTGCCCGGAAATTACCCGTCTGGATATCCATCCGGTTCTGGCCTCTGGCAGCGAATTCACCCTGCTCGACGTTTCCATGCAGCTTGCTCCGTTCGAAGGTGATCCGCAGGCACGGCTGGCGATCCGTCCTTACCCTCATGAGCTGGAAGAAACCATCGGATTGAAAGACGGCTCGCAATGCCTGTTCAGGCCAATCCTGCCGGAAGATGAACCCGCGCTGAAACACTTTATCGATCGCGTGACCAAGGAAGATCTCTACTATCGCTACTTCAGTGAGATCAACGAGTTTACCCATGACGATTTGGCTAACATGACGCAGATCGACTACGATCGGGAGATGGCTTTTGTCGCGGTGCGAGATGACCAAATCATTGGCGTAACACGTGCTCTCTCCGACCCGGATAATACCGACGCGGAATTTGCCGTGTTGGTGCGTTCAGATTTGAAAGGGCTCGGTTTGGGGCGCCAACTGTTGGAAAAAATGATTGCCTATGCCCGCGCCCACGGGTTGGCTCGCCTGACCGGCATCACCATGCCTAATAACCGCGGAATGATAGCGCTGGCGCAACGGCTGGGCTTTGGCATCGATGTGCAGCTTGAGGACGGTATCGTCAATTTGACCCTGCCGCTGCAGGCGGAAGAAGCGCAGTGACCTGTGTCGCAATGCGCTACGTATCCACCACTTAACGCCAAAACATACGCACAATCGGGACAACTAGTGGTATTATCGCCCGATTATTCGATTTACTGTTTTCCCGTATTTGGCGTTCCGGCCATCTAATCATGAGAGAAGAAGCGCACTGTGATGTTGTCAAAATTTAAACGTAGCAAACATCAACAACACCTTGCACAACTGCCCAAACTCCCCCAGACGGTAGCTGATGTACGTACTTTGTACACACCGTCTGATTACCGTGCCACGCTGCTGGAATTGATCGCTAACGCCACCCAACGCATTTATCTGGTCGCTCTGTATCTGGAGCATGACGACGCCGGACGCGATATTCTCAACGCGCTTTATCAAGCCAAGCAGCGGTGCCCGGCGCTGGAGATTTGCATTCTGGTCGACTGGCATCGTGCCCAGCGTGGGCGCATCGGCGCCGCGGCCGCCAATACCAACGCCGATTGGTATTGCTCAATGGCAGACCAGCACCCAGAGCTTGCCGTGCCAATCTACGGCGTGCCGGTGAATACCCGCGAAGCCCTGGGCGTGTTGCACCTGAAAGGTTTTGTGATCGACGATACCGTGGTTTACAGCGGTGCCAGCATCAATGACGTTTACCTGCATCAGCATGAGAAATACCGCTACGATCGTTACCAGTTGATCACCAATGGCGAATTGGCCAATACCATGATCGATTACATCAAGCAGCACCTGCTGACCGCCGGTGCCGTGCAACGTTTGGATCGTGACGATCGTCCCAAGAGCCCGGAGATCAAAAACGAAACTCGCCTATTTCGTTTCGGTCTGCGCCGAGCCGGTTATCAGTTTCGCAACCAGGCGGGCAACGATGAGCTGGCGGTAACGCCGCTGGTTGGGCTGGGTAAGCAAAGCGTGTTGAATAAAACCATTCACCATCTTATGTCCTGTGCCGATCAGAAACTGACGCTGTGCACCCCTTACTTCAACCTGCCGGCTCTGCTGGTGCGCAATATCATCTATCTGCTGCGCCAGGGCAAACAGGTGGAAATCATTGTGGGCGACAAAACCGCCAATGATTTCTATATTCCGGAAGATCAGCCGTTCAAGATTATCGGCGCCCTGCCTTATCTGTACGAAATCAACCTGCGGCGTTTCCTCAGCCGCCTGCAGCGCTATGTCGATACCGGCCAACTGATTGTTCGCCTGTGGAAAGACGGCGATAACAGCTACCACCTGAAAGGCATGTGGGTGGATGACGAATGGCAGTTGATTACCGGTAATAACCTCAATCCGCGCGCATGGCGACTGGATCTGGAGAATGCCATTCTGATCCACGATCCCAAGCAGGAGATGCGTGAGCAACGGCATAAAGAGCTGGAGTGCATCCGCACTCATACCACCGTGGTGGGGAACTACCTGGAACTGCAAAGCATCCAGCAGTACCCGATCAAAGTACGCAAGCTGATCCGCCGTCTGCGCCGTATCCGTATTGACCGGTTGATTAGCCGTATACTGTAATCCCGCTATAATTTAGCTATCGCAGACCCCGGCCTATGCCGGGGTTTTTATGTGTCATGACAACAGGATGTTTTCATTATGCGCCCACTCCGCTGCCTGGCCGTGCTCCCCTTTCTATTGCTCACCAGCGGCTGTACCCACCTGGCAAATGACAGCTGGACCGGGAAAGACAAGGCACAACACTTTGTCGCCTCTGCGGCTTTCGCTGCTGCCGGTGCGGCTTATGGCGATCATCAAAACTGGAATGAGGCACGCAGCCGCAGCTTTGGCCTGATGTTTTCAATCGGGCTCGGCGCCGCCAAAGAACTGTATGACAGTCGCGAAGGCGGCACCGGCTGGAGTTGGAAAGATTTTGCCTGGGATGTCGCGGGAGCAGCGACCGGCTATAGCCTTTACCACGCAACCCGCTGATTCACAGCTGGATCTCTTTCCCTTTGCGGTGCAAGCGAAGAGAAACGATCAGCGCCAGCAGACACATGCCGGAAACATACCAGAAGAAGGCATTTTCGAAGCCAAACGACTTCAGCGACAGTGCAACATATTCCGCCGAGCCGCCAAACATCGCATTAGCCACCGCATAAGACAGACCAACGCCTAACGCACGCACCTCCGGCGGGAACATTTCAGCCTTCAGCAGCCCGCTGATCGAGGTATAGAAACTGACGATAAATAACGCCAGCACAATCAGACCGAAGGCCGCATAAGGGTTGCTGACATTTTTCAGCGTCAGCAAGATAGGTACGGTCAGCAAGGTCGCCAACGAGGCAAAAATCAGCATTGAACTGCGGCGACCGATCTTGTCTGACAATGCCCCGACCAAGGGCTGCAGCAGCATGTAGATAAAGAGTGCAGCGGTCATAATGCCGCTGGCCAGCTTGGCGTCCATCCCGGAAGTATTGACCAAGTACTTTTGCATATAGGTCGTGAAAGTATAAAAACTCAGCGAACCACCGGCGGTAAAGCCCAACACCATCAGGAAGGCTTTACGATTTTTCCACAGCCCCTTCAGTGAACCCGCATCTTTATGGTTACGGGTTTTGGCATCGGAGGTTTCATTCAGCGACCGACGCAGATATAACGCCACTACCGCCAATACCGCGCCAATCGCAAAGGGAATACGCCAGCCCCAAGCTTTTAATTCCTCTGCGGAGAGGATTTGCTGCAGAGCCACCAGAACCAGCAACGCCAACAGTTGGCCGCCAATCAGCGTGACGTACTGGAAAGAAGCATAGAAACCACGTCGCCCTTTTATTGCCACCTCGCTCATATAGGTGGCGCTGGTACCGTACTCACCGCCGACCGACAGGCCCTGGAACAGACGCGCAACCAACAGTAGCACCGGAGCCCAACTGCCGATCGACTCATAGGTCGGTAAACAGGCGATCACCAGCGATCCAGCACACATCATGCAAACAGAGATCAGCATCGAGTTTTTGCGACCATGCTTATCGGCAATATAACCGAACAACCAGCCGCCGATCGGGCGCATGAAGAAACCGGCGGCGAACACGCCGGCAGTTTGCAGCAATTGGGTGGTGCTGTTACCGGCGGGGAAAAATGAAGCGGCAAAGTAGATAGAACAGAAGGAATAGACGTAAAAATCAAACCACTCCACCAGGTTACCCGATGAAGCGCCAACAATAGCGAAAATGCGTTTCTTTTTGTCCTGCACTGCCGGATCGACGGTATTTCCATCCTCAATGGCCGAGGTTGTTTCTGTCATTTTCTATTCTCCGAGCCAGATAAACCGTGAAGTCGGCGTCCTGCCGTTTAAATGTAACTCAATTGTTAATATTGAGTTAACAATTAAAACAAATAGCGGGCGAAGAATATAGCGTGATTTTTGTGATGCGCATTGAAGACTGGCGTGAAAATTGGGCGAAATAACAGCAAATATTTATATAGCGGACATAGCAAAAAGGCCATCCTTGCGGATGGCCTCTTGGCTTAATTGATGCCTGGCAGTGTCCTACTCTCGCATGGGGAGACCCCACACTACCATCGGCGCTACGGCGTTTCACTTCTGAGTTCGGCATGGGGTCAGGTGGGACCACCGCGCTATTGCCGCCAGGCA
>NZ_JBCPSR010000010.1:0-123073 GCF_051129805.1 Serratia sp. Je.1.23.a | reverse complement strand
TAATAATTCAACTAAATGAATTACTGCTTGGTCACTCTTCAAGACTTGATATTTTTTTGAACCCGAAGGTTCTGGATATCGTCTTGTGGAGTGCCCACACAGATTGTCTGATAAATTGTTAAAGAGCGTTCGTTACTAAGATGTTTCTCGGTAACGCGGGAGGTGCATATTACGCTTTCCCGCTGAAGAGTCAAGCTTTTTTCTTATTAAGAAACGGTGCTTTCACCGGCTTGCTTCTTCCTGGCTGGGCGACTGGTTCTCGTTAGAGGAGTCGTTGTTCCCGGTCAGTGGAGGCGCATTATAGGGAGTTCTCAGAAGGCCGCAACCCCTAATTTCAATATTTTTTCCGACCGTTGAACATTTAACCAAAACAGCCTTAAAGAGGCAGTTTTTTCAACGATTTAAAGCCATATCCCTGTAGAACGGGCAATAAAGCGTCAGTATCTTCATTTAACGCCATGCAATACGCCAGATTCTCTTCCTGCGTCGACACCAGATTTTCCTGCGTCGAAATCAGCCATGCGGTACGACGGGCAATCGCCGCGCCGGAATCGATCAGTCGAGTTCCCTCAGGCAACACCTGCATTAGCTCTTCTGCTAATAAAGGGAAATGGGTGCAACCGAGTACCACGGTATCCGGCGGCTCGCGCATGCTCAGCCATGGATGGAGAATTTTCTTCAGCGCCGGCAGCGGTACGGCTTCACCATGCAGCTTGGCTTCTGCCAGTTCCACCAGCTCAGAGGAGCCAAGCAGCTCGATCTTGCAATCGGTAGCGAAACGGGCGATCAGCTCATGGGTATAAGTACGCTGTACGGTACCGCGGGTAGCCAGCAGGCCCACCACACCATTGGCGGTCAGGCGGGCAGCAGGCTTGATGGCAGGCACCACGCCGACAACCGGGAAGGTAAAGCGTTCGCGCAGGGCCGGCAGGGAGACCGTACTGGCCGTGTTACAAGCGATGATGACTATCGCCAGAGGATGCCGTTGCTGCACCGCGCTGACAATCTCCAGCACGCGCTCAACAATAAACTCTTCGGATTTCTCGCCGTAGGGAAACGCCACATTATCGAAGGCGTATATATAGTGGAGGTCCGGCAGCAGTTGCCGAACCTCTTGATACACCGATAACCCGCCGACGCCGGAATCAAATACCAGCACCGTCGGACGGGCCGTAGCAGGGGTGTTAGAAGGTATAGCTTCCAGTGAGGTAGTATTCTCTTCCTGGAGTAGCGTAGCCATAAGCCGTCTCATAATCTTTATCAAACAGGTTGGCGATTCTACCACGAACTGTCAGATGAGATGTGACCGGATACGAAACTGCGAGATCCCACAGGCTGACACCGCCAAGTTTGACGCTTTGCTCTGGATAGGTGCTGTAGTCTTTATCATAACGCTCACCCAGGTATTGATAGGTCACTGCCCAGTCAAAATCATAGACCTGCCAATCCAGCTCATACTTCACCTGCTGTTTGGCACGGCGCAGCAGCACTTCATTGGTTTTGGCATTACGCGGATCGACATAGTCGTAACCAATGTGATGGGTTAACGGACCCGTGTCGAATGAAGCTGTAGCTTCAATACCTTTAATTGTGGCCTTGCCAACATTGTAATAGACGTAGTTGGTCTCGCCGGTGGAATCAATCAGGTTATCAATATCGTTGCGGTAGCCGGACACGCGCCAGGTTACCGGCCCGGTCAAACCTTCAAAGCCCCCTTCCCACTGTTTGCTTTCTTCCGGTTTCAGATCGGTATTATTGCCGAAGTTGCCATACAGCTGACCCATATTAGGGGCTTTGAATGCCGTGCCGTAGGAGGCGATGAAACGGTAACCTTCTATAAACTCCCAGCCCGCGCTGGTTTGCCAAGTGCCATGCCAGCCAAATTCGGAATGATCGTCGCCGCGAACCGCCCCTTCCAGAGTGACCGGCCCGACCAACTGCTGCGCAGTCAGATAAACACCGGCGTTGCGTTGGGTTTTTTCACCGTTAACCGTGGTGGAGTCTGGCTTGATTTGCTGATGCTGCCAGTCAATCCCCGAACTGACCGTACCCTGACCTACCTGAAGAGTATTTCCCCATTGCAGGTTGTACTGCTCGGAGTCCACCAGGCTGGCTGAGCTGTCATACATGCCGCGACGAGGATCGTAATCATAATCCTTGCTGTGGCTATAGCTGCCAATCAACTGCGTCGCGTAGATGCCTTCCTTATAACGCAGGCCGGTATCCCAGGTTTGACTATAGAGTTTGCGGGTATCGACCAGCGCGCTGGTAGGCGAAGAGTAATACGCGTCGTAAGCCGTGCGGTTATCGTAACCGTAACCACGAACAAAACCGCTGATAGCCTCGTTGAACTGATGATCAACAGCGCCGTACAACGACTTGCTCATAAAGCCGTCGCGATCCTGCTGGCTTTGCATGCCGGTGCTGCCATAGGCCACCACATCATAACCTTTGGTATAGGTGTAGTTACCGGCGACCGTGGCAACCGTGCTGTCACCCAGCTGTTGTTGAGTAGACGCGTCATAGGCCTGGTAGCCGTTAGACCCCACACCGGCGGAAAGCGTAGTGCCGTTCTTTTCGCGGGTGGTAATAATGTTAACCACGCCGCCGATGGCATCGGAGCCATAAACCGCCGAACGTGGGCCACGAATATATTCAACTTTCTGCACCAGCGAAATCGGGATCTGGCTGAGATCGGAAGAGCCGCTGATACCGGCCTGATTAAGACGGATACCGTCGATCAGCACCAGCACATGGCTGGAATTGGTGCCGCGAATGAACAGCGAGCTTTTTTGCCCCAGGCCACCGTTCTGCCCAACGTCTACACCCGGCAGACGGCGCATCACATCGGTCAGGCTTTTTGCCTGCCAGCGGTCGATTTCATCACGGGTGACGACGGAAGTGGGTGCCAGCACGGAAGAAACCGGCTGCGGGAAGCGGTTGGCGGAAACCACCAGATTTTCGCTGTTATTCGCTGTGGTGTTGTCTTGCGCCCAGCCAGAAAAAGCCGTGACGGAAGAAACCACCGCCAGCAGCGTATTTTTTGTAATTGTCATGAAAAAGCATCCAAACTTAATTGGCGGATGCCGCAGGATCATGGCCGGTATTTCGCGACGGCCACGGACATTGCGACGTAACACCGGCAGGTCTTCGGGCTTGGGAGTTGCGGGCGGCCTCTTAGCTACCAGCACCGGGCGATGACTTCCCGTCCTGCAATGGACAGTGTCTGCGTAAAACGCTATCGCCGTGACTTCCCCTTACCGCTGCGCGTCAGCTCCGGATTCACACCGGATTCCCTTTTCACTCACTGCTTGAGGCCGGACGACAATGCTACGATCAATGTAAATAGATGTCTAGACTGCTATCAATGTTACAAATAATAAACACGACAAAACTGGACTTCACGGACTGATTCCCTACAATCCCCGCTGATCAAATTTGCCTGACGAGAAGAAACATGACGCCCGAGAATTTGCCTATTGAACGTTACGATGACCAACTGGCGGAAAAAACTGCCCGGCTGAAGACGCTGATGTCACCGTTCACGGCACCCGAGCCGGAAGTGTTCCGCTCGCAAGTCGAACACTACCGCATGCGCGCAGAATTCCGCATCTGGCATGATGAAGACGAGATGTACCACATCATGTTTGACCAGCAGACCAAGCAACGCATCCGCGTCGAGCAGTTTCCTGCCGCCAGCGAATTGATTAACCGCCTGATGAGCGCACTGATCGCCGCCATCAAGCCGGATCCTATTTTGCGCCGCAAGCTGTTCCAGATTGATTACCTGTCGACTCGCAGCGGCAAAATCATCGCCTCGCTGCTGTATCACCGTAAGCTGGACGACGCCTGGCAGCAGCAGGCAGAAAAGCTGCGGGATGATCTCCGCGCCCAGGGCTTTGACCTGCAGTTGATTGGTCGTGCGTCGAAGATGAAAATCATGCTGGATCAGGATTACGTCGATGAAGTCCTGCCGGTCGCCGGCCGCGACATGATTTACCGTCAGGTGGAAAACAGCTTCACCCAGCCGAATGCGGCGATGAACATACAGATGCTGGAATGGGCGCTGGACGTGACCGCCGGCTCTAAAGGCGATCTGCTGGAGCTGTATTGCGGCAACGGCAACTTCTCCCTGGCGCTGGCGCGTAACTTCGAGCGGGTGCTGGCCACTGAAATCGCCAAGCCTTCCGTTGCCGCGGCGCAGTACAACATTGCCGCCAATCATATCGACAACGTACAGATTATCCGCATGGCGGCGGAAGATTTTACCCAGGCGATGAACGGAGTACGCGAGTTTAATCGTTTGAAGGGTATCGATCTGAGCAGCTATAACTGCGAAACCATTTTTGTCGATCCGCCGCGCAGCGGACTGGATGATGAAACGGTAAAAATGGTGCAGGCTTATCCGCGAATTTTGTATATCTCATGCAACCCGGAAACGCTGTGCGCCAATCTGGAGACGTTGCAGGAAACTCATCAAATCAGCCGTCTGGCATTGTTCGATCAGTTCCCGTATACCCATCACATGGAATGCGGCGTACTGTTGGAAAAACGCGTTTAATCTCACAGGGGCGCCGCGCTTGCTGCGCCCCTGGTTTTCCCCTTACGCCGGGGTATTCTCATCCAGCGCCTTGCGCGCCTTCAGCTTCATGCCAATCCAGAACACCAGCGCCACGGAAATAATCGCCGGCAGGAAGTTAGAGCCGATCTGCGGGTATTCGGCACGCACTATCGCACTGTACAGCAGCACCCCAAGCAGGAAGGTCGCCGCCGCCAGCTTAGGTATGCCATCCGGCATCGCGCGGTGCAGATACCGTTGATGCAGGCAATACACCGCCAACACCAAAGCAATAATCGGGAAAATCGAAAACGGCACCACCGAGCTGAACAGCGCGGCGAACGAACCGTTGATTGAAAGGCCGGCAATCAACGCCAGCAGTAAGGTGCCATTCTCACGGCCTGGTTTTTCCATCGCTTTCTACCTTTTTATACGTGGGATACAGAAGTTTTTTCTTGTTCGCGGCGATACCAATAATAAGCGCCTTTGGAAATCATCCGCAGTTGCAACACTAAGCGCTCTTCGAGCCGACGCCGTTGATCGATGTCGATATCCAGCGCTTCAGCACCGGCGCTGAAAACGATGGTGACCATAGCTTCCGCCTGCGCTTCGGTGAAACTGCGCGGCATATGGTTTTCCAGCTCGAGGTAATCCGCCAGTTCGGCGATAAAATGTTGGATCTCACGCGCCACCGCCGCACGAAAGGCCGCCGAGGTCCCGGAGCGTTCACGCAACAGCAGGCGGAAGGCGTTGGGATTATTGCCGATAAACTCCATAAAGGTGGAGACCGAGGTGCGGATCACGCTGCCCCCCTTGGCGATACGCTGCCGCGCCTGCCGCATCAGTTGACGCAGCATCAGGCCGCTCTCATCCACCATGGTTAACCCCAGCTCGTCCACATCACGGAAGTGGCGATAAAATGACGTCGGCGCGATGCCCGCTTCACGCGAGACCTCGCGCAGGCTCAGACTGGCAAAGCTGCGTTCAGCGCTCAGTTGGCTGAAGGCCGCTTCGATGAGGGAACGACGAGTCCGTTCTTTTTGTTGTGCTCTGACGCCCATATGCATATCCAGATAAGATCCATTTTCTCAGTCTAACGCCGTAGACCCGGCAATATAGCAAATTTTATTGCAACAGCATTTATACAAACGCGCCCTGTCACAGTTTCAGCCTGCACCATTTGTGCTTTGCCTCAAAAAGCCTAATGGTGATTGGGCACTCAGCGCTATGATGTTAAGATACCGTTGTAATTTTGTATAAGACAGGTCTCTCCCCTATGCAACAGCACTATCAATTTGATGCCATAGTCATTGGCTCGGGCCCAGGTGGTGAAGGTGCCGCTATGGGGTTGGTGAAACAGGGCGCCCGCGTGGCCGTGATAGAACGGTACAATAACGTAGGCGGTGGATGTACCCATTGGGGCACTATCCCATCCAAAGCCCTCCGCCACGCCGTTAGCCGCATTATCGAATTCAACCAGAACCCGCTTTATAACAATTCACGCACGCTCAGCGCGACATTCCCTGACATTTTACGCCACGCCGATAACGTCATTAATCAGCAAACCCGGATGCGTCAGGGATTCTATGAGCGCAACCAGTGCAAGCTGTTTGCCGGCGATGCGCGCTTTATCGACGCCAACACCGTTAGCGTCAGCTATATGGACGGCACCCAGGACACCATCCGCGCCGATCACATCGTTATTGCCTGCGGCTCACGCCCGTACAACCCGTCGAGCGTCGATTTTAACCATCCGCGTATTTATAACAGTGATTCCATTCTCGAACTGAACCACGAACCGCGCCACGTCATCATCTATGGCGCCGGGGTGATCGGCTGTGAATATGCATCTATCTTCCGCGGTTTGAACGTGAAGGTGGATCTGATCAACACCCGCGATCGTCTGCTGGCGTTCCTCGACCAGGAAATGTCGGACTCGCTGTCATATCACTTCTGGAACAACGGCGTGGTGATCCGCCACAACGAAGAGTTCGAGAAGATCGAAGGCACTGAAGACGGCGTGATTGTTCACCTGAAATCCGGCAAGAAAGTGAAGGCCGATTGCCTGCTGTACGCCAACGGCCGCACCGGTAATACCGACTCGCTGGGGCTGGAGAACGTCGGTCTGGAATCAGACAGCCGTGGCCTGCTGAAAGTGAACAGCATGTACCAGACCGCGCTGCCGCACATTTATGCCGTGGGTGACGTGATTGGCTACCCGAGTCTGGCATCTGCCGCCTACGATCAGGGCCGCATTGCCGCACAGGCGATTTCCTCCGGCGAAGCCAGCGGACATTTGATTGAAGACATCCCGACCGGTATCTACACCATTCCGGAAATCAGCTCCGTCGGTAAAACCGAGCAGGAATTGACGGCGATGAAAGTGCCGTATGAAGTGGGTCGTGCACAGTTCAAGCATCTGGCCCGCGCGCAAATTGCCGGCATGAACGTCGGCAGCCTGAAGATCCTGTTCCATCGCGACACCCTGCAGATCCTTGGGATCCACTGCTTCGGCGAGCGTGCGGCAGAGATCATCCACATCGGCCAGGCGATCATGGAACAGAAAGGTGAAGGCAATACTATCGAATACTTCGTTAATACGACCTTCAACTATCCGACCATGGCCGAAGCCTACCGGGTGGCAGCGCTGAACGGCTTAAACCGCCTGTTTTAACGTGGTGCCCATGTAGCTTTGCATGTGCTCGCGGATCGCCTCGGCCAATTGCTCATAACGACTGCGCAATGGGGAGCCGGGGCGGTACACCAGCGCAATGGTGCGCTTGGGTTCAGGTTTGAAGCAGTCCAGGTAACACACGCCGTCGCGCTCACGCTGCGGCGGTACCGCCAGTGAAGGCAGCAAAGTGATCCCACTACCCGCTGCAACCATATTACGCAGCGTTTCCAGGCTGGTCGCCCGGAAATGAGTATCTTCGTCAGCCCCGGCCTGGAAACAAAAGCCCATCGCCTGATCGCGCAGACAGTGGCCATCTTCCAGCATCAACAACTTTTCACCGGCCAGATCCGGCATCGCCACGCGGTCACGCTGCGACCATGGATGATCGGAATACACCGCCAGCTTCATCGGTTCGTCAAACAGCGGCACTTCAATAAAGGCTTCTGTTTCTTTCACCAGCGCCAGAATGGCGCAGTCAAGTTTACCGCTGTCAAGCTGTGCCAATAGCTGTTGGGTTTGCGCTTCATGCAGGTACATTTCCAGCTTGGGAAAGGTTTTGTGCAGCGTAGGAATGATCTGCGGCAGCAGATAAGGCCCGACGGTGGGGATCAGGCCGATATGCAGCGGCCCCGACATGGCTTCACCTTGCTGGCTGGCCATCTCTTTCAGAACTTTGACTTCGCGCAGCACGGTACGCGCCTGTTCCACCAGCAACAGGCCCGCCTGGGTGAATAACACCTTGCGACTGGTACGTTCGAGCAGCATCACACCCAGTTCGTCTTCCAGCTTACGGATCTGCCCACTCAGCGTGGGTTGGCTAACATGGCAAGAATCGGCGGCACGGCGGAAATGCCGGTGCTCGGCCAAAGCGACCAGGTACTCTAAATCACGAATATTCATTGTTTCCCTCCAGACCACGATAGCTCATGGCGATAGATAAGATAGCAATGAGCGATTAGATCTATCAAGCCCCGACGTCAATAATGTCACCCAACGAAGCGATACCGCGCTAACAGCTAAAAATTATTTTTCCTAATTAAGGGGTTAATTCATGTTTACCAGTCAAGAAGGCAAAAAAGTCCCTCAGGTTACCTTCCACACCCGTCAGGGCGACCAATGGATTGACGTCACCACCGACGACCTGTTCAAAGACAAAACCGTCATCGTGTTTTCACTGCCGGGCGCGTTTACCCCAACCTGTTCTTCCAGTCATCTGCCACGCTACAACGAACTGTCCAGCGTATTCAAACAACACGGCGTTGACAGCATTCTGTGCGTTTCAGTGAACGACACCTTCGTTATGAACGCCTGGAAGGCCGATCAGCACGCAGAGAACATCACCTTCATTCCAGACGGCAACGGCGAGTTCACCAAAGGCATGGACATGCTGGTCGAGAAAGCGGATCTGGGCTTTGGCCCGCGCTCATGGCGTTATTCCATGCTGGTGCGCAACGGCGTGGTGGAAAAAATGTTCGTCGAACCTAACAAGCCGGGCGACCCGTTTGAAGTGTCTGACGCCGACACCATGCTGAAATACCTGGCTCCGGAATTCAAAGTGCAGGAGTCGGTTTCCCTGTTCACCAAACCGGGCTGCCCATTCTGCGCCAAAGCCAAACAAATGCTGCAGGAACGTGGCATCCAGTATGAAGAGATCGTACTGGGTCAGGACGCCACCACCGTTAGCCTGCGCGCCGTCACCGGCCGTGCAACCGTACCTCAGGTCTTCATCGGCGGCCGTCATATCGGCGGCAGCGATGACCTGGAAAACTTCCTGTCAGCCTGATTTATAAGTAATAACAAAGCCAACGTGAACTTTTGGCGGGCTTCGGCCCGCCCTTTTTTTAGCTTTCAGGAGCGGATATGAAACAGTTGAATGTTGACGTCGCGGTCATCGGCGGCGGCACCGCCGGTCTGGGCGCCTATCGCGCCGCCAAGCTTGCCACCCCAAGCGTGGTGATGATCGAAGGCGGAGCTTATGGCACCACCTGTGCCCGCGTTGGCTGCATGCCATCAAAATTGCTGATTGCCGCCGCCGAGGCGGTGCATCAAATCGAGCGGGCACCGGGTTTTGGCGTGTATCCCGCCGGAAAAACTACCATTAACGGCCGTGAAGTCATGGACCGTGTTAAACGCGAGCGCGACCGTTTCGTCGGCTTCGTACTGGAAGGTGTCGACGAAATCCCGGCCACCGACAAAATTCAGGGTTATGCCCGTTTCATCGACGACAATACTTTGCAGGTGGACGATCACACCCGCATTGTGGCGCAACGCATCGTTATCGCCACCGGTTCCCGCCCAAGCTGGCCGGCAGCATGGAATGCGCTGGGCGACCGCTTGATTGTCAATGATGACGTGTTCAACTGGACTGATTTGCCAGACTCGGTGGCCGTGTTCGGGCCTGGCGTAATTGGCCTGGAGCTGGGGCAGGCGCTGCATCGCCTCGGCGTCGAAACCAAAGTATTTGGCGTTGGTGGTGCCGTCGGGCCGCTAACCGATAGTACGGTACGCAATTATGCCGCCAAAGCGTTGGGCGAAGAGTTCTATCTTGATGCCGATGTGAAAGTGGACATGATGCAGCGCGAAGGCGACAAGGTCTTTATCCGCTATCAGGGTCTGAACGGCTTACCGCAGGAGATCATGGTGGATTACGTCCTGGCTGCCACCGGTCGTCGACCGAACGTCGATAATCTGGGTCTTGAGAACACCCGTCTGGTGCTCGATGCCAGGGGCGTGCCTCAGGCCGATCGTCTGACGATGCAAACCAACGTGCCGCATATCTTTATCGCCGGTGACGCCAGCAACCAGCTGCCGTTATTGCACGAAGCCAGCGATCAGGCGCGCATTGCCGGAACCAACGCCGGGAGCTTCCCGGAAGTGACCCCGGGCCTGCGCCGCAGTGCGATCTCGGTGGTATTTTCCGATCCGCAGATCGCCATGGTCGGTTCCACCTTCCGCGAGCTGAATGAAAAATTCAGCGCCTGCGGCTGTTTCGAAATCGGTGAAGTGTCATTCGAAAATCAGGGCCGTTCACGGGTGATGCTGCGTAATAAAGGCATCCTGCACGTCTACGGCGAACAAGGTACCGGGCGTTTCCTCGGCGCAGAAATGATGGGGCCGGATGTCGAGCACATTGCTCATCTGTTAGCCTGGGCGCATCAGCAGAAAATGACCATCAACCAGATGCTGGACATGCCGTTCTATCACCCGGTGATCGAAGAAGGCCTGCGAACCGCACTGCGTGACTTGCAGTCAAAACTGAAACTGGGCGAAGCCGAGGCGGAACGCTGCCAACGCTGTCCGGGCGAGTAGTTCTTCCCCCTGCTATCTATCCCCACCGGGCCTTCGTGCCCGGTTTTTTTTTGCGCTTCGAATTCCACTCTTGTCGCTTGCTGCTTGCCGCAACGCGTACCGCAGCGCTTGAAGGTATTGAAAAACAGGTTAGCGAGATGATCAATGACCTGAAACACCGCCACAGGCGCTGGCCGAGAGAGTTTTCAGCGGCAAACTGGTATTGCGTATGACACCGGAACAACATCGACGTCTGGCGATCAACGCTATAGAGGAAGGCGTCAGCCTGAACCGCTATCTTTGCGCACGGCTGGCGAGATAATCGATAAAGGGCAGCACCGGGCTGCCCTTACGCCACTCAAGCCAAACGCTGTTTCGCTGCGGCGATCGCACTGGCGACCTGTTGAGGAGATACGCCCCCCTTGGCGGAACGTTTATCCAGGCATGATTGAAGTGCCAGAATTGGGTATACGTCGTCGCCAATCACCGCGCTGAATTTCTGCAAATCAGCCAACGGCAGGGCTTCCAACGCCTTACCCTGGCGAATCGCCTCTACCACCGCCTCACCGACGATATGGTGCGCCTCACGGAATGGCACGCCTTTGGCGACCAGATAATCCGCCAGTTCGGTCGAATTGGCGTAACCCTGCTCTGCCGCTTCCTTACAACGCGGACGTTTCACCTGGATGCCATCCAGCACCAGCGCCGCCATCTGCAGACAGTCCATCCAGGTATCCAACGCGTCGAACAGCCCTTCCTTGTCTTCCTGCATATCTTTGTTGTACGCCAGCGGCAGGCCTTTCAGCGTCATCATCATGCCCGTCAATGCACCCTGTACACGCCCGCATTTACCGCGGATCAGCTCCAACGCATCCGGGTTTTTCTTCTGCGGCATCAGCGAGGAGCCGGAAGTCACGCGGTCGGACAGATCGACAAAGGCCGCTTCGCCGCTGTTGAAGAAGATCAGGTCTTCGGCAAAGCGCGACAGGTGCACCATGCTGATGGAGGCGTTAGACAACAGTTCCAGCACGTGGTCACGATCCGAAACGCTGTCCAGGCTATTACGGGTTGCCGAAGCAAAGCCCAGCCAACCGGCCAATTGCTCACGGTCGATCGGGTACGCAGTGCCGGCCAGTGCGCCACTGCCCAGCGGGCTGACGTCCAGGCGTTTCAGCGTATCCTGCAGGCGGCTTTCATCACGCGCCAGCATTTCAACATAGGCCAGACACCAGTGCGCGAAGGTCACCGGCTGCGCACGCTGCAGGTGGGTATAACCCGGCATCACCGCATCCTGGTTGGCTTCGGCGGTTTCCACCAGCGCCTGTTGCAGTTGCACGATGGCCTGATGCAGTTCACCAATTTGGTGTTTGCACCACAATTTCAGATCGGTCGCGACCTGATCGTTACGGCTACGGCCGGTGTGCAGCTTTTTACCGAGATCGCCGACCTTGTCGATCAGCTTTTGCTCCACCCAGCTGTGAATATCTTCCGCATCGCTGCTGACAATCGCCTGCGGATCGGCCTGTACCTCTTCCAACAGCACGCTCAACGCCTGTTCCAGCTGTTGCTGCTCGGTCGCCGTCAATACGTTGACGGTCACCAGCGCTTTCGACCAGGCCACTGACCCTACGATGTCCTGTTCCGCCAGGCGATAATCGAAGCGCAAAGAATCATTTAACTGCTTGAACCGCTGATCTGCCGCCTGACTGAACCGTCCGCCCCAAAGTGCCATACCTTACTCCTGAATTTTATGCGAATAAGGGCGCAGCACGCTGCGCCCTTATCAAGTCACGCCGAATAATCAATAAAGTTACTTGTTCTTTTTCTCGTTCAGTGCACGGATGCGTGAAGAGAGCGAGAACAGGCGGATAAAGCCACCGGCATGGCTGTGATCGTAAACTTCGTCTTCGCCAAAGGTGGCGAACTCTTCAGAGTACAGGCTATTGGCAGATTTCTTCTGAATTGCCGTTACCTGGCCTTTGTACAGCTGCAGCACCACTTCGCCGTTCACTTCTTCGGCCAGTGCCTCAGCAGATGCTTGCAGTGAACGACGCAGCGGCGCGAACCAACGGCCATCGTACACTACGTAAGCCATTTCCAGGCCCAGCTGCTCACGCCATTTGAAGCTATCGCGATCCAGAACCAGCTGCTCAACGCCACGCAGTGCCGCCACCATGATGGTGCCACCCGGGGTTTCGTAGCAACCGCGGGATTTGATACCCACCAAACGGTTTTCCACGATATCGATACGGCCCACACCATGTTTGGCGCCCAGCACGTTCAGGGTTTCCAGGCATTTGTACGGGCTCAACGCTTCGCCGTTTACCGCCACTACCCGACCTTTCTCGACGGTGACAGTCACCTGCTCTGGCTGATCCGGAGCTTCCTGCGGATCGACGGTCCAGACCCAGCAGTCTTTATTCGGTGCATTCCACGGGCTTTCCAGCACGCCGCCTTCGGTAGAGATATGCCAGGCGTTTTCGTCACGGCTGTAGATTTTTTCCAGCGACGCCGTGGTCGGGATGTTGCGCTCTTTCAGGTAGTCCAGCAGCGCTTCACGGGAACGCAGGTTCCACTCGCGCCAAGGGGCTACCACTTTCAGGTGCGGCGCCAGTGCGGTATAGGTGGTTTCGAAACGCACCTGGTCGTTACCTTTACCGGTTGCGCCGTGGCACAGCGCGTCAGCACCGACCTTCAGCGCCAGCTCAACCTGCGCCTTGGCGATGATCGGACGGGCCATTGAGGTCCCCAGCAGGTAGCTGCCTTCATACAGAGCACCGGTTTGCAGCACGGGGTAAACATAATCACTGATGAATTCTTCACGCAGATCAACAACGTGACACTCAGAGGCACCGGATTGCAGGGCTTTTTGCTCCACGCCTTCCAGATCGCTGCGCTCCTGGCCGATATCTGCCACGAATGCCACCACTTCGCAGCCGCCGTAGTTTTCTTTCAGCCAGGGAATGATGGCCGAAGTATCCAGGCCGCCAGAGTACGCCAGAACGATTTTTTTGATGCCTTGGTTTTGCATGGTCTTTTCCTTTTTAATTCTAAATTTAAGCGAGGATCCGGGTGCCAATCGACACGCCGTTAAACAGTGCAGGAAGCTGATCGGCATGGCGCCAACTGGCGATATCTACCGGGCGACCGAGGGTGCGGGCCGCATCGAGCGCCGCATTCACCTTCACCACCATACCATCAGTGATGATGCCCTGGGCAATCAGTTGTTCCGCTTTTTGCGCCGTCATTTCTGCGATGCGCTGCCCTTTTCCGTCGAGGATGCCACTGACATCCGACAGCAGGATCAAATCCGCACCCAGCGTGGCGGCCAACGCGGTCGCCGCCTGATCGGCGTTTACATTCATTAACTTCCCATCGGCGGTAATACCGATAGAGCTGATCACCGGCAGGTAGCCGGCACCCAGCAGGGTATTGAGCAACGCTGGCGACCCCGGCTGCGCGTTGCCTACGTGGCCAAGCGCCGGATCGAGCGGGGTGACGGTGACGCTGCCGCCGTCCGCCAGGCTCAGGCCTACGGCATTAATCTGGTGTTTGATCGCCCATGCCAGCAAGGTTTTGTTGGCCGTACCGGCCAGTGCGCCGGTGATAATGTCGATCTGATCGGCCGGGGTAACCCGCAGCCCATTTTTCTTCACCACCGGCAGGGAAAGCTGCTTCATCAGTTCGTCCACCACGCAACCGCCGCCGTGGACGATAACCAGTGGGCGCTGATGCTGCTGGCGGTAGCTGTCCAGCGCGGTAAACAAACGCTCCAGCGCTTCTTCACTGTCTAATAACACGCCACCTAACTTGATAATTAACGGGTTCATCGCTGTTTACATCCCACGCTGGTGATTTATTAAAGTAATGACTGGGTTTCCGGGAACCCAAAACGGATATTCAGGCATTGCACCGCCTGGGCGGCTGCGCCTTTCAACAGGTTGTCTTCCACCGCCACGGCAATCAGGTGTTCGCCCTGCACAGCAAAGCCGATATCGCAAAACGGCAACCCAACCACTGACTTCAGCGCCGGCACGCCTTTGTCGTACAGCCGCACCAGCGGTTTGTCGTCATAGGCAGCGTGATAAACGGCGGCCACGTCCTGCGCGGTCACGCCGGCTTTAAGGCGACAGGTGATGGTTTCGAGAATACCACGCGGGAAGTTACCCAAATGTGGCGTAAAAATGACCGGCGCTCCCAGATGCGCGACGATTTCCGGATGATGACGGTGGTTGAAAATCCCGTACGGCTGCAGGCTCACTTCACAGAAGCTGGTGGTGACGCTGGCCTTGCGGCCCGCGCCGCTAACGCCGCTAGTGGCGTTGATGACCGGCCACTGGTCGAGGTTCAGCAAACCTTGGTCGATCAGCGGTTTCAGTGCCAGCTGCGCTGCCGTTGGGTAACAGCCTGGCACGGCTATCAGCTGCGCCTGTTTGATTTCGTCGCTCTGCCACTCCGCCAGGCCATATACCGCCTGCTCCAGCAGCTCGGCATGCTGATGTTCAAAACCGTAGTACTGGCTGTAGAAAGCGGTATCTTTTACGCGGAATGCACCGGAAAGATCGAACACCACGCAACCGGCGGCCAGGAACGCTGGCGCGATATCGTGGCTGACCTCATGCGCCGTGGCCAAAAACACCACGTCGATACCTTCAGCCGCTTTCGCAACGTCAACCAGTGGTTGCAACGGCAGATCAACGATGCCTTTTAACTGAGGGTGCAAATCGGAAAGCAATTTTCCTGCATCTGCACTTTGCGCTGAAACCGCTAAAGCGGTTATGTTCATGTGTGGGTGACGATTAAGGTACGCCGTGAGCTCCGCTCCGGCATAACCGCTGGCACCGACAATCAGCGTATTCAACATGGGGCCTTTCACCTTCTTGACTTGCGTTTGGTCGTTTTCGACTCAGGTTTCCAGGCTCACCAGCGTTGTTTCGCCGTTCACCCACGAGGTCGAGCGTTGATGTTTTTATAATCATCCGGGAATCGGGTTCCCTTACGCTCCAGCTTACTGTATTTTTATTCACAATAACTGCATGAATATTGATACCAACCTAACCAAAGGCTGTCAACAGTGAAGATGAAATTACCTCCATTTATTGAGCTGTACCGGGCGTTGATCGCCACTCCGTCGATCAGCGCCACCGATGGTGCCCTCGATCAGAGTAATGAAGCGTTAATCAACTTGCTGGCCGGCTGGTTTGCCGATTTGGGTTTCCGCGTCGACGTGCAGCCGGTGCCGGACAGCCGCAACAAATTCAACCTGCTGGCAAGCATTGGCGAAGGCAGTGGCGGCCTGCTGCTGGCGGGCCACACCGATACCGTGCCTTATGATGAAGGCCGTTGGACACGCGATCCTTTCACCCTGACCGAGCACGACAATAAGCTGTATGGACTGGGTACCGCCGACATGAAGGGCTTCTTTGCCTTTATTTTGGATGCGGTGCGTGACATCGATGCCAGCCAGCTGACCAAGCCGCTGTACATTTTGGCCACCGCAGATGAAGAAACGACGATGGCCGGCGCACGTTACTTCGCCGCCTCGACCAGCATCCGCCCTGACTTCGCGATTATCGGCGAACCGACCTCATTGCAGCCGGTGCGTGCGCACAAAGGCCATATGGCCAACGCCATTCGCATTGTCGGCCAATCTGGCCATTCAAGCGACCCGGCGCGCGGCGTGAACGCCATCGATCTGATGCATGACACCATCGGCCGTTTGATGGAGCTGCGTAAAACGCTGCAGGAGCGCTACAACAACCCGGCATTCGCCGTGCCTTATCCCACCATGAACTTCGGCCATATCAGCGGCGGCGATGCCGCTAACCGCATCTGCGCCTGCTGTGAACTGCATCTGGATATCCGTCCGCTGCCGGGCATGACGCTCGACAATATCAACGAACTGATGCACCAAACGCTGGAACCCATCAGCCAACGCTGGCCGGGCCGCCTGAGCATTGAAGAACTGCATGCCTCGGTACCGGGCTACGAGTGTCCGACCGATCATCAGATGGTGGCGGTGATTGAGAAACTGCTGGGCACCCGTACACAGGTGGTCAACTATTGCACCGAGGCGCCGTTCGTCCAGCAGGTCTGTCCGACCCTGGTACTGGGCCCCGGCTCTATCGACCAAGCGCATCAGCCGGATGAATACATCGATATCGGCTTTATCGAACCCACGCGCAAACTGCTGGGCCAATTGGTCGATCATTTCTGCCGTCAATAAACCTGATACAAAGTAGGGGTTATGATTTATCATTTCCCCTACCTCAAAATACGTATTAAACCAATGAAATAAGCCAGACTGATAACCGGCGTGCCGTAATTAAATTTCAGAAAATGCGCCGATTTTGATGTTTTTTTGCTAAAAATAGTGTCAATTGACGATTGGACAGGAACGTGGCGAGATAAAACAGGCGCTCTTCGCCTGACACGTGAAATTTACTTACAAGATAAAAATCATCTACCCAATAGATTTCAAGTTGCAGCTAGGCGGCGAACGCTTGAATCCCCGGGAGCTTGGATCAACCAAGTGAACGGGGTGAGAGCGCGAAGCCAACACCGCTGTGGCTTGAAAGATGAAGGGTAAATACAGAATTGGGTCAGGGGTTATATGAACGAACAATATTCGGCAATGCGAAGTAATGTCAGTATGCTCGGCAAATTGCTCGGCGATACCATCAAAGAAGCTCTGGGCGAGCATATTCTCGATCGCGTTGAAACTATCCGTAAGCTTTCCAAATCTTCACGTGCAGGCAATGAAGCGCACCGTCAGGAGCTGCTTTCCACCTTGCAAAACCTGTCCAACGACGAGTTGCTGCCGGTCGCACGCGCCTTCAGTCAGTTTCTCAATCTGACCAATACCGCCGAGCAGTACCACAGCATTTCACCCAACGGTGAAGCCGCCAGCAACCCGGAAGCGCTGGCTCAACTGTTCACCCGGCTGAAAGACAAAAAGCTCAGCACCAAAGAGCTGCAGAATGCGGTGTCTCAACTTTCTATCGAGCTGGTGCTGACTGCGCACCCGACGGAAATCACCCGCCGCACCCTGATCCACAAACTGGTAGAGGTGAACACCTGCCTCAGCCAGCTCGACCATAACGATCTGGCCGACTACGAGCGCAACAAGATCATGCGCCGCCTGCGTCAGTTGGTGGCTCAATCGTGGCATACCGACGAGATCCGCAAACACCGTCCGTCCCCGGTTGACGAAGCCAAGTGGGGCTTTGCGGTGGTGGAAAACAGCCTGTGGGAAGGGGTCCCTGCCTTCCTGCGCGAATTCAACGAACAGCTGGAAAATTCCATCGATTACAGCCTGCCGGCGGAGGCGGTGCCGGTGCGTTTCACGTCCTGGATGGGCGGTGACCGCGACGGCAACCCGAACGTCACGGCCGAGATCACCCGCCACGTGCTGCTGCTGAGCCGCTGGAAAGCCTGCGATCTGTTCACCCGCGATATTCAGGTGCTGGTGTCCGAACTGTCGATGACCGAATGTACTCCGGAACTGCGCGCCCGGGCCGGTGGTGACGAGGTTCAAGAGCCGTACCGCGAAATCATGAAGCAGCTACGCAGCCAGTTGATGAGCTCTCAGGCCTATCTGGAAGGCCGCCTTAAAGGCGAGCGCGTGCTGAAGCCGCACGATCTGCTGGTGAATAACGAACAGCTGTGGGAACCGCTGTTCGCCTGTTACCAGTCGCTGCAGGCCTGCGGCATGAGCATCATCGCCAACGGCCAATTACTGGATACCCTGCGTCGCGTGCGCTGCTTTGGTGTGCCGCTGGTACGCATCGACGTTCGCCAGGAAAGCACGCGCCACACCGAAGCCATCGCCGAACTGACCCGCTACCTGGGCCTTGGCGACTACGAAAGCTGGTCAGAAGCCGACAAGCAGGCGTTCCTGATCCGTGAACTGAATTCCAAACGCCCGCTGGTCCCGTTGAAGTGGGAACCGAGCGCCGACACCCAGGAAGTGCTGGAAACCTGCCGGGTGATCGCCGAGGCGCCAGAAGGCTCGATTGCCGCCTACGTGATCTCCATGGCGCGCACGCCTTCGGACGTGCTGGCGGTTCACCTGCTGCTGAAAGAAGCCGGTTGTCCGTTCCCGCTGCCGGTCGCGCCGCTGTTCGAAACTCTCGACGACCTGAATAACGCCGACGACGTGATGACCCAGTTGCTGAATATTGACTGGTATCGCGGCTTTATCCAGGGCAAACAGATGGTGATGATCGGCTATTCCGACTCGGCGAAAGACGCCGGGGTGATGGCCGCCTCCTGGGCGCAATACCGCGCTCAAGACGCACTGATCAAAACCTGCGAAAAGGCCGGCGTAGCGCTGACTCTGTTCCACGGCCGTGGCGGTTCGATTGGCCGCGGCGGCGCACCTGCGCATGCGGCACTGCTGTCGCAACCGCCGGGCAGCCTGAAAGGCGGCCTGCGCGTGACCGAGCAAGGCGAGATGATCCGCTTCAAATTCGGTCTGCCGGAAGTCACCATCAGCAGCCTGGCGCTGTATGCCGGTGCTATCCTGGAAGCCAACCTGCTGCCGCCGCCAGAGCCGAAAAAAGAGTGGCGTACGCTGATGGATGAGCTGTCAGACACCTCATGCAAAATGTACCGTGGCTACGTGCGCGAAAACCCGGATTTTGTGCCTTATTTCCGCGCCGCAACGCCGGAACTGGAGCTGGGCAAACTGCCGCTGGGCTCCCGCCCTGCCAAGCGCAAGCCAAACGGCGGCGTAGAGAGCCTGCGCGCCATTCCGTGGATCTTCGCCTGGACGCAGAACCGTCTGATGTTACCGGCCTGGCTGGGCGCCGGTGCCGGTTTGCAGGAAGCGGTAAAAGCCGGCAAGCAGGATCAGCTGGAAGCCATGTGCCGCGACTGGCCGTTCTTCTCCACCCGTATTGCGATGCTGGAAATGGTGTTCGCCAAGGCCGACCTGTGGCTGGCGGAATATTACGACCAACGCCTGGTGGACAAATCGCTGTGGCCACTGGGCCAGCAGCTGCGCGATCAGTTGGAAAGCGACATCAAGGTGGTGCTGACCATCGCCAATGACGCGCACCTGATGGAAGACCTGCCGTGGATCGCCGAATCCATTGCGCTGCGTAACGTGTACACCGACCCGTTGAACGTCCTGCAGGCTGAGCTGCTGCACCGTTCGCGCCAGCAGGAGCACCCGGACGCCCGCGTTGAGCAGGCGCTGATGGTCACCATTGCCGGCGTTGCTGCCGGGATGCGCAATACCGGCTAGGTTAAGCGCCAAAAGCACGGCTCCTGCTTGCAGGGGCCTTTTTTTTTATCCCTCGCTGACGGATGCTTCATCTCAACGGGTTGCCCAGCAGCGGTAGCGGTATTGGAAGAAATTGCGCCCAACAAAAAGGGCGCTGCATTGACCCAGCGCCCTTCCCGATGATGATGAATAGAGTGAATCAGGCCGCGACCGGACGCACACCCAGCGTATGGCAAATGGCGTAGCTCATCTCTGCACGGTTGAGCGTATAGAAGTGGAAATCCTTTACCCCTTCGCGGCTGAGGATCTTCACCATATCCATCGCGATATTGGCGCCGACCATTTTGCGGGTTTCCGCGTCGTCATCCAGCCCTTCAAACATGCTGGTCATCCAGCTCGGTACGCGTACGTTGGTCATGGTGGCAAAACGCTGCAGCTGCTTGAAGTTGGATACCGGCAGAATGCCCGGGACGATTTCCACATCAATGCCGGTAGCGACGCAACGATCGCGGAAGCGCAGGTAGCTTTCCACATCGAAAAAGAACTGGGTAATCGCCCGGTTGGCGCCGGCATCGATTTTACGTTTCAGGTTAATCAGGTCCGCCTGCGGGCTTTTCGCTTCCGGATGCACTTCAGGGTAAGCGGCAACCGAGATATCGAAATCGCCGACCTCCTTCAGCAAGGCCACCAAATCGGTCGCGTACATGTCCGGCTTGCCGCTGCCCGGTGGCAAGTCGCCACGCAGTGCCACTATATGCCGGATGCCGCTGTTCCAGTAATCGGTCGCAATCTCACGCAGCTGAGCCGGGCTGGCGTCGATGCAGGTCAGGTGTGGGGCCGCATCCAGACCGGTGCGATCCTTGATCCCTTTGATGATGCTGTGGGTGCGATCGCGCTCGCCGGAGTTAGCGCCATAGGTCACGGAAACAAATTTTGGCTTCAGGCTGCTCAGGCGGTCAATGGATTGCCACAGGGTGTCTTCCATCTCGCTGGTGCGCGGCGGGAAGAATTCAAATGATACGTTAATCTGGCCGTTTAACTCCGCCAGACTCTGATTCAGCGCTTCCCGCTGGTTTGCGTGGAAAAAACTCATACCCTGCCCGCCTCTTATCGATCGCTGTTCTGCTTGTTTTGATAAGCGTCTATACGTTTAGACGTCTAGATAGAAAATGCCGTATGTTGGCTAAAGAGTCAACAGGAAAGTGAGGGGAATACGATGATTAATCCTCACCCGTTAAGAGAAGGAATTTCATGTTCGCAACACAGAGAATTATGGCAGGAAAAACGAGGGGCGCGACGAATGCGCGCCCACAAGAAGATTAAAGCAGCTGCGCCAAACGGTTAAGGTCTGACTGGATCGCCCCGGCAGTGACGTCGCGCCCGGCCCCGGGTCCACGGATCACCAGCGGATTGTCACGATACCAGCGGCTTTCGATAGCGAATACGTTATCGCAAGGCAGCAACGACGCCAGCGGATGTTCAGGGCGGACCGCTTCAACACCGACCCGCGCCTTGCCGTTGGCATCGAAACGCGCTACATGGCGCAGCACCAGCCCCATTTCACTGGCGGCCTCAAAGCGCTGCAGCATCTGTTGGTTCAACGCATCACCATTTTCAAAGAACTGATCCACGGAGCCAAGCTCTGCGCCCGCAGGCACCAGCGACTCCACCCGCACCTGATTCGGCTCAATGTCGTAGCCCGCTTCGCGCGCCAGGATCACCAGCTTGCGCATCACATCCTGACCGGAGAGATCGACACGGGGATCCGGTTCTGTCAGCCCCTGTTGCCAGGCCTGATCCACCAGGTCGGTGAACGGCACCGTGCCGTCGAACTGCAGGAACAGCCAGGACAGCGTACCGGAGAAGATGCCGCTAATGGCCAGAATGCTGTCACCACTGTCGCGCAGATCGCGTACAGTATGGTTGACCGGCAGACCGGCACCGACGGTAGCGTTATACAGCCAGTGGCGGCCGGTCTTGGCAAAGGCATCGCGAATTTGGCGATAGTTGGCGCTGCACGACGCTCCCGCCAGTTTGTTGGCGCTGATCACATGGAAACCGTAGCTGGCGAAGTCCAGATACTGCTCGGCCAGATTTTCACTGGCGGTCACGTCCAGCACCACCAGATCGTCAAACGGGTGCGCGCGCATCCACAAGAACAACGACTCCTCGTCCAGTTCCTGCGCTTCGTCCTCGAAGAAGGCCAATACGCGGCTGGCGTCCAGCCCGTCGTAATTGAGCAGGCTGCGGCGACTGTCCACCACGCCCGCCAGGCTGAATTCGAAGCCGCTGCGGGCGGAGATGTTTTTCTGCTCGCGGGCAAACAACTCCAGCCAGCGTGCGCCGATATTGCCTTTGCCGAACAGCACCAGACCAATACGTTTTTCAGCGCGGAACAGGGTCTGATGCAGGCCCTGAATCAGCAGCGCGGTTGGCCCCTGACGCAGCACCGCCACCATGCTGATGCCGTCTTCAGCCTGCCAGATAAACTCTACCGGCTGGTCTTTCAGTTGCTGATAGAAGCGATGGCTGTGCAGCGGGTTTTTACAAACGCCGGCACCTACCAGCGCTACCAGCGCCAAGCCTTCGCGCAGTTGCAGCTCACCCGGCAGGCCCGCGTTTTGCAGCGTGTGCAGGACGCTGTTCACCACTTCGGAGGTGTAGCACAGCTGAACCAGACTGCGGTCCGGATGAACCCCTACCGCCAGCGGTTTGATCTGCGCGCGCTTAAGCACCAAATCCAACTCTTGCTGTGCCAGTTTAAAATCATGCTGACTGGCAACCTGCAGCTCAATCAAACACACGTCGTCATGGCTGGTGACGATCTTCGCACCGGTGCCCGAGGCCAGCACGCGTTCGATACGCGTTGAACCCTGTTCCGGCTGATAACTGCAACGCAGTTGAAGATCGATATCGCTGCCGGATACCGGTTGCAAAGTACGGGTGTGCAGCACCGGAGCCGCCAAACGCGCCAGTTCACTGGCTTCGTCCAGGCGCAGCAGCGGCAGCAGGCAGGCGTCTTTCACCTTGCGGGGATCGGCGCTGTAGACCCCAGCCACGTCGCTCCAGATGGTCACGCGCTCCGCACCGGCCAACGCACCGACCTGCGTGGCGGAATAGTCACTGCCGTTACGCCCTAACAGCACGGTTTCACCGGCGTCGTTACGTGAAATAAAACCGGTCACCACCAGGCGTTTGCCCGGATGCTGTGCCAGCAATTGTTGCAGCAGAGGATAAGAACGGCCTTCATCAACCTGCGGCTGGGCAGCACGTTCCGCCCGCAGGAAATCGCGCGCGTCCAACCAGGCCGCCTGCATATCCAGCTTGTTCAGTACCGCCGCCATCAGGCGCGCCGACCAGATCTCGCCGTGACCAACCACCTCGGCATAGATGACGTCGTCGAGCTTTTCGTCCAGCAACACGGCCAGACGCTCCAGATCCTGAATAAACTCGGCGATCAAGGGTTCAGCGGTTTCCGGCGGTAACAGACCGCTAATCAAATCGCTGTGATAACGACGCAGCGTCTGCTGAACCTGATGCGCAGAAAGGCGATCGCTCTGACTAAGCTTCAGCCAGCTAATCAGTTGGTTGGTGGTGCTGCCGGCAGCCGACACCACCATCATGTCGCCTGGCTGGCTGTATTCGGCCATGATCCCGGCCACCCGCAGATAACACTTCACGTCCGCCAGGCTGCTGCCGCCAAACTTGTGCAGTTGACGCCCGCTCACAGGCCCTGCTACCGCAATTGCATTCATGCTTACCTCGTTGCCGCCGCCTGGAAGGCACGTTCCAGATCGGCAATCAAATCTTCACTGTCTTCAATACCCACGGAGATACGCAGCAGGCTCTCGGAAATACCGGCCGCCGCACGGGCTTCTGCCGCCATACCTGCATGGGTCATGGTCGCTGCATGCGAGATCAGGCTTTCTACGCCGCCCAACGATTCTGCCAGAGTAAACAGCTCAAGGGCAGACAGAAAACGGCGCAATAGCGCTTCATCACCGTCCAGTTCAAAGCTGAGCATCGCGCCAAAACCGCGTTGCTGACGACGTGCAATCTCGTGCCCAGGGTTCTGTGGCAGAGAAGGATGATACAGCTTTTTCACCAAGGGTTGCTGCTGTAAATAACTGACAATAGCTTCGGCGTTTTGTTGCGCCGCCTTGATACGCGGCGACAGGGTACGCATGCCGCGCAGCAACAAATAGCTGTCGAACGCGCCGCCGGTCACGCCGATATTATTGGCCCACCACGCCAGCTCCACCGCCAGATCTTTATCTTTGGCGATCACCGCGCCTGCGACCACGTCGGAATGGCCGTTAAGATATTTGGTGCAGGAATGCACCACCAGATCGGCACCCAGCCCGATGGGTTGCTGCAGCGCCGGGCTGAGGAAGGTGTTGTCCACCACCGTCAAGGCCCCCACTGCGTGTGCCGCATCGCATATCGCCGCAATATCCACCACGCGCAGCAGCGGGTTACTTGGACTTTCAATCAGCACCAGCTTGGGCTTTTGCGCCAATGCCTGCTGCAGCGCCTCTTCATTCCCCTGATCGACAAACAGCACGCGGTAAGCGCCACGCTTACTGAGGCTATCGAACAACCGGTAGCTGCCGCCGTAGCAATCATGCGGCGCCACCAGCAGATCGCCGGGCTGCAGCAATACGGTGGTCACCAGATGGATCGCCGACATCCCGCTGCTGGTCATCACCGCACCGGCACCGCCTTCCAGTTCCGCCAGCGCACGCTGGACCACGTCACGCGTCGGGTTACCGCGGCGCGAGTAGTCATGAGCGCGAGGCTGATTGAAGTCGGTAAAATTATAGGTGCTGGAAAGGTGGATCGGCGGAACAACGCAGCCGTACTGTTCGTCATCGTTCAGGCCGCTACGTACGGCAATCGTGGCAGGTTTACGCGTCATAGGGTCGCTCGGCTCTCGGGATTCGGATGAATGAGGCCTAAAGATTAATCGCAGCGAGGATAGACGTCAATACATCTGGACATCTAAACTTCTTTGCGTATAGATTGAGCAATGCCCTAATACCCGCTAAAATTATGCCGGTTTGATATAACGATACGATGTTAACCCGGAATGCATAGGCGACACCTATTGATCGTCCGCATTCAGTGACCTTGGTCGCGTATAATTGACATTTATTTAGTGAGAACAGTGAAGATCGGGCATAATTGGCCGGTTTTTAGAATTTTGTAATTTTTCTGACAAATTTAAGGTGTCCCATGGCTGAGTGGAACGGCGAGTATGTCAGCCCTTACGCTGAACACGGTAAAAAAAGCGAGCAAGTCAAAAAGATCACGGTATCCATTCCGCTGAAGGTCCTGAAAATCCTCACCGATGAACGGACCCGTCGCCAGGTCAATAACCTGCGCCACGCCACCAACAGCGAATTGCTGTGTGAAGCGTTTCTGCACGCCTTTACCGGCCAGCCGCTGCCGAACGACGAAGACCTGCGCAAAGAACGCAGCGATGAAATCCCGGAAGCCGCGAAGCTGTTGATGCGTGAATTGGGTGTGGATCCCGATACCTGGGAATACTAAGCGCCGGTCTGCGAAAGCAGACGGTAGAAACGAAAAAAGGCGCCGAAGGCGCCTTTTTCATCTGACAATAAGAAATCTTATTTCTTAGCGCCTGGCACGCTGAAACGCTTGTTGAAGCGGTCAACGCGGCCACCGGTAGCAACGTCACGCTGCTTGCCAGTGTAGAACGGGTGGCATTCGCCACAAACGTCCAGGTTCAGATCGTGACCCACGGTAGAGCGGATTTTGATCACGTTACCGCAAGAGCAGTTAGCAGTAACTTCTTCGTATTTTGGGTGGATACCTTGTTTCATGGGAAACCTCAGTTAAGGCCGTGTCGCTATCCAGCCCTGTTTCGCCAGACACCACACGTGGTTGATAATAAAATTTGGTATCGAATTATACCAAAGGCGGCAAATTATACAGAATTAAAAGTACCACGCAATCGGAACCGTACATTTGCCGATGCGCCGTGTAAACTGATGGACTGTTTTTTTACTCTGGATGACCTCAATGCCTGTTGTTCACGTTGCTTTGCCGGTACCCCTCGCCCGCACCTTCGACTATCTGCTGCCGCAAGGCCTGCAGCCTGCGGTCGGCGCGCGCGTAGGCGTTCCCTGGGGCAAGCAGCGGGCGATCGGTATCGTCACCGGCTGCAGCGAAACCAGCGAATTGCCGCTGGATAAGCTCAAACCGATCGACAGCGTGATCGACGACGCCTCCTTATTTTCCTCCAGCCTGTGGCGTATTCTTCGCTGGGCCAGCGACTATTACCATTACCCGATCGGCGAAGTGCTGTTCCACGCGCTACCCATCCTGCTGCGTCAGGGGAAAGCGGCGGAAACGGCCCCGCTGTGGCAATGGTTCGCGACCGAACAGGGCCGCGCCACGCCGCCGGAAAGCCTGAAGCGCGCCCCCAAACAACAGCAGGCGCTGGCGGCATTGCTGCAACGCCCGGTTTATCGCCACCAGGTCAATGAACTGGCGTTAACCGAGAGCGCTTTGCAGGCCTTGCGCACCAAGGGGCTGGTCGATTTACGGGCCCAGACGGTAGCAACGCAAGACTGGCGGCCCGGCTTTGAAGTGCTGGGCGAACGGTTACGGTTGAACACCGAGCAGGCAACCGCCGTGGGCGCCATCCGCAGCGAAGATACTCAGTTCGCCGCCTGGCTGCTGGCCGGGGTCACCGGCTCCGGCAAAACCGAGGTCTATCTCAGCGTGCTGGAAAACATCCTGGCTGCCGGCAAACAGGCGCTGGTGCTGGTGCCGGAAATCGGCCTGACGCCGCAAACCATCGCCCGCTTTCGCGAACGCTTCAATGCGCCGGTAGAGGTGCTGCACTCCGGTCTTAACGACAGCGAACGGCTGTCGGTGTGGTTGCGCGCCCGCAGCGGCGAAGCGGCGATTGTCATCGGCACCCGCTCGGCGCTGTTTACCCCGTTTGCACGCCTGGGCGTGATCATCATCGACGAAGAGCACGACAGCTCTTATAAACAGCAGGAAGGCTGGCGCTACCACGCACGCGATCTGGCGGTGTTTCGCGCCCGCGAGGAAAACATCCCGATGGTGATGGGCTCCGCGACGCCGGCGCTGGAAACGTTGCACAACGTGCAATTGGGCAAATATCGCCAGTTGAAACTCACCCAGCGTGCGGGCAACGCCAAACCGGCGGCTCAGCACCTGATCGATCTGAAAGGCCTGCCGCTGAAGGTGGGGTTGTCGCAGCCGTTGCTGAAAAGCATGCAGCACCATTTGAAGGCCGGTAACCAGGTGATGCTGTTCCTTAACCGTCGTGGCTACGCCCCGGCGTTGCTGTGTCACGAATGCGGCTGGATTGCCGAATGCCAGCGCTGCGATCATTACTACACCTTCCACCAAAACCAACGTCAACTGCGCTGCCACCACTGCGACAGCCAGCGCCCGGTACCGCACCAGTGTCCGCAGTGCGGTTCGACGCACCTGGTGTCGGTGGGCGTCGGCACCGAACAGTTGGAAAACGAACTGGCGCCGCTGTTCCCGGAAACGCCCATCACCCGCATCGATCGCGACACCACCAGCCGCAAGGGCTCGCTGGAACAGCACCTGGCGGATATTCACCGCGGCGGTGCGCGTATTTTGATCGGTACCCAGATGCTGGCAAAAGGGCACCATTTCCCGGATGTCACGCTGGTGGCCTTGCTGGACGTTGACGGTGCGCTGTTCTCGGCCGACTTCCGTTCCGCCGAGCGTTTTGCCCAGTTGTATACCCAGGTTTCCGGTCGTGCCGGCCGGGCAGGTAAAGCCGGCGAAGTGTTGCTGCAAACCCATCATCCGGAACATCCGCTGCTGCAAATTCTGTTGCAACAGGGCTACGACGCCTTTGCCAAACAGACGCTGGCAGAGCGCAACAGCGTATTCCTGCCACCCTATACCAGCCACATCATTATCCGTTCGGAAGATCACGATAACCAACAGGCTCCGCAATTCCTGCAGCAATTGCGCAATCTGCTGGAAGCCAGCCCGCTGAAGGACGATTCACTGTGGGTGATGGGGCCGGTTCCCGCGCTGCAGTCAAAACGCGGCGGCCGTTTTCGTTGGCAGTTACTGTTGCAGCACCCTTCACGGCAGGTGTTACAACGGCTGATGAAGAGCACCCTGCCGTTAGTCGGTACCCTGCCGCAGGCACGCAAGGTGAAATGGACGCTGGACATCGACCCGATAGACAGCTGAACCCAGAAAAGTCTGATTCAGTTCCTGCCAGGCAAACGTTTACCCTTGAAATTGCGAGCGAACGCTAAAAAACCTCCTCAGGTCACACTTTTTATGCAAATTAGGTAACAAAGGCAGGACATATTCTGTTTAGAATGTCTGTGAAGGCAATTTTGTCACCGCTGCACTACCGTGACCGAATGTTTAAGCGCGGATGGCGCTAAATCATAACAACTCCACCGCACGCCAGAATTTGTGAGCAAACTGAAGTAGTCGCGTTGGCATGGGGCTAACGCAAGGAGAAAGGCGTTGGAACACAAGAAAGAATTATCCATGGCAACCATGAAAGACGTTGCCGAAATGGCGGGCGTTTCAACGGCAACCGTGTCGCGTGCGTTGATGAATCCGGAAAAGGTGTCAACGCCGACGCGTCAGAAAGTGGAACAGGCCGTGCTGGCCGTAGGCTATTCTCCTCATGCCCTCTCACGTAATATCAAACGCAACGAATCCCGCACCATCCTGGTGATCGTCCCCGACATTTGCGATCCCTTTTTCGCCGATGTGATCCAGGGGATCGAGCAAACTGCGGCACAACAGGGTTATCTGGTGCTGATTGGCGACTGCGCGCAACAAAACCAACAGGAACGCACCTTCGTCAATTTGATTATCACCAAGCAAATCGATGGCATGCTGCTGCTCGGCTCCAACCTGCCGTTCGACGCCAGCAAGGAAGAACAACGCAATCTGCCGCCGATGGTGATGGCCAACGAGTTTGCCCCGGAGCTGGAACTGCCGACGGTACACATCGACAACCTGACCGCCGCCTTCGAGGCCGTGCATTATTTACATCAGCTCGGACACAAGCAAATCGCCTGTGTCGCCGGGCCTGAACAGATGCCGTTGAGCCATTATCGGCTGCAAGGTTACATTCAGGCGCTACGTCGTAATGGCATTAGCGTCGAAAGCAGCTATATTACCCGAGGTGATTTCACCTACGAAGCTGGCGCGCAGGCGCTGGCGGCGCTAATGGCGCAACCAAAACCACCGACGGCAGTCTTCTGCCATAGCGACGTAATGGCGATTGGCGTGCTGTCGCAGGCGAAAAAAATGGGGCTGCGGGTACCGCAGGACCTCTCCATCGTTGGCTTTGACGACATTAAACTGGCGCAGTATTGCGATCCGCCGTTAACCACGGTGGCTCAACCGCGCTACCAGATTGGCCAGCAGGCAATGCTGTTGCTGTTGGAGCAGTTGCACGGACAGAACGTGGCCAGCGGCTCCCGGCTTTTGGACAGTGAATTGATTATCAGAGGCAGCACGGCTGCCCCTAAACGCTAGTCAAACATTTTAGGGTTCAGTAACATGACGGACTTATCCCCTCATCAGGACACAGCGGAATAATAGTGGCACAAAAAGACTATGTAAGCCGTGGGCGCGCAGCAGGAGCTAAGCGAAAAACCCCCAGCCGTAAAAAACGCAGTTCTCCGAAGGTCTCCAAAACCGTGTTGGCGCTGGCCGTCGCACTTCTGGTGATATTTGTCGGTGGCCTCTATTTCATTACGCACAACAAGCCGGATGACGTGCCGCTGCTGCCTGCGCACACCAATCGTCCGGGCAACGGCCTACCGCCGAAGCCGGAAGAACGTTGGCGTTATATCAAAGAGCTGGAGAATCGCCAGATTGGCGTACAAACCCCGACCGAACCGACGGCCGGCGGCGAAGCCAACTCCAAGACTCAGCTGACCGCCGAGCAGCGCCAACTGCTGGATCAAATGCAGGCGGATATGCAACAGCGCCCGACGCAGCTCAATGAAGTGCCGTATAACGACCCTTCACAGGCCGCTGCGCGTAACAACCGCCAGCAGCAACAGCAGATGCAACAGCAGCCAATCCAGCAGCAACAGGTCCAACAGCAGCCGCAGGTGACTCAGCCGCGTAATCCATTTAACAACGGTGCGACGACACAGCCGGTGCAGCAACAGCCTAAGCCGCAACCCAAACCGCAGCCGGTCACACCGCCGCCTGCGCAGGTTAAGCATCCTGAGCCAAAACCGCAGCCGAAGCCGGAAGTGAAACAGGAAACGGCCAAGCAGGAAACGGAAACCAAGCCAGAATCGAAGCAGAAGTGGATGGTCCAGTGCGGCTCGTTCCGCGCCACCGATCAGGCAGAATCCGTACGTGCGCGCCTGGCGTTTGAAGGCATCGAAAGCCGTATCACCGCCGGCGGAGGCTGGAATCGCGTGGTTCTTGGCCCATACAGCAGCCGGGCTGCTGCGGACAAAACCCTGTCGCGCCTGAAGGGCGTAGGCATGTCAAGTTGCATTCCCCTCTCCGTTGGGGGTTGAAAAGCGTCAATCCCCCCCCATCTATACTCTCAATATGCCTCGTAGTGTCTGCGCAAGCAGATGCTGCGAGGGCTTCTTTCCGTCTTCAACGAGGGTCTGCTCGTGACAACAATTGTAAGCGTACGCCGCAACGGCCAGGTAGTGATCGGTGGCGATGGCCAGGCCACCTTGGGCAATACGGTAATGAAGGGCAACGTCAAGAAAGTACGTCGCCTGTATAACGATAAAGTGATTGCCGGTTTTGCCGGTGGCACCGCGGATGCCTTCACGCTATTTGAGCTGTTCGAGCGCAAGCTGGAAATGCACCAGGGTCACCTGGTGAAAGCAGCCGTTGAATTGGCGAAAGACTGGCGTACCGACCGCATGCTGCGCAAGCTCGAAGCGCTGCTGGCCGTCGCGGATGAAAACTCATCGCTGATCATCACCGGTAACGGTGACGTGATCCAGCCTGAAAACGATTTGATTGCGATTGGCTCCGGCGGTCCGTACGCCCAGGCAGCCGCTCGTGCGATGTTGGAAAATACCGAGCTGAGCGCCCGCGAAATTGTTGATAAATCCCTCAACATCGCCGGTGACATCTGTATTTACACCAACCATTTCCACACCATTGAAGAATTGCCTTCCAAAGCGTAAGGATCGAATACTATGTCTGAAATGACCCCGCGCGAGATCGTCAGCGAACTGGACAGCTACATTATTGGCCAGAACAAAGCCAAACGTGCCGTTGCCATCGCCCTGCGTAACCGCTGGCGCCGGATGCAGCTCAACGAGATGCTGCGCCATGAAGTCACGCCAAAGAACATTCTGATGATCGGCCCGACCGGCGTCGGTAAAACCGAAATCGCCCGCCGTCTGGCGAAGCTGGCCAACGCGCCGTTCATCAAGGTTGAAGCCACCAAGTTCACCGAAGTGGGCTACGTCGGTAAAGAAGTGGATTCCATCATCCGCGATCTGACCGATGCCGCGATCAAAATGGTGCGCCTGCAGTCAATCGACAAGAACCGCACCCGTGCCGAAGAGCTGGCCGAAGAGCGTATCCTCGATGTGCTGATCCCGCCGGCCAAGAACAACTGGGGCCAGGCGGAAGAGCATCAAGAGCCTTCTGCTGCACGTCAGGCATTCCGCAAGAAACTGCGTGAAGGCCAGTTGGACGATAAAGAAATCGAGATCGATCTGGCTGCCGCGCCGATGGGCGTGGAGATCATGGCTCCTCCGGGCATGGAAGAGATGACCAACCAGCTGCAGTCGATGTTCCAGAACCTCGGCGGCCAAAAGCAGAAACCACGCAAGCTGAAGATTAAAGAAGCCTTCAAACTGCTGGTGGAAGAAGAAGCGGCCAAACTGGTGAACCCGGAAGAGCTGAAAGAACAGGCGATTGAAGCGGTTGAACAGCACGGCATCGTGTTTATCGACGAGATCGACAAAATCTGTAAGCGCGGTGGCCAGAGCTCCGGCCCGGACGTGTCACGTGAAGGCGTGCAGCGCGATCTGCTGCCGCTGGTGGAAGGCTGTACCGTCTCCACCAAGCACGGCATGGTGAAAACCGATCACATTCTGTTTATCGCCTCCGGCGCATTCCAGACCGCCAGCCCGTCAGATTTGATCCCGGAACTGCAGGGCCGCCTGCCAATCCGCGTTGAATTGCAGGCGCTGACCACCGAAGATTTCGAGCGCATCCTGACCGAGCCAAGCGCGTCGCTGACCGAGCAGTACAAAGCGCTGATGGGCACCGAAGGCGTCAATATCGACTTCACCGCCGATGGCATCCGCCGCATCGCAGAAGCCGCATGGCAGGTTAACGAAAGCACCGAAAACATCGGCGCGCGTCGTTTGCACACCGTGCTTGAGCGTCTGATGGAAGATATTTCCTATGATGCGAGTGAAATTAATGGTCAATCCATTACAATTGATGCGGATTACGTACGTAATCATCTGGATGAACTGGTAGCGGATGAAGATTTGAGTCGTTTTATCCTATAATCGCTCAATCATGTCCAGTCAGTCATCTGTGGGAGGCATTGCCTCCCACAATTATTTCTAACGGACACAGCCACTAACTCTGAAGCGAAAAATGAGCTCATCAACTACCACCTCCCCGGCCAGAGCCTGGCTTGAAAGTTTACGACCGCGCACCCTGCCGCTGGCCTTTGCCTCGATCGTCGTCGGTTCCGCCATTGCCGCCTGGCAAGGCAGCCTGAAACCCGGCGTGGCGCTGCTGGCACTCCTGACTGCTGGCCTGCTGCAAATCCTCTCCAACCTGGCGAACGACTATGGCGATGCGGTAAAAGGCAGCGATAAAGAAGATCGCATCGGGCCGTTGCGCGGCATGCAGAAAGGCATGATCACCCAGGCACAAATGAAGCGCGCGCTGGTGGTGACGGTAGTATTGATCGCGATTGCCGGCTGTTCATTGATCGCCGTGGCCTGCGAACAACCCAGCGACGTGGTGGGCTTCCTGGTGCTGGGCGGGCTGTCTATCGTCGCCGCCATTACCTATACCGTCGGCACCAAACCCTATGGCTATCTGGGGCTGGGCGATATTTCGGTGCTGGTGTTCTTCGGCTGGCTGAGCGTAGCGGGCACCTACTACCTGCAAACCCATGCGTTCGACAGTATCGTGATGTTGCCGGCCACGGCCTGCGGCCTGCTGGCCACCGCGGTGCTGAACATCAATAATTTGCGCGATATCGAAAGCGACCGCGCCAACGGCAAAAATACGCTGGCGGTACGCCTTGGGCCACAGAATGCACGCTATTACCACGTGGCGCTGCTGATCGGCGCAGTAGCCTGCTTCGCGCTGTTCACGCTGCTTAACCTGCATAGTCCGTGGGGCTGGCTGTTTGTCCTGGCTATCCCGTTACTGGTGCGCCACGGCCTGCGCGTGTTACGCGATCCAACGCCGGCAGGCATGCGCCCGATGCTGGAACATATGGTCAAAGCGGCGCTGTTGGCCAATGTGTTGTTCGCGATTGGCGTGGTGCTCAGTTAGCCATCGAACTGATGATTTTGCCAACAGGGCGGATAAAGGGATATACTGGTTATTCCAGCGGCAAACAGACGTAAAATCCTATGAAATACGATACTTCCGAACTTTGCGACATCTATCATGAAGAGGTAAACGTTGTTGAACCTCTATTCTCCAATTTTGGCGGGCGTACTTCATTTGGCGGGCAAATCACTACGGTGAAATGCTTTGAGGATAACGGCCTGTTATTCGAGCTGCTTGAAGAAAACGGTCGCGGCCGTGTTCTGGTGATTGATGGCGGTGGTTCGGTTCGCCGTGCCCTGATCAACGCAGAACTGGCGCGCCTGGCTACCCAGAACGAATGGGAAGGCATCGTGGTTTACGGTGCGGTACGCCAGGTGGACGATCTGGAAGAACTGGACATCGGCATTCAGGCGATGGCGGCCATTCCGGTCGGCGCAGCCAGTGAAAGCATCGGCGAAAGCGACATCCGCGTAAACTTTGGCGGCGTGACCTTCTTCTCCGGCGATCATCTGTATGCCGACAACACCGGTATTATTCTGTCCGAAGACCCGCTCGATATCGAGTAATCTTCCGACATGAAAAAGGGCGCCTCAGGCGCCCTTTTCGATCGTGCAATACGGAATCAGACTTCTTCCATTTTGCCCAACAGCGCGCGCAGGCGGTCTTGCCATACGTGCTGCTCTTCTTTCAGTTGCTGGTTCTCGCGTACCAGCGATTCCTGGTTGCCGGAGGCAGCCTGAACTTCCTGAGACAGAGTATTGTTTTTTTCTTTCAGCTCTTCAATTTCCATCTGCAGCAGGGTGATGGTATCGATCGCCTGCTGAACTTTTGATTCCAATTTCTCAAATACTTCAAATGACATTCTTCAGTCCCCTCATGATAGCAAGGCGTACATCTATAGGTAACGGCCGCAACTCAGGTTGCAACTGCTGCGAATATGCATCGCGCCAAGTGACACACGCTTTTATTGAAAATAACGCGCCTGTCTCGATAAAACGCTTCTTTCGATAAAAACGATTGTAAGTAGCCTGTCCCCGGCTGTCTAGCAACATCCGGCTCATCGCGCAGTCTGTTGCAATTTTCCTGCCCCCACCATCAGCAAAAACCGAAAAAGCCTCTTGGTCATAAATTGATTTGTTAACAGTCGGGGATAAAAGCACTGGTCAGATCACAGTTTTATGGAGCAGAAAGAACACAAAACGACGCGAATTCGCTCAATTTTATGACGAAGCACACACATTTTGATTTCGCTATTTCTCGTTTATGTTCGTTAACGATAAATTTACATCACGTCCTCAATTAATAATTGGACGAGATGAAAAAAACTGTACCCCTAGGACGGATCGATATACCTTCCGAGCCTATAAACCTATAACCGCCGTTTTGCAGGACAACAACATTATGAGCCAAACCACCAGTCCGACCCTAAAAGGCCAGTGCATCGCTGAGTTCCTCGGCACCGGTCTGTTGATCTTTTTTGGCGTAGGCTGCGTTGCCGCGCTGAAACTGGCAGGCGCCAGCTTCGGCCAATGGGAAATCAGTATCATTTGGGGCCTGGGCGTCGCCATGGCCATCTATCTGACCGCTGCCATCTCCGGCGCGCACCTCAACCCGGCCGTGACCATTGCGCTGTGGTTGTTCGCCTGCTTTGACGGACGCAAAGTACTGCCTTACATTGTTGCGCAGATCGCCGGAGCCTTCTGTGCAGCAGCCCTGGTCTACGGGTTGTACTACAACCTGTTCTTCGATTTCGAAGCGGCCAATCATATGGTACGCGGCAGCGACGAAAGCCTGGCCCTGGCCGGCATCTTCTCTACCTACCCGAATGCGCACATTTCCGTTGGCCAGGCGTTCCTGGTTGAAACGGTCATTACCGCAATCCTGATGTGCCTGATCCTGGCACTGACCGATGACGGCAACGGCATCCCGCGCGGCCCGTTGGCCCCGCTGTTGATCGGTATTCTGATTGCCGTGATCGGCGCCTCTATGGGACCATTAACCGGCTTTGCGCTGAACCCGGCGCGTGACTTCGGCCCGAAAATGTTCGCTTATCTGGCCGGCTGGGGCAAAGTGGCCTTCACCGGTGCACGTGATATTCCGTACTTCCTGGTGCCAATCTTTGGTCCAATCATCGGTGCCTGCCTGGGTGCCTTCGGCTACCGCATGCTCATTGGCCGCAATCTACCGTGTGACGTTTGTGTAGACGAAGAACAACCCGCCGCCAAGGCCCAGCAGCGTAAAGCGTGATTGGCACAGTTTTAAAACGGTTAACAACAGCAGGACTAAGATCATGACTGTAGAAAAAAAATACATTGTTGCTCTCGACCAGGGTACCACCAGTTCACGTGCCGTAGTGCTCGACCACGATGCCAACATTGTTGCGGTATCCCAGCGCGAGTTCACGCAGATTTACCCAAAAGCCGGCTGGGTTGAGCATGATCCTATGGAGATCTGGTCATCACAGAGCTCCACGCTGGTGGAAGTGCTGGCGAAAGCCGATATCAATTCCGATCAGATCGCCGGTATCGGCATCACCAACCAGCGTGAAACCACCATCGTCTGGGAAAAAGAGACCGGCAAACCGATTTACAACGCCATCGTCTGGCAATGCCGCCGCACCGCCGACATCTGCGAAAAGCTCAAACGTGACGGCCTGGAAGAATACATCCGGCACAACACCGGCCTGGTGGTTGACCCGTACTTCTCCGGCACCAAGGTAAAATGGATCCTCGACAACGTTGAAGGCGCCCGCGAACGCGCCAAACGCGGCGAGCTGCTGTTCGGTACCGTCGATACCTGGCTGGTGTGGAAAATGACCCAAGGGCGGGTGCATGTGACCGATTACACCAACGCCTCACGTACCATGATGTTCAACATCCATGAGCTGGATTGGGATGACCGCATGCTGGAAGCGCTGGATATCCCACGCGCCATGCTGCCTAAAGTCCGTCCTTCTTCTGAAGTGTATGGCCAGACCAACATCGGTGGTAAAGGCGGTACGCGTATTCCTATCGCCGGTATCGCCGGTGACCAGCAGGCGGCGCTGTACGGCCAACTGTGTGTTCAACCGGGCATGGCGAAAAACACCTACGGTACCGGCTGCTTCCTGCTGATGAACACCGGCAAAGAAGCGGTACGCTCCAGCCACGGCCTGTTGACCACCATCGCCTGCGGCCCACGCGGCGAAGTGAATTACGCACTGGAAGGTGCTGTGTTCATCGGCGGTGCTTCTATCCAGTGGTTGCGCGACGAACTGAAACTGATCAGCGATGCGGCCGACTCCGAGTACTTCGCCACCAAGGTGAAAGACAGCAACGGCGTGTATGTGGTCCCGGCCTTCACCGGCCTGGGCGCTCCTTACTGGGACCCGTATGCCCGTGGCGCGATCTTCGGCCTGACCCGCGGCGCGAACAGCAACCACATCATCCGTGCAACGCTGGAATCCATTGCGTATCAGACGCGCGACGTGCTGGATGCCATGCAGGCAGACTCCAATACCCGTCTGCAATCGCTGCGTGTGGACGGTGGCGCGGTCGCCAACAACTTCCTGATGCAGTTTCAGTCAGACATCCTCGGTACCCGTGTCGAGCGCCCTGAAGTGCGTGAATCGACTGCGCTGGGTGCCGCATTCCTGGCGGGCCTGGCTATCGGCTACTGGAATGACCTGGATGAAGTGAAGAGCAAGGCGGTTATCGAACGCGAGTTCCGTCCAAGCATTGAAACCACCGAGCGTAACTTCCGTTACAGCGGCTGGAAAAAAGCGGTTGCCCGCGCACAAGCGTGGGAAGAGCACGACTAACGCTGTTTTGCTTTGTTACCCTGATCACGCGCTGCCTTCGGGCGGCGCGTTTTTTTTGCCCCGCCCCCGCCGTCGCCCGCTGTGATAAACTTTGCCGATATTTTCTTCCTTTCTCACAGACAGGTTTTGCCATGAAACGTGAATTAGCCATCGAATTTTCCCGTGTTACCGAAGCCGCCGCGCTGGCGGGCTACAAATGGCTGGGACGCGGCGACAAGAATGCCGCCGACGGCGCCGCGGTCAACGCAATGCGCATTATGCTCAACAAAGTGGATATCGATGGCCGCATCGTGATCGGCGAAGGCGAAATTGATGAAGCACCGATGCTGTATATCGGCGAGCAGGTCGGCAGCGGTCAGGGCGATGCGGTGGATATCGCGGTCGACCCGATTGAAGGTACCCGCATGACCGCCATGGGCCAGCCCAATGCATTGGCGGTGCTGGCGGTCGGCGATCGCGGCACCTTCCTGCACGCGCCGGACATGTATATGGAAAAACTGGTGGTTGGCCCGGCGGCACGCGGCGCTATCGATCTTAACCTGCCGCTGGCGGAAAATCTGAATAAGGTGGCGGCCTGCCTAGGCAAACCGCTGACTCAACTGACCGTGGTCATTCTGGCCAAGCCGCGTCACGACGGCGTTATCGCCCAGATGCAACAACTCGGGGTTCGCGTATTTGCCATTCCTGATGGTGACGTAGCGGCTTCTATTCTGACCTGTATGCCGGACAGCGAAGTCGACGTGATGTACGGCATCGGCGGCGCGCCTGAAGGGGTGATTTCTGCCGCGGTGATCCGCGCATTGGATGGCGATATGCAGGCTCGCCTGCTGCCACGCCATCAGGTGAAAGGCGACAGCGCCGAAAATCGCCGTATTGGCGAAGAAGAGTTGGCACGCTGCAAAGCGATGGGCATCGAAGCCGGCAAAGTGCTGGTATTGGATGACATGGCGCGCAACGACAACGTTATTTTCTCCGCAACCGGCATCACCAAGGGCGATCTGTTGGAAGGCATCAGCCGCCAGGGAAATATGGCCACCACGGAAACCCTGCTGATCCGCGGTAAATCACGCACTATCCGCCGCATTCGTTCGACCCATTATCTGGATCGCAAAGATCCGGCGCTGCACGAGTTCCTGCTGTAATGAAACAGGGCGCCGATTGGCGCCCTCAGACTGCTGACAAAGCCCGTTATTAGGGAGAGCGTGCCGATGGGGTCGTAGCGGCTTGCCCGCCGACCCATTTGCCGGGAGCAAATGGGAACGACTTCCAGTCGGCCCGTAGGGTGGGACACAGGGATGTGTCCCATAATGGCCCCTCGGTGCGCTAGGCCCGAGTATCTCGGGTCCACAGACCACTTTGTCATCAAACTCCCTACACATTTTATGCGGTATGGCCCTGATGCTGCATTCGATTCGACAGCGGCCACCAGCACAGCAATATCAGCAGCGCCATGGCAAACATCAGCAGACCGAGGCTGAACTGCCCGGTTTGCGGCAGCATGGCGGAAAGCCAGGTCGCCAAACCAGACCCCATATTCTGCATACCACCGACCAATGCCCCCGCCGCGCCGGCCAGATAGGGGAACGGCTCCATCGCACCGGTGGTGGCCAACGGGAACATCATCCCCGCGCCGAAGAAGAACAGCGCAGCCGGCACAATCAGCGTCCAGATGTTCATCACCCCAAACCAGCCCGGGATCCACATCATCAGACCCGCCAACAGGCAGCTTATAACCGAATGCCACACCAGAGTATGGAATGTTTTACCGTCGCGACCGGCATACCAGGCGCCAAAGAACGCCGCCGGGATCGGCAGAATAAACAGGAGACTGACGGTCAGGCCACTCAGACCCAGCACGCCACCCATCAACACGCCACAGCTGGCTTCAAATACGGCGATCCCCGCCAGCGCACCAATCAGCATGACCAGATAACAACTGAACGTGCCGTCAGCCAGCAGCTTGCGGAAACTCGCCAACATGCGCCGTTTTTCGGTTTGCGGCGGCCGGGTTTCCGGCAGCCAGCGGAACATGGAGAAGGCTACACCGGCGCACAATACCAACAGGAAGGCATAACAGGCGCGCCAACCAAAGAGCATCGCCAACGCACCGCCGATGATCGGTGCCAGCAGCGGACTCACCAGGATGCCCATATTCAGCAAGCTATTGGCATACCGCAGTGAAGTGCCGGCATACAGGTCGCGCGGCATGGTACGCGCCATCACCCCCGCCACGCCGGTGCCCATCCCCTGAATGGCGCTGGCAGCAACCAGCATCGTCAGGCTGTTGGACAACAGCGCGCCCAGGGCCCCCATCAGGAAGATCATCATCCCGGCCAGGATCACCGGACGGCGGCCTATGCGGTCCGACAACGGGCCGTAAATCAACTGCGAGAACCCGTAGGTCATCAGATACGCCGCCATCACGCGCTGCACTGCGCCGGAGCGCACCGACAGATCCTTGGCGATATCAGCAATAACAGGAACATAAATGGTTTGTGCCATCTGACCGACGGCCACCAACAGGATAAGCATCACCAGCAGGTGAAAGTTTTCTATTTTTCTCATTATCTTCGTTAACGTTTTAACTCGTCACAGCGTCCCGGTATGGCCCCACTTTCAGCCAGAACGGCGAGCAGCCCTCTATGGCGGCATAAGCTAACAAATCTGATTTTTTTAGCGAGTTTCAGACAGATATTGATCTGCGTCACAGTGGCAGCAAAGGCAACCAGCCTCGTAAATTAAACTGTACGTCTACCGCTTAAGGGTTAAAAAGGGTAAATTTTCAGTAGTTTAGCTTTAGCATTTAATCGATAATTATTTTCATCATCTTGAAATAAAATAACACCATAGGGATTTGGATTATGAAGACACCAGAGCTGATTTTGTTGCAGTTAAAAACCCTGGGGCCACACTCCGCCAAAATGCTGGCCGAGCATCTGGATATCACCCCCATGGGCATTCGTCAGCATCTGCAATCCCTGGAAAAACGTGAGCTGGTTTGTTATGAGGAAGCGCGCACCAAAGTGGGCCGCCCGACGCGCTACTGGTCGCTGACCCATGAGGGACACAGGCGGTTCGCCGATGGTCACGATACTTTGGCGACGACGTTGTTGGATTCCGCCCATCAGCTGTTTGGCACTGAAGCGGTTGAACAGTTACTCAGTGCGCGCGAAGAAAAACTTTATCAGCGCTATGCCGAAGAGCTGTCGGAAGAGACCTGTCATCAAGCCAAGCTTGCCCGGCTGGTGCGTCTGCGGCAGCAGGATGGTTATATGGCCGAACTGCTTGAGCATCCGGAGGGCACATTGCTGGTGGAAAACCACTGCCCTATCGGCGTAGCGGCCACCGCCTGCAGCAGCCTGTGCAACTCGGAGCTGCAGCTGTTTCACCGCCTGTTTGGCCACGGCTATCGTATAGAGCGTACTGCGCATGCTATTTCCGGCTCACGACATTGCGCTTATTTGATTCGACCATTGGAGCTTTAGAGTATGGCTGATTGGGTTAATGGCAAGGTTACGCAAGTCAAACAATGGACCGACGGGCTGTTCAGCATTATCGTCGACGCCCCCATAGATCCCTTTATTGCCGGGCAGTTTGCCAAGCTGGCGCTGGAAGTTGACGGCGAACGTGTGCAGCGCGCCTATTCTTACGTCAACGCCCCCAGCGATCCGAATCTGGAGTTTTACCTGGTTACCGTGCCGGAAGGCAAACTGAGCCCACGGCTCAATCAGCTACGGCCGGGTTCGGACGTGATGGTGACCAAAGAGGCCGCCGGATTTTTCGTGCTGGACGAGGTGCCGGAATGCGACACCCTGTGGATGTTGGCCACCGGTACCGCCATCGGCCCTTACCTGTCGATTCTGCAGGAAGGCAAAGGCCTGGAGCGCTTCAAAAACCTGGTGCTGGTGCATGCCGCACGCTTTGCGCGCGATCTCAGCTACCTGCCGCTGATGCAGCAGTTGCAACAGCGTTACAATGGCAAACTGCGCATTCAAACCATCGTCAGCCGTGAAGAAGTCCCCGGCTCGCTGACGGGACGCGTACCCGCGCTGATTGAGGATGGCCGGCTGGAAGCGGCGGTAGGCTTGACCCTCGACGCCGAAACTGACCACGTCATGCTGTGCGGTAACCCGCAAATGGTGCGCGATACCCAGCAAACGCTGAAAGATCAGCGCCAGATGCGCAAGCACCTGCGCCGCAAACCGGGCCATATCACCAGCGAACACTATTGGTAATTGATAGCCTCTGGTTTTAATCCGCGCCGAACTTGACGGGTTTGGCCGGCGGACCAAAACGATTATCCTCGGGCGTGCCGACAAACGCGCCCAAATCGATCATCATCATCACAATGATCAGCGTCGGGATAAAACGCCCCACGCCCCACTGCCAAACCGGCGCCAGCATTTGCCAGTTACCCGCCGCCAGCAGCCAAGCCACAATCAGTAACAACGCCCACCAACCGGCTTTATTGCGGTCATGCAAACGCTTCACCAGCACCGCCGCCGTTGGCCACAACAGCCCAACGATAAAAAAGGCGATGGTTTGGATATCCACCAGCTTATTGCTGGCGAGTGAAAAAGCCACCGCCATCAGCACTACCCACAGCACCATCCAAATCCAGAAATCACGCCGCCCAATTCGGCCCTTAAACGAAAAACACCACTGTTGTATTGTCATTGAATCCTGCGTTGTTTGCCTGCCCATATTCTGCCGTGCAGTGTAACATAGGCGCTGCCGGGCGAAGATTTCTGCCCTGCATTACGCGGAGTAACGCACAGCTTTCTTGTCAGCGAGCGATAATGGCGCGGGATCTTTGACACCCCCCTCTGTTCTCGCTTTAATCGGAGCCATCTTTGCCATTGATGCCGTGTATACCATGCTGAGAAAAACCATCGCCATTGCCTGCCTGTTGCTGGGCATCGGCAGCGCCTGGGCCGATCCGCCGGATGCCCCCGCCAACGCTTCACCTACCGCGCCCTACCTGCTGGCCGGAGCGCCAACGTTTGATCTGACGGTGGTGAAGTTCCGCGAAAAATATAACCGCGATAACCCGACGCTACCGATCGGCGAATTCCGCGCTATTGCCACGACCGAAGACGATACGCCGCTGTTGACGCGCGCTGCCAGCAAGCTAAACGAAAATCTCTATGCCTCAACCGCGCTGGAAAAAGGCACCGGAAAAATCAAAACGCTGCAAATTACCCACCTGCCGCTACAGCAGAGCAACGAAGAAAAAGCCGCTCGCACCATTGCCGTCAGCTATATGGCCGCGTTGATGCGCCAGTTTGAACCGACGCTGACGGTGGAAAAAAGCCTGAGTAAAGTGGCCAACCTGCTGGAAAAAGGCAAAGGCCAGCGCTTTTACCAACAGCAGGTCGGTGCGATCCGCTATGTAGTGGCAGACAACGGCGATAAAGGAGTAACTTTCGCTGTTGAACCGGTTAAGCTGACGTTATCCGAGCCGTAACGGCAGGCTATTTAATGACGAAAAGCAAAGCCTTCGCGCTTAATCATCTCTATACTGTTGGGCAGGTAAACTGCCGGTCCGGCAGTGGTTATTTCGACTCTCGCGTTCCCTTGTTGGAGGAAAAAACATGCGTCATCCATTAGTTATGGGTAACTGGAAGCTTAACGGCAGCACTCACATGGTTAACGAACTGATCGCCGCTCTGCGCAATGAGCTGAGCAGCGTTGACGGCTGTGGCGTCGCTATCGCACCGCCTGTGATGTACCTGGACCAGGCGAAACACGCACTGGCCGGCAGCCGCATTGCTCTGGGCGCTCAAAACGTAGACGTGAACCTGTCCGGCGCATTCACCGGTGAAGTTTCCGCCGACATGCTGAAAGATATCGGTGCGCAATACATCATCATCGGCCATTCCGAGCGTCGTACTTACCACAAAGAAACCGATACAGCGATCGCCGAGAAATTTGCCGTGCTGAAAAAAGCCGGCCTGATCCCAGTGCTGTGCATCGGTGAAACCGACGCAGAAAACGAAGCGGGTAAAACCGAAGAAGTTTGTGCACGCCAGATCGACGCCGTGTTGAAAACTCAGGGCGCAGAAGCCTTCAAAGGCGCGGTTATCGCTTATGAGCCAATCTGGGCTATCGGTACCGGTAAATCCGCCACCCCTGCGCAGGCTCAGGCAGTACACAAATTTATCCGCGATCACATCGCTAAACAGGACGCTGCAGTAGCTGCAGAAGTGATCATCCAGTACGGCGGTTCTGTGAACGATAAAAATGCCGCCGAGCTGTTCACTCAGCCGGACATCGACGGCGCGCTGGTTGGCGGCGCCTCACTGAAAGCCGATGCTTTCGCTGTGATCGTCAAAGCCGCTGCCGCTGCTAAAAAAGCCTGATTTCTTTCTCTGGCTGCTAAATAAAAAACCCCGGCAAGCCGGGGTTTTTTATTATTGTCATCAAGGCATCAGCGTTTGCTGATTTCGTCGAACACACCGCCGGTGGCGAAGTGTACCTTCTGTGCCTGAGTCCAGCCGCCGAAGGTATCATCCACCGTGAACAGCTTCAGTTTCGGGAATTGCTCGGCAAACTTGGCCGCCACAGCCGCGTCACGCGGACGGTAGTAGTTTTTCGCCGCGATGGTTTGTCCTTCCGGCGTATACAGATATTTCAGGTAAGCCGTCGCCACATCACGGGTACCGCGCTTATCAACCACTTTATCCACCACCGAGACGGTCGGCTCCGCCAAAATCGATTCGCTTGGGGTGATAATTTCAAACTTGTCTTTACCCAGCTCTTTCTCCGCCAGCAAAGCTTCGTTTTCCCAGGCGATCAGCACATCGCCAATACCACGCTCAACGAAGGTATTGGTTGAACCGCGTGCGCCGGAATCCAGCACTTCGACGTTCTTATACAGGTTTTTAACGAACTCCTGCGCTTTGGCCTGATCGTTATTGTTCTGGTGTAGTGCGTAACCCCAGGCCGCCAGATAGTTCCAGCGTGCGCCCCCGGAAGTTTTCGGGTTCGGGGTGATCACCGAGACGCCCGGCTTAATCAGGTCTGGCCAGTCGTGAATTTGTTTTGGGTTGCCTTTACGCACCAGAAATACAATGGTCGAGGTATAAGGTGCCGAGTTGTCCGGCAGACGTTTGATCCAATCTTTATCGATGCGTCCGCGTTCGGCAATGGCATCCACGTCATAGGCCAGCGCCAGCGTGACCACATCGGCTTCAATACCGTTAATCACCGAGGTCGCCTGCTTGCCGGAGCCACCATGTGACTGACGTACCGTCACTTTATCGCCGGTCTGCTGCTGCCAATATTTACCGAATGCGGTGTTATATTCCTGATAGAACTCGCGTGTCGGGTCGTACGAAACGTTCAGCAGTTGGATATCTTTCGCCATGGCGCCGGACGCCAACAGCATTATTGTCAGACCTACACCCCATTTACGCATACGCATCGACTCGCTCTCCCAGGAAAATTAATCACAACCTCAATCGGTTGATTTAGCATCAGAGCCTGCCAGAAACTTTCCCGCCAATTAAAGAATAAAAAATTTTGGGCTAGACGATTCTGGAATATAACTACCACGGGCATAAAAAAAGCCTCCGCGTGCGGAGGCTTCTCGAGCTGAATTAATGCGGGATCAGTACAGCTTTTTCGCTGTATCCAGCCAGTCGCCCTTGAACGGACGCTTCATGTTTTCGATCGCATCGATGATGTCGTGGTGCACCATCTTCTCGTTCTGGATACCGACGCAACGGCCGCCGTAGCCCTGCAGCAGCAACTCAATCGCGTAAGCGCCCATGCGGGAAGCCAGAATACGGTCATAAGCTACCGGTGAGCCGCCGCGCTGAATGTGGCCCAGCACGGTCGCGCGGGTTTCACGCTTGGTTTCTTGTTCGATATGGCGAGCCAACTCATCGATATCGCAGATGTGTTCGGTGATCGCCACTATCGCGTGTTTTTTGCCTTTGGCAATACCGGCCTTGATTTCGCAGACCAGGTCTTCGCGGTTGAACTCGGTTTCAGGCAATACGATAAATTCACAACCGCCGGCAATCGCCGCCGCCAGGGTCAGATCGCCACAGTAGCGCCCCATCACTTCAACGATGGAAATACGCTGATGAGAAGATGAGGTATCGCGCAGACGGTCAATAGCTTCCACGACGGTTTCAAGCGCGGTGAAGAAGCCGATGGTGTAGTCGGTACCGGCCACATCGTTATCGATGGTGCCTGGCAGGCCGATACAAGGGAAACCTTCTTCCGTCAGGCGTTTGGCGCCCATATAGGAACCGTCGCCGCCGATCACCACCAGCGCATCAATACCGCGGTTTTTCAGATTCTCAATTGCCTTGGCGCGTACGCTGTCGTCTCTGAACTCAGGGAAGCGGGCTGAACCGAGGAAAGTGCCGCCGCGATTGATCATATCGGACACGCTATAGCGGTCCAATTGTTCCATGCGATCTTCGTACAAGCCAAGGTAGCCATCGTAAATACCAAAAACTTCCAGACCTTCCGAAAGTGCAGCACGCACAACGCCGCGGATTGCAGCGTTCATACCCGGCGAATCACCGCCACTCGTCAGTACACCGATTTTCTTGATCATGACTACCTCTGAACTGTAGATGCAATTTCTTAAGAATTCTGTATTCGCCGATTGTCTTGAAACCTCTCCGGCTGCAGAAAACCAGCTTTACGGCTTTATTGCTGGATATTATAGCAAAAACACCCAGCTGAATTGATTCAAGTCACGCAATATTGCGGTAAAAAAGCGTCATGGCACGCGGAGCTAATGCCATTATTTATCCGCTGTGCGTGCTCGTCATCCTGCATTAATTATAGCTCCCAACGCCCCTGTCGGCCCGCGGGCACTACAGAACAAGGATCCTGATGGATAAGAACATCAGCCCCCGGGAAACGGTGCAACAGCGCCTGCTCCACCTGTTCAGCCAGAATATGCGCCTGCATCAGCGGTAACGCATCGTCCATCTCCAGATGCAGCTGAATAAAACGCGTCGGACCGGACTGGCGAGTGCGTAGATCGTGCGCGCCTTTGACCCCAGGCCATGAGGAGATCACGTCGATAATCGCCTGGCGCTCGTTGTCCGGCAATGCCCGATCCAGCAGCGATTGCACGGCTTCATTGCCCATTCGCAGCGCGCTATAAAGAATGTAGACGCCTATTCCCAGTGCAAACAGCGCATCTGCCCGGTGAAAACCGTACCAGCTTAGCGCAAGCGCTATAAGAATAGCACCATTCATCATGACATCTGACTGATAATGCAGCATATCTGCTCGGACGGCCTGACTGCGAGTTTTTCTTACCACCCAACGCTGATAGGTGACCAACAGCAGGGTGCTGACCAACGCCACTATCGTCACGGCAATACCGATGCCAGGGTCACGCAAGGTTTCCGGTGAGTACAGATGCTGAAAACCGGTGAGAAACAAAAATAGCGCCGAGCCAGAAATAAACATGCTTTGTGCCAGCGCCGCCAACGATTCGGCCTTGCCGTGCCCGAAGGTATGTTCCTCATCGGCCGGCTGCAGCGAGTAACGTACTACCAGCAGGTTGGTCAGCGACGCGGCAATATCCACCAGCGAATCCACCAGCGCGGCCAACAGGCTCACCGAACCGGTGCGGTACCAGGCGACAATTTTGATCAGTAACAGCGTTGAGGCCAAAACGGTGGCCGCTAACGCGGCAGATTTCACCAAACGCGCATATTGCGGTTCCATAACCCATCCCGGTTAAACGTTCAGAGGGCCAGTATAACGGAATGGTGAGCAAAAAAGCCCTTCAGATAACCGCCGCCAACGCAGTACATATCGCGAAGGGATGTCGCCATATCGATGCAAACAATCCGTGCGACCGGCGCTAAACGTCGTCATGGTCCATACTCTGTGGTTTAACCTTGCAGAGTTGCCTGGCGGGCTATCAAGCTGTAATTGATGGATAAAAAAAACCCCGCCATCATGGCGGGGGAAGACAGGGATGGTGTCTATGGCAAGGAAAAAACAGGGGACTACTCAGTCGTACTTAACTTCTGGGCAGAAGTTTGCTGCAAACCAGAAATCTGTTGCTCCATCTGCTGCATGCGCTGCTGATGTTTCTGGTCTAAAACGCTTTTTTGCTGTGGCGTCAGTAGGTTATACATTTGGTTGCGTACCCGGGCCATTTCGACCTGACGCTTAACCTGCTGCTGGGCCATCTGTTCCGCCTGGGCATACACGGCGGCTTCATCAAATTTGTCTGCGGTCACCAGCTTATGCATGGCTTCCATTTCAGCTACATTGACACCTGGCAGATCGTGGCGCGCCTGGCGCATTAAATCGCGCATTTGCTGGCGCTGTTGCTCAGTCAGGCTGACACCGTCAAACATGTGGTGTTGGCCAGGTGTTCTGGTGGTCGCATCGTTTCCGGGAGTCGGTGCAGTTTCCGATGTAGTGTCGGCAGCGAACGCAGCGGTAGAACCTATTGCCAGCATTGATGCCATAACTAATGCGGTCACCTTACGCATTTCAACTCCTCGTGCTTTCTCACTTTGCGAATCAACGAGGAGCAGTGTACTGCTGCACCTGCAAACATGCGTCAGTGCATGTAAAACTACGTAAAGTCATGGAATGCCAACAGTTGATGACGTATTTTGCGTCAGGAGGTAAAACATAATGAATAAAATTCTGTTAGTTGACGACGACCGCGAGCTGACCTCGCTGTTAAAAGAACTGCTTGAAATGGAAGGCTTTACCATCGTGGTTGCTTACGATGGCGAACAGGCGTTGTCGCTACTGGACAGCTCCATCGATCTGCTACTGCTCGATATCATGATGCCGAAGAAAAACGGTATCGATACGTTGAAAGAGCTGCGTCAGCATCACCAGACGCCGGTCATCATGCTGACCGCTCGCGGCAGTGAACTTGACCGCGTTTTGGGCCTGGAACTGGGCGCCGATGACTACCTGCCAAAACCCTTTAACGATCGCGAACTGGTGGCACGTATCCGCGCAATTCTGCGCCGTTCCAACTGGAGCGAACAACAGCAGAATGTCGATACCGGCGCACCAACGCTGGACGTAGACGGCCTGCAGCTCAACCCGGGTCGCCAGGAAGCCAGCTTCGACGGCCAAACGCTGGATCTCACCGGCACCGAATTTACCCTGCTGTACCTGCTGGCGCAGCACCTTGGTCAAGTGGTGTCACGCGAACTGCTGAGCCAGGAAGTACTGGGTAAACGACTGACGCCTTTTGATCGCGCTATCGATATGCACATCTCCAACCTGCGACGTAAGCTGCCGAACCGTAAAGACGGTCATCCGTGGTTCAAAACGCTGCGTGGTCGGGGTTACTTAATGGTATCTGCAACATGATCAACAGTTTGACGGCACGCATCTTCGCCATTTTCTGGTTCACATTGGCCCTGGTGCTGATGTTGGTGTTGATGGTGCCCAAGTTAGACTCCCGCCAAATGACCTCGCTGCTGGACAGCGAACAGCGGCAGGGGCTGATGCTGGAACAACACGTCGAAGCCGAGTTGCAAAACGATCCGGCCAACGATCTGATGTGGTGGCGGCGCTTATTCCGCGCCATTGAAAAATGGGCCCCGCCAGGGCAGCGCCTGCTACTGGTCACCAGCGAAGGCCGGGTGATTGGCAACATGCAGCGCAACGAAATGCAGTTGGTGCGCAATTTTATCGGCCAATCCGATAACGCCGATCATCCGAAGAAGAAGAAATATGGCCGTGTCGAACTGGTCGGCCCTTTCTCGGTGCGGGATGGTGAAGACAACTACCAGCTGTACCTGATCCGCCCTGCCAACAGCCCACAATCCGATTTTATCAACCTGATGTTCGACCGGCCGCTGCTGCTGCTGATCGTCACTATGCTGATCAGCGCCCCCTTGCTGCTATGGCTGGCCTGGAGCCTGGCAAAACCGGCGCGCAAGCTGAAGAATGCGGCGGACGATGTCGCACGTGGCAACCTGAAACAGCATCCAGAGCTGGAGGCCGGGCCACAAGAGTTCCTGGCGACCGGCGCCAGTTTTAACCAAATGGTCAGCGCGTTGGAACGCATGATGACCGCTCAGCAACGGCTGATCTCCGATATTTCGCATGAGTTGCGCACGCCGCTGACCCGCCTGCAGCTGGCCACGGCATTAATGCGCCGTCGCCACGGCGAAGGGCACGAGCTGGCACGTATAGAAACAGAAGCACAGCGTCTGGACTCGATGATTAACGATTTACTGGTGTTGTCGCGTGGGCAACAGAAAAGTGAGTTGGTGCGTGAGCGCTTGCTGGCCAACGAACTGTGGGCCGACGTGCTGGACGACGCCAGCTTCGAAGCAGAACAAATGGGCAAACAGCTGGAGATCACCTCCCCTCCCGGCCCGTGGACCCTGTACGGTAACGCCGGTGCGCTGGATAGCGCGCTGGAAAATATCGTGCGTAATGCCCTGCGTTATTCGAACACCCATATTGCCGTGGCGTTCAGCGCAGACAACCAAGGCATCACCATTGTTGTCGACGACGACGGTCCCGGTGTCAGCGCGGAAGATCGCGAGCAAATATTCCGACCGTTCTATCGAACCGATGAAGCACGCGATCGCGCATCCGGCGGGACAGGTCTGGGCCTGGCCATCGTAGAGGCGGCGGTTAACCAGCATCGTGGCTGGGTGAAAGCGGAAGACAGTCCGCTCGGCGGCCTGCGTCTGGTGCTGTGGTTACCGCTCCACCAACGCTGATAGCCTAAGACAGGCCGGTAAGATTTTGCTATTCTGCGCCCCTCGTCATGAGGGGCTTTTTACATGCTGAACATCGTTTTATTCGAACCTGAAATTCCACCCAATACCGGCAATATCATCCGTCTGTGCGCCAATACCGGTTTTCAACTGCATCTGATAGAGCCAATGGGCTTCCCGTGGGACGATAAACGCCTGCGCCGCGCGGGGCTGGACTACCATGAATTCGCCAGTATCCGACGTCATGCCGACTACGCCGCCTTTATCGCCAGCGAAAATCCGCAGCGTCTGTTTGCCCTGACCACCAAAGGCACCCCGGCACACAGCGCAGTCAGCTACCAGGCCGGCGACTACCTGTTGTTCGGACCGGAAACTCGCGGTCTGCCCGCCGAGATCCTTGACGCCTTGCCGGCACAACAGAAAATCCGCATCCCTATGCAGGCACAAAGCCGCAGCATGAACCTGTCCAATGCTGTCGCGGTAGTCGTGTACGAAGCCTGGCGGCAGTTGGACTACGCGGGCGCGCTGATTAAGTCTTAATCAATGACAACCGTTCCTGCGGAGACGATAATACTGAAAGGTTGCCTCTCCGGGGACATCGCATGGCTTTGGCTAAGAGCATTATTGCGCAGCTACGCAGGCTCGAGCGCGCGCTGAATCAGGCGCTGCTGCGTTTGCAGGACACCTCAGACGTTGAGGCCTTGCACGACGTACGCATCAACCTGCAGCGTATCAGAAGTCTGCTGCGACCATTACGCGGTATCCCCGGCGTAACTGGCCTCAGCAGCGCTGCTGCCGACTTGGGAAAAATCACTACGCCGATACGCGATCTGGAAGTGCTGATCGCAGAACTGGAACTGCATCAGTTGGCATGGCAGGCCAATACGCGCAAAACCGAGCTGCACCGCCGCAAACTCGCGCTGATGTCACAGCCGTTGCTGACCCACTTTCCCACTCTGCTACATATCTGGCCAAAAACCTTCCATCGAACTCAACCCCGACACATCAAACGTCGTGTTGCCCTCCGCCTGCGCCTCCAGGTAAAACAGCTACGCCTGGCATTGGCCGACATACATTACGATCGGCACCAACTGCGCCTGCTGGTTAAGCGTCTGCGTTATATTGCCGAAGCCTATTCTCAACTCTCCCTCATCACGCCTGAAACCGTCGCCAGCCTGAAAACGGCACAAAGCGCACTCGGAGATTGGCACGATCGTTTTGTCTGGTGCCAGCAGGCCGAAAACCAGCAAGATCTCTGGCCGCTGTTGCCGCAGTGGCAAATGGCGCTGGAGACGACGCGGGAGCAAGCAGAAAAGGCACTGCTTTCACTTTCGCGAACGCTGAGTGCCTAAAACCAGCGGCATATCACGATACTGTCAAAAGAATGCAGAAACAGGGCACGGCGAGCGCCGAAAACATTCACTGCCCCAGAGGATAATAAGCTATGTTTTGTAAGGGTAATCGACATTCATCATAGGAAATCGTATGAAAAAACAACGTTTGGGCGTTGCCATGGCGGTTTTGGCAGCGGGCCTGTTACTGGCGGGCTGTTCGTCCAAAGTAACCAAAACGGATCAGTACTCGGGATTCCTGTCTGACTACAGCAAACTGCAGGAAACCACATCACCAAGCGGCCACAAAACGCTGCGCTGGATCGACCCAAGCTACAAAGAGTCCAACTACCGCGGCCTGTATTTTGAGCCAGTAGTCTATTTCCCTGCTGAAAAACCGACGACGCGCGTTAGCCAAGATACGCTGAATAAAATAAAGGCTTACGCTTCTCAGCGGATTAAAACCGCGCTTCAAGATCGCTTTACCGTACTCAATAGTCCGGCCGGATCACGCGTGCTGGTGGCTAAACTCGCCATCACGGCAGTGTCTGCAGAAAACGAAGATATGAAATTCTATGAGGTGGTACCGGTCGCGGCTGTGGTTGCCAGCACCATGGCAGCCAGCGGTCACAGAACCCAAAACACCACGCTGTATATCGAAGGTGAATTGATCGATCAGGACACCGGCAAAACGGTGCTGGAAGTCGCTCGTAAAGCCTATGGTAAAACCGTCAGCAACGACAGCTCACCGGTAACAGCGGAAGACGTCAAAGCCGCGATCGACGACATGGTTAAAGACATCACCAACTTCCCTAAACAGGGTTAACCCTGCGAAGAAAAAAATCGGGGGAGCCAAAGCTCCCCCGATTTTATTCGTCAACTCACCGGATTAAATCCCGTCACCGTATTCAAAACCGTGATTAGTACCGTTGAAGTACTGGTCCATATCCATCGACGGCGTATCGCTTTCTGGCCGGCCGACGAGGCGTGCAGGCACGCCCGCGGCGGTCGTATGCGCAGGTACAGACTGCAGCACCACCGAGCCAGCACCGATTTTAGCGCCTTTACCCACTTCGATATTGCCGAGAATTTTAGCCCCGGCGCCAATCATTACGCCCTCACGGATCTTCGGATGGCGGTCGCCGCTGGTCTTTCCGGTACCACCAAGGGTAACCGACTGCAGAATAGACACGTTATTTTCTACTACGGCAGTTTCACCGATCACGATACCAGTAGCGTGGTCAAGCATAATGCCGCAGCCAATCGTGGCCGCCGGGTGGATATCCACGCCGAAAGCGACCGAAATCTGATTCTGCAGATATATCGCCAATGCTTGCCGCCCCTGCAGCCACAGCCAGTGGCCGATACGGTAGGCCTGCAGCGCATGAAAACCTTTCAGGTACAGCAGCGGCGTTGAATATTTATCTACCGCCGGGTCTCGCAGGCGCACGGCCAGGATGTCACGGGCGGCCGAAGCGATCATTTGCTGGTCGGCTAAGTAGGCGTCTTCCACCACTTCACGCACCGCAATGGCCGGCATAATGGGATTTGCCAGCTTGTTTGCCAGAATATAGCTGAGCGCACCGCCCAGGTTATCGTGCTTGAGCAACGTCGCATGATAAAAGCTAGCCAGCATCGGTTCACACTCAGCCAGCTCTCTCGCCTCTGATTTAATGCTATTCCAGACCTGCTCTAACTCTTCTGACGACATCAGGTTCCTCTCCGCCTTGCAAAACAGGCTGCCTCATCGCATAGCAATCAGGCAGCCCAATTCAGTTGCCGGGGTCAGCATGCCGCCCCGCATTCTATTTTATAGGTCAAGCGTTGTGTTTTTCGTCTTTTCTGGTCCGCCCCAACAGGCTTAGCGCGGCCTCGCGGGCATCTTTATGGCAGTACAGCACCTGGTAAATCTGTTCGGTAATCGGCATTTCAACGCCGTGCCGCTGCGCCAACGCCAATACCTCTTTGGTATTGCGATAGCCTTCGACCACCTGACCTATACTGTCCTGCGCTTCCTGCACGCCTTTTCCCTGCCCCAGCATAATACCGAAGCGGCGGTTGCGCGATTGGTTATCGGTGCAGGTTAACACCAGATCGCCCAGCCCTGCCATGCCCATGAAGGTCGAAGGATCGGCACCCAGAGCAGAGCCAAGGCGTGTCATTTCCGTCAAGCCGCGGGTAATCAATGCGGTACGGGCATTGGCACCAAACCCGATACCGTCTGACATCCCAGCGCCAATGGCAATCACGTTTTTCACCGCCCCGCCCAACTGCACGCCGATAAAATCGGGGTTGCTGTAGACGCGGAAACTTTTGCCGCAGTGCAGCAACTGCTGCAAGTCATCGGCGAACTGCGCATCGGTAGAGGCCAACGCAATGGCGGTAGGCAGCCCGGCAGCCAGCTCTTTGGCGAACGTCGGTCCGGAGACCACCGCCAGCGGAATGGCTTCGCCCAGTGCTTCGCGCGCCACGTCCTGCAACAGCCGACCAGTTTCTGCCTCCAGCCCTTTGGTTGCCCAAACGATACGGGCATCCGGCCGCAAATGCGGTTTCAACTGGCGTAGCACATCACCGAATACATGGCTTGGCACCACCACCAGCACGTCGCGACTAGCCGCCAGCGCACGGGCCAAATCGGCTTCAAGCAACAGCGTATCGGGGAAGGTGACGTCGGGAAGAAAGGCCTGATTGCAGCGATCGTGCTGCATTTTTTGAATCTGCTCGGGGTTATGGCCCCAGAGCACCACGGAGTGGCCGTTACGCGCCAGCGTAATAGCTAATGCGGTGCCGTACGAGCCGGCACCGATAACGGTCATTGAAGCATTGACGCTGTTCATCAGGCATCCTGATGTGGTGCGGCACCTTCGCCTTCCGCCTGCTGCTGCAGATAGTTCATGAACAGCGCGTCAAAGTTAACCGGTGCCAGGTTCAGCTGCGGGAATGTACCGCGAGAAACCAGGCTGGTGATGCACTCACGCGCATACGGGAACAGAATGTTCGGGCAGTATGCGCCCAGGCAATGCGCCAGCTGCGTGCCGTCGATGCCCGCTACGGAGAAGATGCCCGCCTGCTGCACTTCACACAGGAACGCAGTTTCTTCGCCCAGAGACGCCGTCACGGTTACGCGCAGTACAACCTCATACACTTCGTCAGCCAACTGGCTGGAAGCGGTATCTAGATCCAGTTTAACTTCTGGCTGCCATTCCTGCTGGAAAACCTGCGGCGCTTTTGGCGCTTCGAAGGAGATATCCTTGGTGTAAATGCGCTGAATCTGGAAAGCCATCTCTGTGCTGTTTTGTTCTGACATGTGTGTAATACCCTTGGTTAAACGTCCTTATTGACACTCAGTAACCGGTAGCGGCCCGCTTAAAGCAGCGGATCCAGACCACCACGAGCATCGAGTTCATATAAATCATCGCAGCCGCCGATATGTTGGCCATCGATGAAAATCTGAGGCACGGTGGTGCGCCCACTGCGCGCAATCATCGCTTCGCGTTTTTCATTATCGCCATCGATGGCGATTTCGTTAAACGCGGCGCCCTTGCTGTTCAGCAGCGCTTTGGCGCGATGGCAGAACGGGCAGGTCGCTTTGGTGTAGATATCAATGTTAGCCATGGATTACCACCTCAACTACGTTAAATAATTACTTACCGCGTACTAATGGCAGGTTTTCCCCGCTCCAGCCGGCAATCCCGTCCTTCAGCGTGGTGACATTTTCGAAACCCGCCTTGTGCAGGTTTTCTGCCGGCTCGCGGGAAGTGGTGCCGTTGGCACACACCACGATGATCGGCTGAGCCTTGTGTTTTTCCAGCTCGCCCAGGCTGCCGCTTTTGATTTCGCTGGCGGTCAGGTTAATGGCGTTGGCCAAGTGGCCTCTGCGGAAATCATCACGGCTGCGGGTATCCACCACAACGGCATCTTCTTTATTAATCAGTCGGGTGGCTTCACCACGGGTGATCTCTTTCACCTTGGAGAAACGGCTCTTGAAGGTCATGACGATCACCGCAACCAGCAGGGCGATCCAGGCCAGGCTCAGTATGGGATGCTTGCTAACGAATTGCATAATTTCTTGCAGCATGGGGTGTAACAACTCCCGTCAGTTTAAGGAAAAAATAACTCAAGGTTCCAGAGTATACCTGCCGAGTGCAGCAAATACAGCCAATAAGCAAGCGCTATTGCAGAAACTGCGGGCTACGCTGAGAAATTCACTGCGCCACAGCCTAAAAGCCGACCTTGTTGACCGCAACTTTGATCTCTCTGGGCTCTTTTTAACCGTCGGCGTTGTAAAATCGGCCGGTTTTTAGGGTGAATAGCCATCACTCCGGGCACGGGCTGATGGCTATTCACAACTTAAAATTCATAACGAGGTTAATGCAATGTCGAGCAACAAAAAACCGATGGTACTGGTGATCCTGGACGGCTACGGCCACCGTGAGGAGCAACAGGACAACGCCATTATGAACGCCAAAACGCCGGTGATGGATCGCCTGTGGCAACAACAGCCGCATACTCTTATCGCCGCATCCGGGCTGGATGTCGGCCTGCCTGACGGTCAGATGGGCAACTCGGAAGTCGGGCACGTCAACCTGGGGGCCGGGCGCATCGTTTATCAGGATCTGACCCGGTTGGATAAAGAAATCAAAGAAGGCGATTTCTTCGTTAACCCAACGCTGACGGCGGCGGTCGACAAGGCCGTGCAGGCCGGCAAAGCAGTGCATATCATGGGGTTGCTGTCGCCGGGCGGCGTGCACAGCCACGAAGACCATATTCTGGCCATGATTGAACTGGCCGCGCAACGCGGTGCCAAAGCCGTTTACCTGCATGCCTTCCTCGACGGTCGCGATACCCCGCCTCGCAGTGCTGAACCCTCCTTGCAACGCTTTAGCGATACCTTTGCCAGCCTCGGCTGCGGGCGTATCGCATCGCTGATCGGCCGTTACTACGCCATGGACCGCGACAACCGCTGGGATCGCGTTCAACTGGCTTATGATTTACTGACCCAGGCCAAGGGCGACTTTGTCGCCGACAACGCCGTTGCTGCCCTGCAGGCCGCTTACCAGCGTGGCGAGAACGACGAGTTCGTCAAGCCGACCGTTCTCCAGACTGCCGGGGAGGCCACTGCCGAACTGCACGACGGCGACGCACTGATTTTCATGAACTTCCGCGCCGATCGCGCACGCCAGATCGTTCGTGCCTTCGTAAATGCGGATTTCGACGGTTTCCCACGCGCCAAAGTCATCAACTTTGGTGATTTCGTGATGCTGACCGAATACGCTGCCGACATCAAAGTTCCCTGCGCCTATCCACCGGCATCGTTGAACAACACCTTCGGCGAATGGTTAATGAAGCACGACAAAACCCAGCTGCGCATTTCGGAAACCGAAAAATACGCCCACGTCACCTTCTTCTATAATGGCGGCGTTGAAGAGCCGTTTGCCGGGGAAGAACGTGTGCTGATCAACTCACCGAAGGTCGCGACCTACGATCTGCAGCCAGAAATGAGCGCCGCCGAACTGACCGACAAACTGCTGACCGCCATTAACAGCGGCAAGTACGACGCCATCATCTGCAATTATCCAAATGGCGATATGGTGGGTCATACCGGGGTTTACGACGCGGCAGTGAAAGCGGTGGAAACGCTGGACGGCTGCATCGCCCAGGTCGTCGAAGCGGTGAAAGCCGTCGACGGGCAACTGCTGATCACCGCCGACCACGGTAATGCCGAGCAAATGCGCGATCCGGCGACCGGTCAGGCGCACACCGCCCACACCAGCCTTCCGGTACCGCTGATTTACATCGGCAAGCCTGCCCGCGCAGTCAACGGCGGCAAGCTTTCGGACATCGCGCCGACCATGCTGACGCTGATGGGAATGGAAATCCCGCAAGAGATGACTGGTAAGCCGCTGTTCATCGTGGAATAATCCTTCCCTATGAGGGAAAAGGCGTTTTTTGCACTATCAAGGGTAACCCGAAGCGCAAACCCAGGCAGCCAGCCGCTGCCTGAACGCAACGCGCCAAGGAAGTTAACCACCCTGTGCGCCAGCGTATTTTACGCTGGCGTCTTGTTGTTGCCGTTAGCCAGCCAGGCGGCGGAAGACAATAAATCCCAGCTCAAAGACATCCAGCAAAGCATCGCCGAGAAAGAAAAGGCGGTTAAGCAGCAGCAGCAACAGCGCAGCTCATTGCAGGATCAGCTTAAGCAGCAAGAAAAAACCATCGCGCAGGCCAGCCGCCTGCTGCGTGACACCCAAAGCACATTGAGCCAACTGGGGAAAGATATCTCCGGCCTGAATGCCTCAATCGCCAAGCTGCAAAAGCAGCAATCCACCCAGCAGGAAATCCTCGCCAAACAGCTCGATGCCGCCTTCCGCCAGGGCCAGCACAGCGCCGTGCAATTGATCCTCAGCGGTGAAGAGAGCCAGCGTAGCGAGCGTATTTTGGCTTACTTCGGCTACCTGAACGACGCGCGTCAGCAAACCATTGAAGAACTGAAGCAAACCCGCGCCGAGCTGGCAAAGCAAAAAACCACGCTGGTGGCCAAGCAGGGCCAACAGAAATCGCTGCTAGGCGAACAACAAACGCAGCAGCAGAAACTGGAGCAGGCACGCGGTGCACGTAAGAAAACGCTGACCGCGCTGGAAGCCTCGCTGGAAAAAGATCAGCAGCGTCTGGTGGAACTGCGCCAGAACGAAACCCGCATGCGCGACAAGATTGCCCGTGCCGAACGAGAAGCCCGTGCCCGAGCGGAACGCGAAGCGCGTGAGGCCGCCAAGGTTCGCGAGCAGGTTCGCGTCAAAGAACAGCAGGCGAAGAAAACCGGCACCAGCTATAAGCCAAGCGAAGCCGACCGTTCACTGATGGCCCGTACCGGCGGCCTTGGCAGACCGGGTGGGCAGGCAATATGGCCGGTCCGCGGCCGCACGTTGCATGGTTTCGGTGAACAGCTGCAAGGTGAACTACGCTGGAAAGGCATGGTGATCTCCGCCGCCGAAGGCAGCGAAGTGAAAGCTATCGCCGACGGTCGCGTGCTACTGGCCGACTGGCTGCAGGGCTATGGCCTGGTTGTCGTCATCGAACACGGTAAGGGTGACATGAGCCTGTACGGCTACAACCAAAGTGCACTGGTTAACGTCGGGGCACAGGTGCGCGCCGGCCAACCGATAGCCTTGGTGGGTACCAGCGGAGGCCAGGGAACGCCATCGCTCTATTTCGAAATTCGTCGCCAGGGTCAGGCCGTTAACCCACTACCGTGGTTGGGAAGATAGATTTGCGCTATAACAAAATCCGTACTGCCGTCTTGATTGGCTGTCTGCTGCAGGTCTGCGCCGCACAGGCAGGGAAACTCTCCATCGTCATCGATGATGTGGGCTATCGCCCGCACGAAGAGGGTGCGGTGCTGCAAATGCCGACGGCCATCTCCGTTGCAGTGCTGCCCAATGCCCCCCATGCCCGCTTAATGGCCACCCGCGCCCACAGTCAGGGCCGGGAAGTACTGATCCATATGCCGATGGCGCCGCTCAGTAAGCAACCGCTGGAGCGTGACACGCTGCAGCCTTCCATGAGCAGCGAAGAAATCCAGCGCATTATCCGCAATGCGGTCAATAATGTGCCCTATGCGGTAGGTATGAATAACCACATGGGCAGCGCCATGACCTCCAGCTTGCCCGGTATGCAAAAAGTCATGCAGGCGCTCGACAGCTATCAGCTCTATTTCCTCGACAGCATGACCATCGGCAACAGCCAGGCCACTCGAGCGGCAGCCGGCACCCATGTGAAGGTGATCAAGCGTAAGGTGTTCCTGGACGATACGGCCAGCGAAGCCGATATTCGCCGCCAGTTCAACCGGGCGGTCGAATTGGCACGGCGCAACGGTTCCGCTATCGCCATTGGCCACCCGCGGCCGGCGACGGTGAAAGTGCTGCAGCAAATGCTGCCTACGCTGCCAAGCGACATCGTGTTGGTGAAACCCAGCTCGCTGCTGAACGAACCACAGGGCGGCGGTAGTGGCGGCAGCTATGTTCCACCACCGGTCAAGCCGCAGAAACCGCAGCCGAAGAACCCGTTCAATGGCGGGATCAAACAGTGTAAGGTCAAGTTGCCGAAGGAAAAAGTCAACGCGGGCAAGGTCATGAGTGTGATCGGCGAAAGCGTGACCCAGTCGCCGGCCGTGACCTTCATTAAACGTCAGTGGCAACGCTGGACGGACTCAACGCCAGACAAACCTAAAGCATAAAATCAGGGCCGGAATTCCGGCCCTTTTTACTGTTAATCCCAGCTCAAAATCACTTTCCCGGACTGGCCGGAACGCATGGCATCAAAGCCCTGCTGGAATTGGTCGATCGAGAAACGGTGAGTAATGATAGGCGTCAGATCCAAACCAGACTGAATCAGCGCCGCCATCTTATACCAGGTTTCAAACATCTCACGACCGTAAATCCCTTTGATAAACAGCCCTTTGAAGATCACCTGATTCCAGTCGATCGACATATCCGACGGTGGAATACCCAGCATGGCAATACGCCCACCGTGGTTCATCGCATTGAGCAACGAACGAAACGCCGGTGGCGCACCGGACATTTCCAGCCCAACGTCAAACCCTTCGGTCATGCCCAACTCGGCCATCACGTCGTTCAGGTTTTCTTTGCTGACGTTCACCGCACGGGTCACGCCCATTTTACGCGCCAGATCCAAACGGTATTCGTTAACGTCGGTAATCACCACGTGGCGAGCGCCAACGTGCTTACATACCGCTGCGGCCATGATGCCAATCGGGCCGGCGCCGGAAACCAGCACGTCTTCGCCCACTAAATCAAACGACAGCGCGGTGTGCACCGCATTGCCGAACGGGTCGAAGATTGACGCCAGTTCATCGGAGATATTGTCCGGGATCTTGAAGGCATTGAACGCCGGGATCACCAGATACTCAGCAAACGACCCTGGACGGTTCACGCCCACACCGGTGGTATTGCGACACAGGTGCGTGCGGCCACCCCGGCAGTTGCGGCAATGGCCGCAGGTGATATGACCTTCGCCTGAAACGCGGTCGCCGACGTTGAACCCTTTGACTTCCTGGCCGATGGCAACCACTTCACCCACGTATTCGTGGCCGACGACCATAGGCACCGGGATGGTTTTCTGTGACCATTCATCCCAGTTATAGATATGAACATCGGTACCGCAGATCGCGGTTTTACGGATTTTAATCATGATGTCGTTATGACCCAGCTCCGGCTGAGGCACATCGGTCATCCAAATCCCTTCTTCCGCTTTCAGTTTTGACAATGCTTTCATGGTTTTACCTTATGCAATAACGCCAAGATCTTTACCGATACGAATGAACGCCGCAACAGCACGCTCAATTTGCTCCGGGGTATGATCGGCAGACATCTGGGTACGGATGCGTGCCTGGCCTTTCGGCACCACCGGATAGAAGAAACCTGTTACATAGATGCCTTCCTTGAGCAACGCATTGGCGAATTCCTGCGCCAGTTTTGCTTCACCCAACATCACCGGGATGATGGCGTGATCGGCCCCAGCCAGCTCAAAGCCCGCCGCGGTCATTTTTTCACGGAACAGGCTCGCATTGGCCCACAGGCGATCGCGCAGTGCATCGCCCTCTTCCAGCAATTCCAATACTTTGATCGACGCGGCGACAATCGCCGGTGCCAGCGAGTTGGAGAACAGATAAGGGCGCGACCGCTGACGCAGCCACTCCACCACCTCTTTCTTCGCCGCGGTATAGCCGCCGGATGCGCCGCCCAACGCCTTGCCCAAGGTACCGGTAATGATGTCGACGCGCCCCATCACTTCGCAATACTCGTGGGTGCCACGCCCGTTGGCGCCAACGAAACCAACCGCGTGGGAGTCATCCACCATCACCAACGCCTGATATTGGTCCGCCAGATCGCACACGCCTTTCAGGTTGGCGATCACACCGTCCATGGAGAACACGCCGTCGGTGGCGATCATGATGTGCCGTGCGCCATCAGCCTTGGCCTGCTCCAGCTGTGCAGCCAATTCAGTCATATCGTTGTTGGCGTAACGATAGCGCTTCGCCTTACACAAGCGGACACCGTCGATGATCGAAGCATGGTTCAACGCATCAGAAATAATGGCGTCTTCCGGACCCAGCAGGGTTTCGAACAGACCACCGTTGGCGTCAAAACAAGAGGAATACAGGATGGCGTCTTCCATCCCGAGGAAATCGGCCAGCTTTTTTTCCAGCTGTTTATGGCTATCCTGGGTGCCACAAATAAAGCGCACCGACGCCATGCCGAAACCGTGGCTGTCCATACCGGCCTTGGCCGCCGCGATCATCGCCGGGTGGTTAGCCAGGCCCAGGTAGTTGTTGGCGCAGAAATTGATCACATGGCTGCCGTCGGCTACGGCGATATCAGCCTGCTGAGCGGTAGTAATAATGCGCTCTTCTTTGAACAATCCCTCGCTACGGGTGGTCTCAAGTTGTTGTTCCAACTGCTGATAAAAAGACGCGGACATTCGGTTATCTCCAGGATTGGGCTGTTTTCAACATATTTTACTGATTTGTAACCAAACTGACGAGAATCAGCGGGAGAGAATATGAAAATTGCAGCAGATATCACGGCAAAGTACTGCAGTGCTCGACATCACGGGATATTCAGAGCCCGTCCGATGTTTGCAGCGGCATGAAATGCTATTATAAGCGGCATTGAGCGTGGGACACCGTGTCCCACCGGGCAGAATAACAGGGGTAACCCAATGATTATCGTCACTGGTGGCGCCGGCATGATCGGCAGCAATATCATTAAAGCGCTGAATGACACAGGGTATCGCGATATCCTGGTGGTAGATAACCTGAAAGACGGCACCAAATTCGCCAATCTGGTCGATCTCGACATCGCCGACTATATCGACAAAGAAGATTTCATCGCCAATATCGTGGCCGGTGACGATCTGGGTGAAATCGACGCGGTTTTCCACGAAGGTGCCTGCTCGTCCACCACCGAGTGGGACGGCAAGTACATGATGGACAACAACTATCAGTACTCTAAAGATCTGCTGCACTACTGCCTGGATCGCGAAATTCCGTTCCTGTACGCCTCTTCTGCAGCCACCTACGGCGGTCGTGAAGAGTTTATCGAAGAGCGCCAGTTTGAAGAGCCGCTGAACGTTTACGGCTACTCGAAATTCCTGTTCGACCAGTACGTGCGTGAAATTCTGCCGGAGGCAGACTCGCAGATCTGCGGCTTCCGTTACTTCAACGTCTACGGCCCGCGCGAAGGCCACAAGGGCAGCATGGCCAGCGTGGCATTCCACCTGAACAGCCAGATCAACCGCGGCGAGAACCCGAAACTGTTCGACGGCAGCCAGAACTTCAAGCGTGACTTCATCTACGTCGGCGACGTAGCGGCAGTGAACCTGTGGTTCTGGAAAAGCGGCGTCTCCGGCATCTTCAACTGCGGCACCGGCCGTGCAGAAACCTTCCAGGCGGTGGCCGACGCGGTAGTCGACTTCCATCAGAAAGGCGCAGTGGAAAACATCCCGTTCCCGGAAAAACTCAAAGGCCGTTATCAGGCGTTTACCCAGGCCGACCTGACCAAGCTGCGTGCCGCCGGCTATGACGCACCGTTCAAAACGGTCGCCGAAGGCGTGAAAGAGTACATGGCCTGGTTGAACCGCACCGCCTAAGCTGAAGGAACAAACGTAGGGTATGAAAATACTGGTTATCGGCCCTTCATGGGTTGGCGATATGATGATGTCGCAAAGTCTCTACCGCACCCTGAAGGCCGAGCACCCGACGGCAGAAATTGATGTGATGGCGCCGGCCTGGTGCCGTCCATTGCTGGCGCGTATGCCGGAGGTCAACCAGGCCCTGTCGATGCCGTTAGGCCACGGCGCGTTGGCACTCGGTGAGCGTCGACGTCTCGGGCATGCCCTGCGCGCTAACGGATACGATCGCGCTTATGTGCTGCCGAACTCCTTCAAATCTGCGCTGGTGCCCTTCTTTGCCCAGGTGCCACGGCGCGTTGGTTGGCGCGGGGAAATGCGCTATGGCCTGCTGAATGATATTCGCGTACTGGACAAGGCCGCCTTCCCGCTGATGGTGCAGCGTTATGTCGCGCTAGCCTATGACAAACAACGCATTCAACGCGCAGAAGATCTGCCGCAGCCGCTACTGTGGCCGCAACTGCAGGTCAGCGACGAAGAGATTGCCGAAACTACCGCCGCCTTCAACCTGACCGATCATCGGCCGATCATCGGCTTTTGCCCCGGCGCCGAGTTCGGTCCGGCCAAACGCTGGCCGCATTATCACTATGCCGCTCTGGCGCAAAAGCTGATCGATCAGGGTTATCAAATCGCCCTGTTCGGTTCCGCCAAGGATAATGAGGCGGGCGAACAGATCCGCGCTGCGCTGGATGACGACGCCCGCGGCTTTTGCATGAACTTGGCTGGGGAAACTCAGCTGGAGCAAGCGGTGATCCTGTTAGCCTCCTGTTCGGCCGTGGTCAGTAATGACTCAGGTTTGATGCACGTTGCGGCGGCGTTGAATAAACCGCTGATAGCCTTGTACGGCCCGAGCAGCCCGGACTTCACGCCGCCGCTGTCCGACAAGGCCAAAGTGATCCGCTTAATTAGCGGTTACCATAAGATACGCAAAGGCGATGCCGATCAGGGTTACCATCAAAGCCTGATCGATATTCAGCCACAGCAGGTGTTGGACGCGCTGACGCCGTTACTTGCCGCCAGCGAGGAATAAGCATGCAGGTGTTGATTGTAAAAACCTCTTCCATGGGAGATGTGCTCCACACGCTACCTGCGCTCACCGACGCCATGCAGGCCATTCCCGGTATTCGCTTTGATTGGGTGGTTGAGGAAAGCTTCAGCCAAATCCCCACCTGGCATCCGGCGGTGGACCGCGTGATCCCAGTGGCGATTCGCCGCTGGCGCAAAAACTGGTTTGGCAGTGAAACTCGCCAGCAACGCTGCGACTTTAAACGCGTGGTGCAGGAGCGAAATTACGACGCGGTGATCGACGCCCAGGGGCTAATCAAAAGCGCCGCGCTGATCACTCGCATCGCCAAAGGCAGCAAACACGGTCAGGACAGCAAAAGCGCCCGTGAGCCCTTCGCCAGCTGGTTCTACAACCACCGCTACGATATCGACAAACAGCAACATGCCGTTGAGCGTACGCGCGAGCTGTTTGCCAAAAGCCTGGGCTATGAAAAACCCGACAGCGTCGGCGATTACGCCATTGCGGCCCGCTTTCTCAGCCATCTGCCGGCCGATGCCGGCCAGTATCTGGTGTTTTTACATGCTACCACCCGCGATGAGAAACACTGGCCGGAAACACACTGGCGCGATCTGATTGCGTTAACTGAGCCAACCGGTTTGAAGATCAAACTACCGTGGGGCGCAGAGCACGAGCGTCAACGCGCACTGCGTCTGGCGGAAGGTTTCCCGCACGTCGAGGTTTTACCCAAGCTCAGTCTGCAGCAGGTGGCCGAAGTGCTGGCCGGTGCGAAATGCGTGGTCTCGGTTGATACCGGCCTCAGCCACCTGACCGCCGCGCTAGACAGGCCGAATATCACGCTGTTTGGTCCCACCGATCCAGGATTGATCGGTGGTTACGGTCAGAATCAATACGCCTGTCGCCCCACTCATGGCAACAGTATGGCAGACATTACCGCACAAAAAGTTGCTGAGCTCATTTGTGAAAGGATGGCCGTATAATGGGAACATTCTTCAAGCAGATATATCGCTATACTCACACTCGTCCTTTTCGGCATAACGAAAATCTCTGGCCCTACGTAAAAATTAAACGCGCTGCCAGCGGAGAAATCGTCGAACTACGGTACAAAAAGCAACATGTACCGCTAGAACAGTTAGCCGATTTAAAGGGACAATTCGCTGGTGATATCTTGCTAACAGCCACCGGTCCGTCAGTGAAAAATCTTCACTTGGAAAAATTTCCGAGCATGCCAGCAATGGGCGTCAATGGCGCTTATTTTCTGCACGACAGAGTGGATTTTAGATTTTATGTCATTGTCGATATAGGCTTTATAGATCAAAAACCGGAAATCATCAGCGATATTATCGATGATCAACGGCTGACGCTGTTTACCACGGTGCACTGCGTGGCTAAAATCATCGACAGGTTCGGGCTGGAGCGAGTGAAATGCCGCTTTGCTGTGATAGAGGATGCTGCATACAAAATCTATCAACCCAAAATTACCAATGATGAACTCTGGTCAGTCTACCAAGATAATCGTGATGTCATTTTCGCCACTGATCGAAAGGATATTGCCTTCAATCACGATATTCGCAGCGGCATCTTCGACGCTGGAACGGTAGCTTACTGGGCTTTACAGATCCTGACTTTCTTAGGTTTTGAACGGTTGTATATCATTGGGCTGGATATGAATAATTTCCACCAGCCGCGATTTTATGAGTCTGCAGATAATAAATTACCAACCGAGCTCGAAAACAAGGTTACCGTGCAAGTTATGCCTTCTTTCAGCCATGCCAGCAAATTGATGAAGGCCAAGAATATTATTATAAAAAACCTTTCCATCACCAGTGCCATCAGTAATGATATTTTCGACAAGGTCGACCCGGATGAAATTTTCAAATAACCCTTACTACGTACAAAAATTGTATGTGGTATTTTTTTTCCTTTTTTCATTTTTCAGCGCTATTTTCTATAGCTATACGAAAGTTAATAATTTGTTTCATCTTTCGGCTATTTTTTTCGTCATTACTCTTTATTTTGATAAAGACTTTCGGCTGACTTTCTTCCGTAGCAATGAAATCCGTCGCGGCCTGGGCCTTACTGCTGCAATGCTGCTTTACTTTTCTTTTAGCAACCTGTGGTCAAACGATCCTGCCAATATCGAATCAACCCTGACGCACAGCGTTTACCTGCTAATTTATTTGGCCATGCTGATCTCCATACTTAATGGAATGCAACGTAACTTATTGTTTATATGCATTGTTTTAGGATTAACTAGTCTGTGCCTGTTCTCAATCACTTTTGATTATCACGATATCTTGATCAGCAGACAAGTATCAAAAAGTAATCCAGGCCCAGAAAATGTGATTGATCTGGCAGGGTTAGCCGGAATCGGGGTGATACTAAGCCTGATCATATTCCGCGAAAAAAAGAGCCGGATGATTTTGCTCACCATTCCAATATTTTTAGGCACGATGCTGCTCACTCAAAGCCGTGGACCCGTGCTTTCATTACTGATTGCGATGCTGGTGGTATTACCCTATAAACATTTGAAACTCAAACATGTCGCCTGTTTCTTCATTGCCTTAATAGCCATTGGGATAACAATTTTTTCATCCGAAATTGGGCAATTAGTGTTAGCCCGTTTTGAAGAGATACATGTGCAGAGTTTCTTACGTTTTAGCATCTGGCTTCATACTTTCGACCTGGTAAGCCAAGCACCTTATTTTGGTTATGGCTTCAATTCAGAGCTGGCTTTCACCAATTACTCTGGTGAAAATATAACCACTACACACAGCCTTTATTTGGGATCATTACTGAAGGGTGGTCTAGTCGGATTGGGTATGTTATTCGCGGTTTTGGGCTATAGCTGCATGTTAACACTGCGACGCCGGCGCAACGGCATGCGATTGGAAGCAGCGCTGTTTATTTTCATGCTGCTATTTTATACCTCGCAGGGCATGTTCGTCGTAGGTAACCCATCTGAATCCTGGTATCTATTCTGGTTCCCTTTGGGTGTCATTATGTCCACCAGACTGAAACCTCACCTACCGTAATCAAATAGCGCCATCATTATCAATGATGGCGCTATTCTGTTGTAATTATCTAAACCTTTGACTATTCACCGAGCAACTTTATTACCTTCTCCATCACCTCTTGACTGGTAATGATGCTTAAGGGTTGATAACGTTGTTCTGCTCCCAGCTGCTGTGTTTCTACCGGGACGTGTATCACCCGATGAAGTTCAGGATTCTGATAGGGCCCCGTTTGTTCTGGATTTGCACTCGCAAACAGGCTGACAGTTCTCGTTTTCAACGCAATAGCCAGATGTAACGGACCGGTATCGCCGGTAACCAGTACGCCCATGTTTTTCATCACTGCCAACAGTTGTGGTAGGGTAGTTTTTCCAATATAGCTGACCACTCGCTCTCGCTCTTCCGTCGTCAACCCCGCCATAAATTCACACTCAATATCTTGTTCTTTCGGCGTTCCAATCAGGGCGATACTGTAATCTGGAGAATGCGCCAGCAGCATTTTTGCCAAGCCGACAAATCTGGCTACTGGCCAACAACGTAGTGATTCAGAAGCCCCCATTTGGAAGCCCACCACAATTTTATTCAGCTGTTTTTGCTGTTGCGGAAAATCTACAGGGATAAACATTTCTCGGTTATCAGTGTCACAACCTAATAACCCCACTAGCTCCAGTTTACGCTGAATCAAATGACCCTTGCCACGAATGCTAATGCCCGTCAGCCACTGGTCCATGCCCGCCAAATCGTTCTTATAGACGTCCTTAAATACGTATTCACAACCCGCGAATATCGCAGTGATGACATCATAAGGCGCTTTAGAGTGCAGAATTATTGCCAATTGCGGTCTTTTTTTCTTCAGCTGGCAGATCACGCTGAGCATATCTTTTGCTTTGTGATCCCAATAAATCACACTACTAAAATAAGGACTAGTTTCTACCAGACCTCTATTCTTGTGACTTGAGACCAGAGTAATCTCCGCAGCGGGATAGCGTTCATGGATAGCGCGAATCGCCGGAGTATTAAACATCAAATCGCCCAGCGCGGTTGTCGAGAAAATAACAATACGCTCAAACTCACGGCTTTTATCAAACGAACGCTTATCTTTAAAATTACTACCAAGTTTTGTATAAAGTCGGAGACAGGCATTCGCCAACTTTAATTTCCATTGCTTCGACATCTCAGTTCACTTTAAGTTGATAATACTCGGCCAGCGTCATACCAACCGTACGCTGCTGCAGCCAGACGAACAGTTGCTCTAGATCACGGTACAACACTTCAATATCCTGCTCGGTCTTAAACGTTGGGCTGCCACCCGGCATAAACTCGGAAGAGTGGAGCATAAATTCCACGTAATCATGCCCCTGTGCCAAACAGCGCTCAGCTACCCGCTTCATTTTTTCCAGGTTGCCGCCGCTTGGGCGCAGCCAGTTGACCGACGGCGAACGTTGTTTGCCACGCAGCCGATCGTAACCCTGCTTCAGCGTATTCATCAGCGCAGAATGCTTATATTGAATGCTCATCGGCACTTCCAGCAGCGAGGACGCGCCCGCTCTGGCGATATTTTCCGGATCGATAAAATAGGCTTGCGATGGGAAATGGCGATAGTCAGTGCCGCCGTTACCCTGCGGGTTGCCCGGTGAGTACTGCCAGTTAACGCGCGGCGTAACCGAGCAATCCACCTGATAACCATATTCCAGCAGCAAGGCGGCATAATATTCGTTAAACGCCCAACGCCCGGCGCGATGGCTGAGCATTTTTGTTTGGAAGCTGTCTTCGAGCAGTTTGGTCATGTGATCGACCTTGGCGCGGATTTGTTCGGCCGGGTATTCGATCAGATAAGGTTTGTGTCGCCAGTCATCTTCGGTCAACGGCGTCAGCGGTGGGCTGTTCCAGGCATGCAGATGCATTCCCACTTCGCCGGTGCCGCGGGCAATCACATCGCGAGCGAACTCGACATATTCTGCATCCATCGCCATTTCATAGTTGGTGAGGTACACCGGCTTAAAGCCATATTTCTCACACAACGCCTGAAAGCGCGGCAAAAAGCGCGTGTTATCGGTCGAAATGCGATCGTGGTTTTGCCACAGATTGTCGCCTTCGGTATCAATGGTGATGAGAAATGCCGGTTTGGTCATAAATATCGGGCCTGATATCAACAGAATGCATTATGTTACGCAGGGCGTTTCGCCAGGGCAAACGACTTTAGTGCCTGGTTTTGACAACGTTGAAGGCAATTTGTCACTTCCCAAGCCTATTTTTTCTCTTCACGGCAAGAAAACCGTGCAACAGTAGCCACATGCGATCGGGTCATTTAGAATCAAAGATTGGTTTCCCTGAAAGCGACTCATGATGAACGACGCGCCAGCCCTTGCTCCTGATACCTCGATTCAGCGTATTTTGATCGTTAAACTTCGCCACCACGGCGACATGTTGCTGATCACGCCGGTCATCAATACCCTGCAGCAAAACTACCCGCAGGCGCAGATCGACGTACTGCTGTATAAAGAAACCCAGGAAATGCTGGCCAGCCATCCGGCCTTGTCGAACGTCTTCGTGATCGATCGTCAATGGAAAAAACAGGGTACGAAAGCGCACCTGAGTCATGAACTGAATCTGATCCGACAGCTTAAGGCCCGGCATTACGATCTGGTGGTCAACCTGGCCGATCAGTGGCGCAGCGCTATTCTCGCCCGGCTGACCTGCGCACGTATCCGGCTAGGATTTGATTTCCCCAAGCGTCAGGGCTTTTTATGGCGCTACTGCCACACGCATTTGGTACCGGTCAGCGATCATGCCCGCTTGCATACCGTTGAACAAAACCTGTCTCTGTTACAGCCGCTTGGCCTGCCAGGCGTCAGTCAGCAGGTTACCATGAGCTATCCATCGCAGGACTGGCAAGCCTGCGAGCAGCTGTTGCAGCAACAGGGCATTACCGGCGATTACATTGTGGTGCAACCCACTTCCCGCTGGTTCTTCAAATGCTGGAGCGAAGAAAAAATGGCCGCCACCATCAGCGCGTTGCAGGCCGACGGTCACTCATTGGTGATCACCTCTGGCCCGGATCCAAAAGAACGCGAAATGGTGGCACGCATTCTGGCGCTCTGTCCGCCACAGGGCGTAGTGTCCCTGGCTGGGCAACTGACGCTGCGGCAACTGGCCGCCCTGATCGACCACGCAAAACTGTTTATCGGCGTAGATTCGGTGCCTATGCACATGGCCGCCGCGCTGCAGACCCCTTGCGTCGCGCTGTTTGGCCCTTCCAAGCTGGTGTTCTGGCGTCCATGGCAGGTCATTGGCCATGTGATATGGGCCGGTGATTATGGCACCTTGCCCGATCCGGACGCCATTGATACCGGCACCGATGAACGTTATCTGGACCTTATTCCTACAGACGCGGTGATTGCAGCCGCGCGGAGCACGCTGGCATGAAAGCATTTCGTTTGGCGATCGTTCGCCAAAAATACCGCCCGGACGGTGGAGCTGAGCGTTTCGTCTCACGCGCCCTGGAGGCGCTGGAACAGCAGGACCTGGATCTTAACGTCATCACCCGCGAATGGCAGGGTGATGCCAACCCGAACTGGCACATCCACCTGTGCAATCCACTGAAATTTGGCCGCATCAGCCGTGAACGCGGCTTTGCCGACGCTGCCAGAGCCCTGTGGCAAAAGGAACGCTTCGATTTGGTGCAAAGCCATGAGCGCATTCCGGGCTGTGATATTTATCGCGCCGGCGATGGCGTGCATCGCCGCTGGTTATTGCAGCGGGCGCGCCTGCTGCCGGAATGGCGCCGCAAGTGGCTGTTCTCCAACCGCTACCACCGCTACGTTATGTGTGCGGAACGGGCGATGTACGCCGCTCCGGAGCTGAAAGCGGTCATCTGCAACGCCGAAATGATTAAACAGGAAATCATCGATGATTTCGGCGTTCCCGCCGATAAAATTACGGTGATCTACAACGCCATTGATAATCAAAAATTTCTGCCCGCCAATGCCGAACAGCGACAGCAGCTACGTCAGCAATACCAGATCCCGCAACAGGCGCACTGCCTGATTTTTGTCGGCTCAGGTTTTGAACGCAAAGGGCTGGCCGCCGCCATTCGCGCCGTCGCGGCCACCGACAGCTATCTGCTGGTAGTAGGCAAGGATAAGGCCGAAAAACGCTATCAGGCGTTGGCGCAGTCGCTCGGTTGCAGCGAACGGGTGCAGTTTATGGGAGTGCAGAAACAAACGCTGCCCTTCTACCAGGCTGCCGATGCGCTGTTATTACCGACGTTGTACGACCCGTTCCCCAATGTGATTCTGGAAGCCATGTCCTGTGGCCTTCCGGTGATCACCAGCACCACCTGTGGCGGTGCCGAGTTTATCACTCAGGGGCAAAATGGGTTTGTGACCGATGCCCTCGACGTACCGGCGCTGATCGAGGCGATCAGCGCGTTGCCACGTCAGGCTCAGGGTTCCACCATGGGTGAAGCCGCAAGATTACGTATCATGTCGGCTACCCCGGCACACCTGTCGGAACAGCTGATTTCCCTATATAACCGGCTGCTGGATTAACTATGCGTATTCTGATGATTATCGACGGTCTGCCTGGCGGCGGCGCAGAAAAAGTGGTGCTGACGCTGTGCCAGGGCATGCAGCAAATGGGCAATGACGTCAGTCTGATTTCATTGCGCGATGTCTGTAACTACCCTATCCCTACCGGCATTCACTACCAGGTGGTGGCGGACAGCAGCCGTTCGCCATGGCGTAAACTGACCGAACTGTCTCGCCGCGCCGCCGCGTTGGACAAGGCCATCGCAGATAACGAACGCCAACAGGGCGCCTATGATCTGGTGTTCTCCAACCTGCATAAAACCGATCGCATCGTCAGCCGCAGCAAACTGCTCTCGTCAGATCGCCTGTGGTTTTGCATTCACGGCATCCTTTCAACCTCTTATCTGGGCCACCGCAAGGGGCTGGATCGCTGGTTGAAACAGCGAAAAATCGCGGCGGTTTACCAAGGCAGAAATATCGTTGCGGTATCAAAGGCCGTCGGGGACGATTTACAGCGGAACCTGCCGATCCAGCCAAGCAGACTGGAAGTGATCAATAATCCGTTCGACATTGCCAGCATCGAGCAGCAGGCGGCAGAGCCCTGCGAGTTGGCGGGCAAAGATTACCTGGTGCACGTTGGGCGTTTTCATCCGCACAAACGGCACGATCGCCTGCTGAAAGCCTATGCGCAATCGGGTATACAGGCGCCGTTGGCGCTGATCGGCACCGGCAGCGAATCCCATATCGCGCAGGTGAAGCAACTGGCGAACCAGTTGGGCATTGCCGAGCGCGTGCTGTTTCTCGGCTTCCAGGCCAATCCCTACCCGTTTATTCGCCACGCATCCCTGCTGGTGCTGAGCTCCGACAGTGAGGGCTTTGGCAACGTACTGGTTGAAGCACTGCTGTGCGATACGCCGGTGGTCAGCACCCGTTGCCCGGGCGGTCCTGCGGAAATTCTGGAAAAAGCGGGAATGGAAAACGCATTGGCGGATCTCAATGAAAAATCGCTGGCGGAAAAAATGGCGGAAATGTATGCCTCGCCCCCGGAAATTAATCACCAACAGCTGCTGAACTATGGGTTACAGCCTATTTGTCAGCAATATTTATCGCTCAAAAAATAATTAAGGCAGGGGAAACCCTGCCTTATTTTTAATTAATTAAACGCCTGTATTTTTTCCCACACATCATCAACGGGCACATCAATACAGTCACCCGATTCAGTCTGCAAAATGTGATAGCGGCCGGACCAGGGATGCCAGGATTCTTTATCCGTATCGCCAAAGAACACCACCATATCTTTATTCAACGCGGCAGCCAGATGCATCTGCCCACCATCGCTGCACAACACCCTGTCGCATAAATCAAAACCGGCCAGTAATTCCCGCACCGACGCCGTTGGGTACAGCACCACACGCTCGTTCTGGCACAGCGCCAACAGCTGCTCGGCACGTTTCTGATCGCCAATATCATCCGGCGTCAGCGTACCCTGAGGCGACCAAAAAATCAGGACTCCCGTGTTGGGTTCAGCAAGTAAGCGATTGATAATTTCAGCATAGCGTTCGATCGGCCAGCGCCGCTTAGGGCTGCGGCTGCTGATATGAACGGCACAAATCCGCTCGACCGACGGTAAGCTGGCTTGCAACCGCTGCGCAGCCTGTTGACGCTCTTCCGGGGTCAGAAACACCCGCACCGGCGGGATAGGGATGGGTTGTTCGGTAATAGCCGAGAGGTAGCTGAAGGTATGTTCTACCTGATGTTTTCCGCTGAAATTCGCCTTGCGGAAAGGATGATGAATATCAGGCGTGCCTAAATCTGCACCAATGATATTGCTGACCCCGGCCATTTTTGCCAATCGCAGGCTGTACTTGCAGGGTACCGGATTGGCCAGGATGGCCGCGTCGAATTTTATTTTACGCAGCTGAAGAAAAATCATCAGCCGTTCGAAATAAACCCCCAGCGTGGTTTCATTTTTCGCCTTATGCTTTGCTTTTTTATAGACAAAGACTTTTTCCAGATGCGGGTTATTTTTAACGACATCCTGGCTAACTTTATTGATTAACAGATAAAGTTTGGCGTCCGGATAGGCAATTTTCACCCCTTCGATCAACGGGGTTGTACAAACAAGATCGCCAATATTGTCACGGCGAATAATTAAAATATTCTTCATTCCAAGCCTATCAGCGAAATCTCTCGCCTGTTGTCTGAAACTGACACCCAAGGTTACCAAATTAGCGCCTTTCCCTTCCAGTTATGGTACTATTCTGAATAACCCATATAAATGAAATTGATAGAATGTTGCTGCGTTTATATCAGGTACTACTCTACCTTATCCAACCCCTGATCTGGCTCCGCTTACTGTTGCGCAGCCGCAAAGCTCCAGCCTACCGTAAACGCTGGGCAGAACGCTATGGCTTCTGCGCCGGTAAAGTCGCGCCGGGCGGGATTATGCTGCATTCCGTCTCCGTGGGTGAAACGCTGGCCGCCATCCCCTTGGTCCGCGCGCTACGCCACCGCTACCCCTATTTACCGATTACTGTGACCACGATGACCCCGACAGGTTCAGAACGCGTGCAGTCCGCCTTCGGTAAAGACGTTCACCACGTTTATCTGCCTTACGATCTGCCTGGCTCGATGCGCCGTTTCCTGGATCAGGTGAATCCCAAGCTGGTCATCATCATGGAAACCGAGCTGTGGCCCAACCTGATTAACGCATTGCATCAGCGCCAAATTCCGCTGGTGATCGCCAACGCCCGTCTCTCTGCCCGCTCAGCCGCCGGTTATAAAAAAATCGGCGGTTTTGTCCGCGATATGCTGCGCCGCATTACGCTGATCGCCGCGCAAAATCAGGAAGATGGCGAGCGCTTTATCGAACTTGGCCTGAAACGCTCACAGCTTACCGTTACCGGTAGCCTGAAATTCGATATTTCCGTTACTCCAGAACTGGCCGCACGCGCGGTCACTTTACGCCGTCAATGGGCGCCGCGTCGCCCGGTGTGGATCGCCACCAGCACCCATGAAGGTGAAGAAAGCATTCTGCTGGCTGCACACCGAAAACTGCTGGAGAAACACCCTGACCTGCTGTTGATCCTGGTGCCTCGCCACCCGGAACGCTTCGCTACCGCTAAAGATCTGGTACAAAAAGCTGGTTTCAGTTACACCCTGCGCAGCAGCGGTGAAATCCCTTCCGGCGGTACTCAGGTGGTGATCGGCGATACTATGGGCGAATTGATGCTGCTGTACGGCATTGCCGATCTGGCCTTCGTTGGCGGCAGCCTGGTGGAACGTGGCGGACACAACCCGCTGGAAGCCGCGGCACATGCCATTCCGGTACTGATGGGTCCCCATACCTTCAACTTCAAGGACATTTGCGCCAAACTGTCGCAAGCGGAAGGGTTGATCACCGTGACCGACGAGGAATCACTGGTCAAGGAAGTGGCTACATTGCTCACCGACGAAGACTATCGTCGCTATTACGGCCGCCACGCGGTGGAAGTGCTGTATCAAAATCAGGGAGCGCTGCAACGCCTGCTGCAACTGTTGGAACCGCACCTGCCGCCTCGGAGCCATTAAATGAGCGACCGTAAAAGCCTGTCGGTGGTGATTATCGCCAAGAACGAGGCCGGGCTGCTGCCGGATTGCCTGCACTCCGTTGCCTGGGCAGACGAAATCATCATGCTCGATTCTGGCAGCCAGGATGACAGCGTCGCCGTTGCCGAAAGCTTGGGTGCCAAAGTATTCACCCATACCGACTGGCAGGGCTTCGGCAAACAGCGGCAACTGGCTCAAAGTTACGCCAGCCACGACTATATTCTGATGATTGACGCCGACGAACGCGTTACGCCGGAATTGCGCCAGTCTATTGAACAAGCGCTGGCCGCGCCAGATGAGAATAAGGTCTACAGCTGCGCACGCCGCAACCTGTTCCTGGGGCGCTTTATGCGCCACAGCGGCTGGTATCCCGACCGCGTCAACCGCCTGTATGCCAATCGGCGTTATCGCTATAATGACAATCTGGTGCACGAGTCGCTCAATACTGACGGGGCGAAAGTGGTGCCCCTTAGCGGCGATCTGCTGCACCTGACCTGCCGTGACTTCTTTGCCTTTCAACGCAAACAGCTGCGTTATGCCGAAGAGTGGGCCATTCAACGCCACCAGGCAGGCAAGCGCTGCGGCTATCTGTCGATACTGACCCACACCCTTGGCGCCTTTTGCAAAACCTGGCTGTTGCGTGCCGGTTTTCTAGACGGTAAACAGGGGTTGCTGTTAGCCGTGGTCAACGCGCAATATACCTTCAATAAATATGCCGCACTCTGGGCATTGGGCCGCAACTTTTCAGAGAAGTGAATCATGACCCGTAAAGCCATTTATCCCGGTACTTTCGATCCCATGACTAACGGTCACCTGGATTTGGTGACTCGTGCATCTTTGATGTTCGATCACGTCATCCTGGCCATCGCCGCCAGCCCGAGCAAAAAGCCGCTGTTCACGCTGGATGAGCGCGTAGCCTTGGCCAGCCAGGTGACGTCGCACCTGGATAACGTGGAAGTGCTGGGGTTCAGTGAACTGATGGCACACTTTGCCGCCCATCAGAATGCCAATATTCTGGTACGCGGCTTGCGTGCGGTCTCTGATTTTGAATATGAATTGCAGTTGGCGAACATGAACCGCCATTTAATGCCGACATTGGAAAGCGTGTTTCTGATGCCTTCCGAAGAGTGGTCGTTCATCTCCTCCACCCTGGTGAAGGAAGTTGCACGGCACGGCGGCGATATCTCACCTTTCCTGCCGGCCGTAGTCACTCAGGCACTGTTCGAAAAGCTCGCCGAACACTAATCAGCGCTGGCAGCGACGGCAGAAAAATGTGCTGCGCTGCCCGTGTTTCGCAGACTCAATCGGCGTGCCGCATGCGCGACAAGGCTCCCCCGCACGGCCGTACACCTGCAACTCCTGCGCGAAATAACCCGGTTTACCGTCTGACTGCAGGAAATCGCGCAGCGTGGTGCCCCCTTGTTCGATTGAACGCAGCAACACCGCCTTGATGGTCTCCGCCAATAACTCCGCCTCCGCTTTGCTCAGCGAGCCAGCTGGACGGTCTGGTAAGATCCCGGCGGTAAACAGCGATTCACTGGCGTAGATGTTGCCTACCCCGACCACCAACTTGTTATCCATCAACCAGGGTTTGATCAGCGTGCGCTTGTTGCGTGACTTTTCGTACAGGTAAGCGCCGTTAAAGGCTTCGCTTAGCGGTTCCGGCCCCAGGTGCGCCAGCACGTTGCTGGCCGCCAGATCCTCGCACCATAACCAGGCGCCAAAACGGCGGGGATCGGTATAGCGCAGGGTCATGCCATTGCTGATCACCAGATCGACGTGGTCGTGCTTGCCGGCCTCGGTTTCCTCAGCCAGCATGCGCAGGCTGCCGGACATGCCCAGGTGAACAATAATCCAACCGTGGTCCAGTTCAATCAGCAGATACTTGGCACGGCGTTGCACGCTGCGCACCGGTTGGTCGCTCAGCGCCAGAATTTGCTCGGAAACCGGCCAGCGCAGGCGGGCATTACGCACCACCGCATATTGAATGCTGTGACCGACAAGATAAGGTTCAATCCCGCGTCGGCTGGTTTCAACTTCTGGTAATTCAGGCATCTGGCGCTCTCCCGTTGATTTCCTACCTTTATAAAACAAAAAACCCGGCCGAGGCCGGGTTTTTATTAATCCACTAAAATTATTTAATTTTAGCTTCTTTGTACAGTACGTGTTGACGGACAACTGGATCGAATTTCTTCAGTTCCAATTTTTCCGGCTTAGTACGCTTGTTCTTCGTGGTGGTATAGAAGTGACCAGTACCAGCAGAAGAAACCAGCTTGATCTTCTCGCGAACACCTTTAGCCATGATTCAGTTCCTTAATACTTCTCACCACGGGCACGCAGATCGGCCAAGACCGTCTCAATACCCTTCTTATCGATAACACGCATACCTTTAGCAGATACACGCAGAGTTACAAAGCGCTTCTCAGCCTCAACCCAAAAACGGTGTGAGTGCAGGTTCGGCAGAAAACGGCGTTTGGTCGCGTTCATTGCGTGGGAACGGTTGTTACCGCTCACCGGGCGCTTGCCAGTAACTTGGCAGACTCGGGACATGTCTATTCTCCAAAAATCAAATCAGCTCGAGCTTCGTATAGGGTATGGCCGCCTCGTCAGGCTTTTAGAGCCCATCTCAGCAAACTTCATACTGAGGAGACTCTCGTCATCAGGTCAGAAACCACACATCAGGTTAGAAACCTGCTGAGATAGGCTCTTGCGCCAAACCCAAGATTCTCAAAGGTGGCGTAGTATACGCTCTGAAGCGTAAGTGCTCAAGTCCCGAACAGCTAAAGATCCCATAAGGATCGCGAAAAAATCGCTTAAAGCCATCCGCGTTCGGCAAAAGAGACGCATTCACCCCGACCTATAACCAAATGATCGAGCACTCGGATCTCCAATAACAGGCAGGCATTAACCACTTGCTCAGTTATCAAACGGTCGGCGTGGCTGGGTTCAGCCTTACCCGAAGGATGATTATGCGCCAGAATAATGGCGGCCGCATTAGCCTTCAACGCTTCGCGCACAATTTCTCTCGGGTATACGACGACGCTGCTGATGGTACCAGCAAACATCTCCTGATGGCGAATAACACGGTGCTGATTGTCTAAAAACAATACCAAAAACACTTCTCGCTCATGGTGAGCCAACAAACTTTGCAGATAATGCTGGGTCATCTTCGGATTGAGCATGGCATTTTCCTGGGCCAGATGGCTGGAAAAGAAGCGGAACGCCAGCTCCGAAATCGCCTGCAGTTGGGCATAACTGGAATTACCCAGCCCCTTGTGACTGCAAAAAACCGAATGTTCCGCCGACATCAGGTGATACAGCGAACCAAACTGCTCCAATAACTGCTCCGCCAACTGCATAACATGCACGCCGGGAAAGCCGGTGCGCAGGAAAATGGCCAGCAGTTCCGCATCGGACAATGCCGAGGCCCCGTAACGCAACAATTTTTCCCGTGGCGCCAACGTACCCGGCCACAGGGTGATTACCTGACTGCTCATTAACACCCTCCCGAAAACGCCACAGCATGCCACGCAGTGACGCGACCAACGACAGGTGTTTGATAACATTGCGAAGTGCTGCGCAAAGCACAATGTAACTCGTTGCAGGCATAGCGGAATCACTCACCTGTCGGGCGGTTATGCTAAAATGCCACATCTTTCGGATTCAATCGGACAATCATGATGACGGGACTTTCCGGCAAACATATTGTGCTTGGCATCAGTGGCGGCATCGCCGCATACAAATGCCCAGAACTGGTACGCCGCCTGCGTGACAGAGGCGCGGAAGTGCGTGTGATAATGACCAGCGCGGCGAAAGCCTTTATCACGCCGCTGACGCTGCAGGCCGTTTCCGGCTACCCGGTATCGGACGATCTGCTGGATCCCGCCGCCGAAGCGGCCATGGGTCATATTGAGCTCGGCAAATGGGCGGACCTGGTGATTCTGGCGCCGGCTACCGCCGATCTGCTGGCGCGCGTCGCCGCCGGAATGGCCAACGATCTGCTGACCACCGTCTGCCTGGCCACGGCGGCACCGATCGCTGCCGCACCCGCCATGAACCAGCAGATGTACCGCGCCGTCGCCACCCAGGCCAATCTGCAGACGCTACAAGCGCGCGGTATGCTGCTCTGGGGGCCAGACAGCGGCAGTCAAGCCTGTGGCGACGTTGGTCCTGGCCGCATGCTTGATCCGCTGGAAATCGTCGAACTGGCGAACAGCCATTTCTCCGCACCGCAAGATCTGAAACATTTAAAGATTATGCTCACCGCCGGCCCCACGCGCGAAGCGCTGGATCCAGTGCGTTTCATCAGTAATCACAGCTCCGGTAAAATGGGCTTTGCCATAGCGCGCGCCGCTGCCGCACGCGGTGCACAGGTCACGCTGATCGCAGGGCCGGTCAACCTGTCGACGCCGCCGTGGGTCACTCGGGTAGACGTGAACAGCGCATTGGAAATGGAGCAGGCGGTCCAGCAACGTGCCGGCCAACAGGATATTTTTATATCTTGCGCTGCCGTGGCCGATTACCGCGCCGAACAGATTTCCGATGAAAAAATAAAAAAACAGGGTGATGAAATCATCCTCAAAATGGTAAAAAACCCCGATATCGTTGCCGGCGTCGCCGCGATGACCAAAAATCGGCCTTTTGTCGTGGGGTTTGCTGCCGAAACCCAGAATGTGGAAGAATACGCGCGACAAAAACTGGCGCGTAAGAAACTGGATTTAATTTGCGCTAACGATGTATCGCTTGCAGAGCATGGGTTTAACAGTGACACCAATGCCTTGCACCTTTTTTGGCAGAATGGAGAAAAGCGCCTGCCGCTGAGCGACAAGGCACTCCTTGGCCAACGTTTAATAGACGAGATAGTCAGCCGTTATGATGAAAAAAATCGACGTTAAAATCCTCGACCCGCGTATCGGGAAGGACTTCCCTTTACCGACCTACGCCACCCCAGGTTCCGCAGGCCTTGATCTACGTGCCTGCCTGGACAGCGCTGTCGAGTTGGCGCCGGGTGAAACCACGCTGCTGCCAACGGGCCTGGCTATTCATATTGCCGACACCGATCTTGCCGCAGTGATCCTGCCGCGTTCCGGTCTGGGCCATAAACACGGTGTGGTACTGGGCAATCTGGTCGGCCTGATCGACTCCGATTATCAGGGCCAGCTGATGGTTTCCGTCTGGAACCGTGGTCAGAAATCCTTCACTATTGAGCCAGGTGAACGTATCGCGCAGATGGTGTTCGTGCCGGTAGTTCAGGCTGAATTCAATCTGGTAGAAGAGTTCGACAGCAGCGAACGCGGTGCCGGTGGCTTTGGCCACTCTGGCCGCCACTAAGCGCTGCCTGATACCTGACCGACGACAAGGAATTGTCGCCTTAAATCTTGCTACCCCGGAGAGAAGGACAGATCCATGGCAAGATTTGGCCGACTACGATTACAGCGCACACCAGGGCGCACGGAGAATACAGGTCGTTAAGGCCGCTGACCCCAGCATCGTAAAAAAGCTATCACATAAGCCGCACAGAGCTTTCTCTGCAACGGCCGGTGCCCGGGTTTCCGAAAGTCTAAGCAGTTTTAGCAAGGGTCTAATCAGACATGGCAGAAAAAGAAAATATCAAAAGGAATCGGCGCGAGGAAATACTGCAGGCATTAGCCCAGATGCTGGAGTCCAGCGACGGTAGCCAACGTATTACCACCGCTAAACTTGCCGCTAACGTCGGAGTCTCCGAAGCTGCACTGTACCGGCACTTTCCCAGCAAAACACGGATGTTCGACAGCCTGATCGAGTTTATTGAAGACAGCCTGATCACGCGCATCAACCTGATTTTGCAAGATGAAAAAGAGACCTTTAACCGTCTGCGCCTGATTTTGCTGCTGGTATTGGGGTTCGCCGAACGCAACCCTGGCCTGACGCGAATCATGACCGGCCATGCGCTGATGTTTGAACAGGATCGCCTGCAAGGCCGAATCAACCAGCTGTTTGAACGCATTGAAGCGCAATTGCGTCAGGTACTGAAGGAACGCAAACTGCGGGAAGGCAAAGGCTTTATCGTGGACGAAACGCTGCTGGCAAGCCAGTTGCTGGCGTTCTGCGAGGGGATGCTGTCGCGCTACGTGCGATCTGAATTCCGCTATCGCCCAACCCAAGAGTTCGATGGCCGCTGGCCACTGCTGGCGGCACAGCTGCAATAAACCCGTTACCGGGCGCATTTTACGCGCCCGGTAACGTAGATACTGAGTTAGACCCCGTACTGCTCACGATAGGCGCGCACCGCCGCCAGGTGATCCGCCATTTCTGGCTTTTCCTCGAGATAAACAATCAAATCCTTCAGCGTCACGATGGAAATCACCTTACAGTGATAGTCACGCTCAACTTCTTGAATGGCCGAAATATCCGCACGACCTCGTTCCTGACGATCGAGTGAAATCAGCACGCCGGCCAACGTTGCGCCGCTGGCACCGATGATTTCCATGGATTCACGGATAGCCGTACCGGCAGTGATCACATCATCCACCAGCATCACGCGGCCCTGTAGCGGGCTGCCTACCAGCGTGCCGCCTTCGCCGTGGGTCTTGGCTTCCTTACGGTTAAAGCAGTAAGGCACGTCGCGCTCATGGTGCTCTGCCAAAGCCACCGCCGTGGTGGTGGCAATCGGGATACCTTTGTAAGCAGGACCAAACAGCAGATCGAACTCGATACCGGAATCCATCAGAGCTTCAGCGTAGAAACGCCCGAGTAGCGCAAGATCACGCCCGGTATTAAACAGGCCGGCATTAAAGAAATACGGGCTGGTGCGGCCGGATTTCAGGGTGAACTCGCCGAATTTCAATACCTGCTTGTTAAGCGCGAACTCGATAAACTGGCGCTGATAGGCTTTCATTACTGCTTCTCCTCGTCTGGTCGGTTAGATCTGTTAATACTGCCGCCCGATCGCCGGGCGTAAAAAAGGCGACTCTTGAGTCGCCTTAAAAAATTAGTCTGCCAGCGCCGCTTTCTGCGCCTGGAAGATGGTATCGATGCCCCCTCGGGCCAGCGCCAATAGCGCCAACAGTTCATCATGGCTGAACGGCTCGCCCTCGGCGGTGCCCTGCACCTCGATCATACGGCCATCTTCCATCATCACCACGTTCATGTCGGTTTCTGCTGCAGAGTCTTCAACGTACTCCAAATCGCACAGCGCTTCGCCGTTAACGATACCGACGGAAACCGCCGCCACCAGCCCTTTCATCGGGTTGGCTTTCAGTTTTCCGTTGGCTACCAGCGCATTTAACGCATCGGCCAGCGCAACGCAGGCGCCGGAAATGGACGCGGTACGGGTACCGCCATCGGCCTGCAATACGTCACAGTCGAGAGTGATGGTGAACTCACCGAGTTTTTTCAGATCTACCGCTGCACGGAGCGAACGGGCGATCAGGCGCTGAATCTCCAGCGTACGGCCACCCTGCTTGCCTTTTGCGGCCTCGCGGGCGTTACGGCTGTGGGTGGAACGCGGCAACATGCCGTACTCAGCGGTGATCCAACCCTGGCCCTGACCTTTCAGGAAGCGCGGCACACCCTCTTCTACCGTGGCGGTGCACAAAACTTTGGTATCGCCAAACTCAACCAGCACTGAGCCTTCTGCGTGTTTGGTATAATGACGGGTCAGTGTCAGTGGGCGAACTTGTTGTGGTGCTCTGCCTGCAGGACGCATGGGCTCTCTCCGGCTTCTTATCAACGATTGGCTGCGCATTATACGGGCTTCGTGACGTAATGCCTATCCTGCCCGAAGGTCCAACGCTATAATCGCTCCATCTTTTCCTATTACGGGTACGCATCAATGATCCGCAGCATGACAGCCTACGCTCGGCGAGAAATCAAGGGTGAATGGGGCAGCGCAGCTTGGGAGCTGCGTTCCGTTAACCAACGCTATCTGGAAACCTACATCCGTCTGCCGGAACAATTCCGCAGCCTGGAACCGGTGATCCGCGAACGCATTCGTGGTCGTTTGACCCGCGGCAAAGTGGAGTGCAACCTGCGCTTTGAGCTGGATCCGAGCGCGCAAAGCTCGATGATCCTGAACGAAAAACTGGCCAAGCAGCTGGTTGAAGCCGCCAACTGGGTAAAAATGCAGAGCGACGAAGGGGAAATCGATCCTATCGACGTCCTGCGTTGGCCTGGCGTGATGTCTGCTCAAGAGCAGGATCTGGACGCCATCAGCGCACAGCTGATGCAAACGCTGGATGGTGCACTGGATGACTTCATTGTGGCTCGCGAAAGCGAAGGCACCGCACTGAAAGCGCTGATCGAACAGCGTCTGGAAGGCGTGAGCGCTGAAGTAATCAAGGTTCGCACCCAAATGCCCAACATTCTGCAATGGCAGCGTGAGCGTCTGGTCAGCAAACTGGAAGAAGCCCAGGTGCAGCTGGAAAACACCCGCCTGGAGCAGGAGCTGGTGCTGATGGCGCAGCGTATTGACGTTGCCGAAGAGCTGGATCGCCTGGAAGCTCACGTAAAAGAAACGCACAACATCCTGAAGAAGAAAGAAGCCGTGGGCCGTCGCCTCGACTTTATGATGCAGGAGTTCAACCGCGAATCCAACACGCTGGCATCCAAGTCCATCAATGCCGAAGTGACCACTTCAGCCATCGAGCTGAAAGTGTTGATCGAGCAGATGCGCGAACAGATCCAGAACATCGAGTAATACATTGCTTCATTCGCTTAAGCCCGCACCTGCGGGCTTTTTTTATGGTGCAGAAGACCGCACCTGAAAAGGCGCGACGGTGGTATGCGGCTTAATACAGCTCTTGGGTTGGCCGCAAAACAATTTCGTTGATATCCACCTCCGCCGGTTGCTCGATGGCATAAGCGATGGCACGCGCTACGGAATCCGCCGGGATGGCCTGTTGATAAAACTCCTCAACGAACTTCACGCTTTCCCGGTCCGAGGTGCCAAGCTTCAGTTCGGAATCCACGGCTCCCGGACAGATAATGGTGGTGCGAATATGTGCCCCCACCTCATAACGCAAGCCTTCGGAAATAGCACGTACCGCAAACTTGGTGCCGCTGTAAACGGCGCCGCCCGGGCTAAGCACCTTCAGACCGGCGACGGAGGCGACATTGATAAAGTGACCGCTCTGCTGTTGCTCGAACACCGGTAGCACAGCGGCAATACCATACAGCACACCTTTGAGGTTGATATCGATCATCCGTTCCCATTCGTCGACCCGGGTGGCGCTCAGCGGGGCTATCGCCATTAACCCTGCGTTGTTCACCAACACATCAACGCGCCCAAATTCCGTTATTGCGGCATCGACCATTGCCTCCACGTCGTTACGGCGAGTGACGTCTACCGCTACCGCGAGCGCTTTACCCCCGGCCGCGATGATTTCATTCGCCAATGCATCAAGACGCGTTTTGCGACGCGCTGCCAATACCAACGTTGCGCCCCGAGCGGCGAGATGGCGAGCTGTCGCCTCGCCCAATCCGCTACTGGCGCCGGTAATAATCACAACCTTGCCTGAAATCTGGTTCATACAGTTCTCCTCAGCAAAAAGGCCATAAAGCCTCCGTTATAGAACCGGATGTCGCGATGTGTCGTGAAGCCAAAAATAACCCTGCGATTTATAAGCCATCGCAAAGGCTGAAGTATAGTACAGCCGTAAAAAACCGGGTCACAAGCGACTCTCGCCGTGAAATTCGCGTTGAATTTATTTATGAAAAACTGCCGATAAGTAAGAGAGGATGACAATCGGCAACTTACCCGGCTTACCGAAAGTATTTTGTTCTAATTATCACGTAATGTAATGAAAGGCCGGGAGAGCTGTGGCTAAATGTGTTTTTTCCTGCCCGTTAAGCCGTACGGACTCTTTATGCCGCAAATTCTGCAATTTATTTTTGCCCTGGTGGTGATCATCGCCCTGGCACTACTGGTCAGTAATGACCGCAAGAAAATCCGCCTGCGTTATATTATTCAGCTTTTAGTCATTGAAGGCGCACTCGCCTATTTCTTCCTGCATTCAGAAAGCGGCCTGAGCGTCATCAAGCACGTTGCCGGTTTCTTTGAAACGCTGCTGACCTACGCCGCACAGGGTTCCGACTTTGTGTTTGGTGGCATGAGTAAGGATGGGCTGGCGTTTATCTTCCTGGGCGTGTTATGCCCGATTATCTTTATTTCCGCGCTGATCGGTATTTTGCAGCATTTCCGCATTCTGCCGCTGATTATCCGTCTGGTCGGCACCCTGCTGTCCAAGGTTAACGGCATGGGCAAACTGGAATCTTTCAACGCCGTCAGCACGCTGGTGCTCGGCCAGTCTGAAAACTTTATCGCCTACAAGGGCATCATCGGCGATATCTCGCCGCGTCGCATGTACACCATGGCAGCCACCGCCATGTCGACGGTATCCATGTCCATCGTCGGTGCCTACATGTCGATGATCGATGCGCAATACGTGGTAGCCGCGCTGATCCTCAATATGTTCAGCACCTTTATCATATTGTCGATCATCAACCCTTATCAGTTGGACGATGAACCCGAACTGAAACTGAGCAAGCTGCATGAAGACCAGAGCTTCTTTGAAATGCTGGGCGAGTACATCCTGGCGGGCTTCAAAATCGCGATGATTATCGCCGCCATGCTGATTGGCTTTATTGCGCTGATTTCAGCGGTAAACGCTCTGTTCTCCGCCGTGTTCGGCATCAGCTTCCAGCAAATCCTGGGCTATGTATTCTATCCACTGGCCTGGCTGATCGGTATCCCGGCACCGGATGCGCTACGAGCGGGCAGCATTATGGCGACCAAACTGGTGGCCAATGAGTTTGTGGCCATGATCGAACTGAAGAAAATCGCTACGGAGCTGTCACCGCGCGGCCTGGGCATTCTGTCGGTATTTCTGGTGTCTTTCGCCAACTTTGCCTCTATCGGCATCGTCGCCGGGGCAATCAAAGGGCTTAACGAGCGACAAGGTAACGTGGTTTCTCGTTTTGGTTTGAAGCTGGTCTATGGTTCCACGCTGGTCAGCCTGCTTTCGGCAGCCATCGCCGGACTGGTACTGTAAACACTATCCCGGCCTGCGGGCCGGGAGCTTATCAAAACGCGACGCACACGGGCGCATCAACCCGCATCACGGAATCCTGTGCAAACTGTTGTTTATAGCTGCTGCGTAATGCCTCAATATGGGTTTCACTTTCCTTGCCCGGCGCATGAATCAGCATCAGCGCTTTGCTGTTTTCGCGCGCCAGCTTGCCGTCATTACCCAACCACTGTCCTTTGGCATCAAATACCGATAACCCATCTTTAAAACGCGGCGTCACTTGCCGATCGACAAAATTCTGCCATTCGGCAGCACCGATCGCCGGCCCCGCAGGGCGATTAAGGCCAAAATAAAGCGTAGTTTGGACCATAGGATCGCCAACCTGGCAGGTCGCCGATTTTTGCGGCCCAGCGTTCTGAACCGGCGCAACGCAACCGCTCAACAGGATGGTCACAGCGGCAGCCGCCGCCAGCAGGGAAGTTGCTTTCATTTATCTTCATGTTCCTCAGTAAACACCATCATCAGCCAGAGATCCCTCACCGCCAAGCGGTCTCGGGATCGCATGCAAAAAGCATAGTCAGCAATAGAAACCAATGCGAAATATCTAATCCATTCTTGAAACGAATAAGGTTCAAAAAGGCAATGGATAAGCAAATAAAACAAAAAATGGATTAACTAAAGTAATCCGAATTGCCATCGGTTAGAAAAACTCAGTGGTGCTATGTCCTCGCGGCCATTACCCTGCCACCATGACTCTCATTCCCGCCTACCCTGTGAATATCTTATGTTATTGAGCATTCTTTATATCATCGGTATTACTGCCGAAGCCATGACTGGCGCACTGGCTGCCGGCCGCCGCCAAATGGACATGTTTGGCGTCATTATTATTGCCTCTGCCACAGCAATCGGTGGCGGTTCGGTACGCGACATGTTGCTCGGGCATTTCCCCCTGGGGTGGGTCAAACATCCTGAATATATCGTTATTGTTGCCATTGCCGCGATCGTCACCACCTGGCTGGCCCCCTTGATGCGCCACCTGCGTCGTCTGTTTCTGGTGTTGGACGCCGTTGGGCTGATTGTATTTTCAATCATCGGCGCACAGGTCGCGCTGGACATGGGCCACGGTGCCATCATTGCCGCGATTGCCGCGGTGATCACCGGCGTATTCGGCGGCGTTCTGCGCGATATGCTCTGCAACCGCATTCCCTTGGTATTCCAGAAAGAAATCTACGCCGGTATCTCCTTCGCCGCCGCCTGGCTGTACATCGGTCTGCAACACTTCAGCCTGCCACATAATATGGTGGTGATCATCACTTTGGTGGCCGGCCTCAGCGCCCGACTGATTGCTCTGCGCTTTCGGCTGGGTCTGCCGGTGTTTAACTATCAGCATCCGGATCATTAATAAGGGCACCTTAACAGCATAGGCAATCCCGTTGTTGATGGACTCCAAGAGGAACATCACATCAAGGCGCGCTGGCAAAACCCACAATCCCTTGTGAGCCCAGGGTGCTGGCCAGCGCCAAGACTGGCTGGTGCTGGAGAAAATCGGCAATCTGTTGTGCCCTTTTTGCACCAATACCGACGATTTTCCGCCACGCCACGGGGGACATTTGCTGGACCTGATGCCAGTTTGTCAGCGCCATCGTTTGCTGCGGGGAGAGCGGTATACCTAAAGCGAGCAGCCAACGCGCGAACGGTTGTTGTCGCGCCTGCTGAAATTGCCGGTGAATGCTTTGCCCTCGCTTACCGCCGATGCCGGGCGCGGCCATCAGTTGTTCCGGCGTCAGCAACAGCCAATCCAGCAAATTCCTAACTAACCCCTGATCGATCAGCGTCTGCCAGGTGGATTCACTAACGCCGCGCAAACTTAACCCCTGCGGGCCGCTCAACCACACCAGTCGGGCAAGAAACTGCTGACGGCAATCCGGTCGCCAACTGAAACAACTCAACGCGTGGTAACGTTCAGCAGACGGCGCACTGGGCAGCGACCGGTCCGTTACGCGCCAGACCACGTTATTGAGATGTGCAATGCCGTGTCCCATCAGGCTGATTGCAACCTGATCGCCGGGCACAACCGCCCATTTTCGCCAACGTGATAGCGAGCCGAGGTTAACCCGCGTTACCCATTTATCGTCCATCCTGACGAGGTCAAGCCGCAGTACCACGGCGATTTTTCCGGTGCGGCCAATATTGAAATCAATGCCATTTACTCGCGCCACCTGCTGCGCGGGCGGATACTTCCAGGCAACGGCCCAATCACCGGGCCTGGCTTGCCAGTAGAGCCCCTGGGGTGAGTGTGCCTGATGGATCACCACACCATCAGTGACGAAAGGCAAAGCAGTTTTATGCCAATGCTCTCGCCATTGTTGCACCTCCGCCGAGGAGTTCACCGGCTGCGAAAAAGTCAGGGCAAGAGGAAAACCCATTTCAGCAAGCTGGCGTAAACGCTGCGCCATCTCCTGCGGACCGTTGGGCCAGGCCCAGACAAACAGCCCAATCTGTTGGAGTAGCAGCGAGGGTTTATTTTTCATCAGCGCACCGGCGACCTTGGCACGGGCGTTGATGCCGCCGCTGACCTTTTGTTGATGACCGTTCACCATCAGAAACAGCTCGCCCTGCAGAATCAACGTTGGCGGGGCCCCTTAATACTGACCGGCACCGCAGGAATAGTCCGCACTTTTTCCAGCCAGTTCTCGCCTTTCAGTCCGTTCCCTCGGCTGATCGCCGACGTCAGTTTTCCGTCGTGATAAACCAGCGTGATGGCGACACCGTCCACTTTGGGTTGAACCCAGACATCACTACGCCCCTTTAACCATTGGTCGACGGCGGCAAGATCCGGCAATTTCCGCAACCCGGTATGCGCCACCGGGTGCGGCACCTTGCCTTCGGGTAAAAGCGGGCCAGCCCCCTCCTCCGGCGCTACCCCGGCGCAACGCTGCCATAACCGCAGCTTTTCGCGCAGGCTGTCGTAGACTTCATCTTCAATTAAACTGCTGCCCTGCTGGTAATAAGCTACGTCCCAGCGTTCAAGCTGGTTTTTTAAGGCGGTTATCTCCAGTTGCATCCGCACCGGGCGCCACGCCGGACAGGCTTGCGCCCGAACAGTCTCACTGCACAGCAAACCGACCAGCAGCATCATCCCTATTCTCATGACACTTTTGCGCATCTTTCACCTCCCTGATAACCGGCAGTAAAGCCGGAAGAGGAAAGCAAGACAATGGCCCATGAGGCGTTCTGCGCAGCGGTTCGATTAACGCCTGCCGGCATTGCAGAAAACCGTCAAAATTTGGCGATACGCTGCGCAAACCACCCTGTTTGAGGTTTTTTCAGCATAAAGCGGCGGGCAAAATGCGAGCTAACGCTGCATCCGGCACGTTAGCCGTGTATACTGTGCGGAGAAAATACACATCCGCTGTTATTGGCATATCAACGAATATCATCATGGCTCAAGGCACGCTTTATATTGTCTCTGCCCCTAGTGGCGCAGGGAAATCAAGTCTGATTCAGGCTTTGTTAAAGACGCAACCGCTGTACGACACGCAGGTTTCGGTTTCGCACACCACGCGCGACAGCCGCCCGGGTGAACAGCATGGCGATCATTATTTCTTCGTCTCAAAAGAAGAATTCTGCCGAATGATTGAGCAGGATGCGTTTCTTGAGCACGCCGAAGTGTTCGGCAACTATTACGGTACCTCACGCGCTGCCATTGAGCAGGTGCTGTCGACCGGGGTAGACGTTTTCCTGGATATCGACTGGCAGGGCGCGCAACAAATTCGTGCCAAAATGCCCCAGGCGCGCAGCATCTTTATTTTGCCGCCGTCGAAGGAAGAACTTGGCCGTCGCCTTCGTGGACGCGGACAAGACTCTGATGAAGTGATCGCCAAACGCATGGCGCAAGCCGTGGCGGAAATGACGCACTACGCGGAGTATGATTATTTAATCGTGAACGATGATTTCGATCTGGCCCTGTCCGATCTGAAAACCATAATTCGCGCCGAACGCCTGCGTTTAGGCCGCCAATTACTGCGGCATGACGCTTTAATCAGCAAACTATTGGCAGACTGAAGACAGTTTCAGTATTATGCCCAGTCTTTTCGTCACCTGTGGAGTAGCACAAATATGGCACGCGTAACTGTTCAAGACGCTGTAGAGAAAATTGGTAACCGTTTTGACCTGGTGTTGGTCGCTGCTCGTCGGGCACGTCAAATCCAGACTGGCGGTAAAGATGCACTTGTTCCGGAAGAAAACGACAAGTACACCGTTATCGCACTGCGCGAAATCGAAGAAGGCCTGATCACCAGCCAGATCCTCGATGTTCGCGATCGTCAGGAGCAGCAAGAGCAGGAAGCCGCAGAAATTCAAGCGGTTACCGCGATTGCTGAAGGTCGTCGTTAATTAATTAGACTGCGAGCCTGCCTTGTACCTGTTTGAAAGCCTGAATCTGCTGATTCAACGTTACCTGCCTGAGGAGCAGATTAAGCGCCTCAAACAGGCATACCTCGTTGCACGTGATGCTCACGAGGGACAGACACGCTCCAGCGGTGAGCCCTACATTACTCACCCGGTTGCTGTGGCCTGTATTCTGGCGGAAATGCGTCTCGATCATGAGACGCTGATGGCAGCCCTGCTGCATGACGTCATCGAAGACACCCCAGCCACCTATCAGGATATGGAACAGCTGTTCGGCAAAAGCGTCGCCGAATTGGTTGAGGGCGTATCCAAGCTCGACAAACTGAAATTCCAGGACAAAAAAGAAGCCCAGGCGGAAAACTTCCGCAAGATGATCATGGCGATGGTGCAGGATATCCGCGTCGTGTTGATCAAACTGGCCGACCGCACGCACAACATGCGTACCTTAGGTTCGCTGCGCCCCGACAAACGGCGGCGTATTGCGCGTGAAACCCTGGAAATCTACAGCCCACTGGCCCATCGTCTGGGTATTCACCACCTGAAAACCGAGCTGGAAGAGCTGGGTTTCGAGGCGTTGTATCCGAACCGTTATCGCGTAATCAAAGAAGTGGTGAAAGCCGCACGCGGTAATCGTAAAGAGATGATCCAGAAGATTCTCGCCGAAATCGAGGGGCGATTGACCGAAGCCGGCATCCCCTGCCGCGTCAGCGGGCGAGAAAAACATCTGTATTCCATCTACCTCAAGATGCACCTGAAAGAACAGCGCTTCCATTCGATTATGGATATCTATGCGTTCCGGGTGATCGTGAAAGAGGTGGATACCTGCTACCGCGTGCTGGGTCAGGCTCACAGCCTGTATAAACCGCGCCCTGGCAGGGTCAAAGACTATATCGCCATTCCCAAGGCCAACGGCTATCAATCGCTGCACACTTCACTTATCGGCCCGCATGGCGTTCCGGTAGAGGTGCAGATCCGTACCGAAGATATGGATCAGATGGCCGAAATGGGGGTCGCCGCGCACTGGGCTTATAAAGAAAAAGAACAGGGTGAAACCGGCACCACCGCGCAAATCCGAGCCCAGCGCTGGATGCAGAGCCTGCTGGAGCTGCAACAGAGCGCCGGTAGCTCGTTTGAATTTATTGAGAGCGTCAAATCCGATCTGTTCCCGGATGAGATTTACGTTTTCACCCCGGAAGGCCGCATCGTTGAATTGCCTGCGGGCGCCACCCCGGTCGATTTCGCCTACGCGGTGCATACCGATATAGGCCACGCCTGCGTTGGCGCACGGGTTGATCGTCAGCCATACCCGCTGTCGCAGTCACTGACCAGCGGCCAGACGGTCGAAATCATCACCGCTCCGGGCGCACGACCAAACGCCGCCTGGCTGAACTTTGTCGTCAGTTCCAAAGCGCGCGCTAAAATTCGCCAGATGTTGAAAAACCTCAAGCGCGATGATTCGGTTGGCCTCGGCCGCCGTTTGTTAAACCATGCGTTGGGCGGCAGTCGCAAACTGGCCGAGATCCCGCCGGAAAATATCCAACACGAGTTGGATCGCATGAAGCTGGCGACGCTGGACGATCTGCTGGCTGAAATCGGCCTGGGTAATGCCATGAGCGTCGTGGTCGCGAAAAACCTGCAGGGCGATCAGTCCAATCTGGGCACCTCTTCCGGCGTTCGTAATCTGGCGATCAAGGGCGCAGACGGCGTGCTGATCACCTTTGCCAAATGCTGCCGACCTATTCCGGGTGACCCGATTATCGCCCACGTCAGCCCAGGTAAAGGCCTGGTGATCCACCATGAATCCTGTCGCAATATCCGCGGCTACCAGAAAGAGCCTGAAAAGTTCATGGCGGTAGAGTGGGATAAAGACATCGAGCAGGAATTCATTGCCGAGATCAAAGTGGACATGTTTAACCATCAGGGGGCGCTGGCCAACCTGACGGCAGCCATCAATGCGGCTGAGTCCAATATTCAAAGCCTGAATACCGAAGAGAAAGACGGCCGGGTTTATAGCGCCTTTATCCGCTTGACCACCCGCGATCGCATCCATCTGGCAAATATTATGCGTAAAATCCGTATCATGCCGGATGTTATCAAAGTTAACCGTAACCGAAATTAGCGCTTATGAGCCCTGAACGCTATGCGCGGATTTGTGAAATGCTGGCCACCCGGCAGCCGGATTTAACCGTCTGCCTGGAACAGGTTCACAAACCGCATAACGTCTCCGCCATTATCCGCACCGCCGACGCTGTCGGCGTGCATCAGGTGCATGCCGTGTGGCCAACTACACGCATGCGAACCCTGGTTTCCTCCGCCGCCGGCAGCAACAGCTGGGTCAATGTTCAAACCCATCGCACTATCGGCGACGCCGTCACTCATCTGAAAGGCCAGGGCATGCAGATCCTGGCGACTAACCTTTCCGCCCGGGCGGTAGACTTTCGCGAAGTGGATTACACTCGCCCTACCTGCGTCCTGCTGGGCCAGGAAAAAACCGGCATTACCGAAGAAGCGCTGGCGCTTGCCGATCAGGACATCATTATTCCGATGATCGGTATGGTACAGTCACTCAACGTGTCGGTTGCCTCAGCCTTGATCCTGTACGAAGCGCAACGCCAGCGGCAAAATGCCGGCCTGTATCGCCGTGAGCACAGTATGCTCGACGCAGAAGAACAACAACGTCTGCTGTTTGAAGGCGGCTACCCGGTGCTGGCCAACGTGGCCAAGCGTAAAAAGCTGCCGCGCCCTCATATCGATCAACAGGGCCAGGTGGTCGCCGATGCCGAATGGTGGGCGGCCATGCAGGCGACGGTACGCAAATGAAAGGCCGTCTGCTGGATGCTGTCCCACTCACTACGCTTTCCGGGGTTGGCGCCAGCCAGGCGGGCAAACTGGCCAAGATTGGCCTGGAAACCATTCAAGATCTGCTGCTGCACCTGCCGCTGCGCTATGAAGACCGCACCCGCCTCTACCCGATAAACGATCTGCAGCCTGGCATTTTTGCCACGGTGGAAGGCGAAGTGCTGCGTACCGACATCAGTTTTGGACGCCGGCGGATGCTAACCTGCCAGATCAGCGACGGTACCGGCCTGCTCACCCTGCGTTTCTTCAATTTCAACGCCGCGATGAAAAACAGCCTGGCCACCGGCCGTCGCGTGACCGCCTACGGTGAAGTCAAACGCGGTAACCACGGCGCCGAAATTATTCACCCTGAATATCGCATTCAAGGGGAAAGCAGCGAAGTTGAGCTGCAAGAGTCATTGACACCGGTTTATCCCACCACCGAAGGCATACGCCAGGCCACGCTGCGCAAACTGACCGATCAGGCGCTGGAGTTGCTGGATACCTGCGCTATTGCCGAACTGCTGCCGCCGGAACTGAGCGGCGGTCTGATGAGCCTGCCACAGGCGCTGCATACCCTGCACCGCCCGCCACCGGATATCCAATTGGCGGATTTGGAACAGGGCAAGCATCCGGCGCAAAAACGCCTGATCCTGGAAGAGCTGTTGGCGCATAACCTCAGCATGCTGGCGGTACGAGCCGGTGCGCAGAGCTATCAGGCCCTGCCGTTAATGCCCGACGACCGGCTTAAAAAGCAATTCCTCGCCCAGTTGCCCTTTGCCCCCACCGGCGCGCAAGATCGCGTAGTGGCCGATATCGAAGCCGATATGCAAAAAGGCTTCCCGATGATGCGCCTGGTGCAAGGAGACGTCGGTTCCGGCAAAACGCTGGTGGCCGCGCTGGCAGCACTGCGCGCTATCGCTCACGGCAAGCAGGTGGCGTTAATGGCCCCGACGGAACTGCTGGCCGAACAGCACGCCAATAACTTCCGTCAGTGGTTTGAGCCGCTGGGGTTAGAAGTTGGCTGGCTAGCTGGTAAGCAAAAAGGCAAGGCACGTATCGCACAGCAAGAGGCAATTGCCAGCGGGCAGGTCTCCATGGTGGTCGGTACCCACGCCATCTTCCAGGAACAGGTGCAATTTTCCGGTCTGGCGCTGGTGATCATCGATGAACAGCACCGTTTTGGCGTACACCAGCGGCTGGCACTGTGGGAGAAAGGCGAAGAACAAGGCTTCCATGCCCATCAGTTGATCATGACCGCCACGCCAATCCCACGCACGCTGGCAATGACCGCCTATGCCGATCTCGACACTTCGGTGATCGATGAACTGCCACCGGGCAGAACGCCCGTCACTACCGTTGCCATTCCAGACACCCGGCGCGCCGATATTATTCAGCGGGTGAAAAGCGCCTGTATGGAAGAAGGTCGCCAGGCGTACTGGGTTTGTACCCTGATCGAAGAATCCGAACTGCTGGAAGCCCAGGCAGCCGAAGCCACCTGGGAAGAATTGAAAATCGCACTCCCGGAGCTAAAAGTGGCGCTGGTGCACGGTCGCATGAAAGCACAAGAGAAGCAGGCGGTAATGCAGGCCTTTAAACAGGGTGAGCTGCAGCTGTTGGTGGCGACGACGGTGATCGAGGTGGGGGTCGACGTGCCCAACGCCAGCCTGATGATTATCGAAAACCCGGAGCGACTGGGGCTGGCGCAACTGCACCAGTTGCGGGGTCGCGTAGGTCGCGGCGCCGTAGCATCTCACTGCGTGTTGTTGTACAAAACCCCGTTGAGCAAAACGGCGCAAAAGCGCCTGCAGGTGCTGCGCGACAGTAATGACGGTTTCGTTATTGCCCAACGCGATCTGGAAATCCGCGGTCCCGGTGAACTGTTGGGCACGCGCCAAACCGGCAGTGCTGAGTTCAAAGTGGCGGATTTGCTGCGCGATCAGGCGATGATCCCGGAAGTACAACGCGTCGCCCGCCATATTCACCAGCAGTACCCGGAGCATGCCAGAGCCCTGATTGAACGCTGGCTACCGGAGAAAGCACGTTACTCCAATGCCTGATTTTCAGGCAGAGAAAAGGCGCCAGATAGGCGCCTTTTTCGTTATTACGACCGGTTAATCAGCCAATCGCCGGAAACACCGGCAACAGCAGATACAGCTTAATCACAATCGCGTTGGCGATATCGATAAAGAACGCCCCGACCATAGGCACCACCAGAAACGCCAGGTGCGATGGACCGAAGCGATCGGTAATCGCCTGCATGTTGGCGATCGCCGTAGGCGTGGCTCCCATGCCGAAACCGCAGTGGCCCGCAGCCAACACCGCTGCATCGTAATTTTTACCCATCACCCGATAAGTAACGAAGATTGCGTACAGCGCCATCACCAGCGTCTGTACGGCCAGGATCGCCAGCATTGGCAGCGCCAGAGAAGCCAGCTCCCACAAACGCAGGCTCATCAACGCCATCGCCAGGAACAGCGACAGGCTAACGTTGCCCAGCACCGACACCGCACGCTCAAACACGGTATAGAACCCGGTGAAGGCCAGGGTGTTGCTGAGGATCACCCCAACGAACAGCACGCAAACAAAGTTGGGTAATTCAAATACCGTACCGCTCAGCAAGCCGGAGATAAACTGCCCCAGGCTCAGGCAGATGGCGATCATCGCGATGGTTTCAATCATGATCAGCGAGGTGATCAAACGGCCGCTCTCCGGTTTTTCAAAACCGCTTGGCTGGACGCTGTCATCCGGCGAGCCTTCCGGGGTGGAAGAGTGCTTCACCAGGTAACGCGCCACCGGACCGCCGATCAGGCCACCCAGAACCAGACCGAAGGTAGCACAGGCCATCGCCACTTCCGTGGCGTTTTCAAAGCCGTAGCGTTCGATAAACAGCTTGCTCCAGGCCGCCCCGGTACCATGACCGCCGGACAGGGTAATCGAGCCGGCGATCAGGCCCATCAACGGGTCCAGACCCAGCATTTTCGCCATGCCGATGCCGATAGCGTTCTGCACCAGCAGCAGGCCCAGCACCACAAACAGGAATACCATTAATGCCTTGCCACCCGCGCGCAACCGCGACAGGTTGGCGTTCAAACCGATGGTGGCGAAGAAGGCCAACATTAACGGGTCTTTCAGCGACATATCGAAGCTGATTTCCCAGTTAACGAACTTTTTCAGGGCTAACAACAGGAGTGCCACCAGTAAACCACCGGCGACAGGAGCGGGAATGGTGTATTTCCTCAACAGGGGGATGCTGGTGACGCATTTGCCCCCAAGGAGCAGAACCAATGTTGCTGCGACTAACGTGCCATAAGTATCAAGATGAAACATCCAGTTACTCCATGTAAGGGAAAAGATCCAATTAATAAATAATAAGTTAGAGAAAACCGCTTAGTTTTTAAAACTTGATGAGTGCAGGATTAGAAGTAAAAAACGCTGATAACACAAGAAAAAATGAACGAAAATGCGACATAAGTGACGATACTGCTAACAAAGCATTAACGCGCAACCGTTTGCTTTTATGGGCCAAATCATTAAAATGCCTGCTTTGCCGTTTCTGGAAATGCCACACCATGACCCAGCCATCCGCCGAGCTCGATGCTGCGCAAAAAGCATCCGCCACTCCCCGCAACAGTGAACTGATTTATCGCCTGGAAGATCGCCCGCCGCTGCCGCAAACGCTGTTCGCCGCCGGTCAGCACCTGCTGGCGATGTTCGTTGCCGTGATCACACCGGCCCTGTTGATTTGTCAGGCACTGGGTCTGCCGGCGCAGGACACTCAGCACATTATCAGCATGTCGCTGTTCGCCTCCGGCCTGGCCTCGATTTTACAAATCAAAACCTGGGGACCCGTCGGCTCGGGCTTGCTGTCTATTCAGGGCACCAGCTTTAACTTTGTTTCGCCGCTGATCATGGGCGGGCTGGCGCTGAAAAATGGCGGCGCGGACGTTCCCACCATGATGGCTGCGCTGTTCGGTACGCTGATGGTCGCCTCCTGCACCGAGATCCTGCTGTCACGCGTGTTGCACTTGGCACGGCGCATCATCACCCCGCTGGTCTCCGGCATTGTGGTGATGATTATCGGTTTGTCTCTGATTCAGGTCGGTTTGACTTCCATCGGCGGCGGCTATGCTGCGATGAACGGAGGTACCTTCGGCGCCCCCAAAAATCTGCTGCTGGCCGGCGCGGTATTACTGGTCATTATCCTGCTTAACCGTCAGCGCAATCCCTACCTGCGCGTCGCCTCACTGGTGATTGCCATGGCGGTGGGTTATCTGCTGGCCTGGGCCATGGGCATGCTGCCAGAAAGCCAGCCCACCCCCGAGACGGCGGCGATCATCATCCCGACCCCGCTGTATTACGGTCTGGGTTTTGACTGGAATCTGCTGCTGCCGCTGATGCTTATCTTTATGGTCACCTCGCTGGAAACTATCGGCGATATCACCGCGACCTCTGACGTGTCGGAACAACCTGTCAGTGGCCCACTGTATATGAAGCGCCTTAAGGGCGGCGTACTGGCCAACGGCCTGAACTCCATGCTGTCGGCGGTTTTTAATACCTTCCCTAACTCCTGCTTCGGTCAAAACAATGGCGTGATCCAACTGACCGGCGTCGCCAGCCGCTACGTCGGCTTCGTGGTGGCACTGATGCTGATCGCGCTGGGGCTGTTCCCGGCGGTGGCCGGCTTCGTGCAGCACATTCCTGAGCCGGTATTGGGCGGCGCCACCCTGGTGATGTTCGGCACCATCGCCGCATCCGGTGTGCGCATCGTGTCGCGAGAGCGTCTGAACCGCCGTGCAATCATGATCATGGCGCTGTCGTTGGCCGTGGGGATGGGCGTTTCCCAGCAACCATTGATCTTGCAGTTCGCACCGGACTGGCTGAAAACATTGCTCTCCTCAGGCATTGCTGCCGGTGGCATCACTGCCATCGCGCTGAACCTGCTGTTCCCGCAGGAACACGAGAAACAATAATCCATCGAACTGCCTTGTGACAAACGGCCGCTTGCGGCCGTTTTTTATTGCCTATCAGACCATTGCACTTGAGATGCCCGGCCAATTGCGGCATAAACAGGGTATCTTTTTTGACCGACGCGGATGTAGACGATGAAATTTATCGGAAAACTGTTGCTGACGTTGCTGCTGCTGGTCGTGCTGGCCGTTGCACTGTTGTACGTCATAGGGCAAACCCGCTGGGCCGCGGGCTGGGTCAGCCGCTGGGTCAGCGATAACAGCGACTACCGCCTGTCGGTGGCGGCAATCTCGCACTCATGGAACCAGCCGGGCCAAATCAGCCTGGAAGACGTTCAGTTGGCCAAAAAAAATCAGCCTCAATCACTGGTTGCCAAACGTCTGGACCTCGGCCTCAGCCTGCGCCAAATTACCGAACCTCGTCATTTCCATAGCGTCACGCTGCGTGACGGCACGCTGAATCTGCAGCAGCAGGACGCAGCAATGCCAATACAGGCCGACGTGCTGCAACTGAGCAATATGGCGCTGCAATCCAACGATGAAACCTGGCAGCTCAACGCGCAGCAGGTCAACGCCGGCATCACGCCATGGCAACCCAAAGCCGGCCATCCGCTGGGTGATAACAATCAGTTCCAGTTCAGCGCTGGCTCGATGACGCTCAATGGCATCCCGGCCTCTCAGGTGCTGGTTCAGGGCGAGCTGAAACAAAATCAGCTGCTGCTTAGCAATTTCGGCGCCGACCTGGCGCAGGGGGATTTGACCGGCGTAGCCACTCGCGCCACCGACGGCAGTTGGCAGGTAGAGCGACTGAGACTCAGCGGCGTGCGCATGCAGACACCGCTGACACTGGAACAATTCTGGCAACGTTTTACCGCTCTGCCCCCCGTCACGCTCAAACGTTTTGATCTGATAGATGCACGGCTGGAAGGCAAGGAGTGGGCATTTAACGATCTCGACCTGTCACTGCAAAATGTCACCTTCCAACAGGGCGACTGGAGCAGCCAGGACGGTTCGCTGAACTTTAACGCCAGCGACCTGATCAATGGCAGTTTCCATCTGATTGATCCGATCATGAATATGCGACTCTCGCCGGCCGGCATCGCCATTCAGCAGTTCACCACCCGCTGGGAAGGTGGGTTATTGCGCACCTCGGGCAACTGGCTGCGTGCCAACAACCGCCTGCAGCTGGATGAGGTCGCGGTCGCTGCGTTGGAATATACGTTGCCTATAGACTGGCGCGCATTGTGGTTACAACCGCTGCCGAACTGGCTGGCGGAGGTGTATGTCAATAAACTGACCACCAACCGTAACCTGATCATCGATATCAACCCAGCCTTCCCTTTCCAAATCACGGCACTGGACGGTTATGGCAGCAACCTGCTGCTGGCGCGCGACCACCAGTGGGGCATCTGGTCCGGCACGCTGAATTTGAACGGCAGTGAAGCTACCTTCAACAAGATTGACGTGCGCCGACCATCGCTGGCGCTGAACGCCAATGACGGGCAGATCAACGTCACCGAGCTCAGCGCCTTTATGCCGCAGGGGTTGTTGGATGCCAAAGCCACCGTCGAGCAGCTGCCGGGCAAGCCTTTTACGCTGTCGCTGAATGGGCGTTCGGTACCGCTGAATACGCTACAACAATGGGGATGGCAAGCGGTGCCGCTGGAAGGCGACGGTAATCTGCAATTACAGTTGAAAGGTTTGTTGAACAGCGATGGGCCATTTAAGGCTTCATTGCAGGGCAGGTTGCAGGCCACCAGTAAAACAGGACAAATGCTGGAGCAGCAGCTGCCCTAATGACTCGAACCCGCTGACAGTTCTCTCTAGAGCAATTAGGTTAGTGAATAAACACTAACATTTTAATATAAAAGGATTTTATTGGCATGGACGCCACACAATACCCCTTGCGTACGACTGCCCTTGGTGCTTTCGCTACCATTGCATTGTACAGCTTAGCTTTAGCCCAGTCTGCAGATGGATCGGCAACGCCTGAGCATCTCCAATGGACTCCAACGAAGCCGATGCTGACAGCACGCTATGGCCACGTAGCCGTCTCACTTCCAAATGGCCAAGTGCTAGTCACTGGTGGTTTTGGGGGAAAAGGTGGCGGTAGCGTGCTCAACTCGACTGAGATTTACGATCCTGTCTCTCAGCGATGGTCGAAGACAAGTGCAATGGCGATTCCTCGCCTCGCGACCAAAGCCGTCTTACTCCTCGACGGGAGGGTACTGACCGTGGGCGGACAGTCTGTTGAGACCATCACCGTCTGGGATAGAAAAGTCACCAGTCTCTCGTTTGATGGCGTCACATCTGCTGAAGTGTATAGCCCTGCTCATAAAACATGGTCCGCGATCGGGCCGATGGCCGTAGGACGCCTGGATCATACGCTCACCGTATTGAAAGATGGTCGAGTGCTTGTCGTCGGCGGTCGTAGTGCCACTTATGACGCTTTGGATTACAAACTTTTTGATTCTGCGGAGCTGCTCGATCCAACCAAAGGTAGGTGGACGATGGCGGGGTCCATGATTACGCAGCGAATTTGCCACACGGCCACATTATTGCCAAACGGCAAGGTGCTTGTCGCAGGAGGGCGGACCGGACGGCCCACCTATAGCAGCAAAACGGTGACTTCATCGGCAGAGCTATATGATTCGGCCAGCGGCACTTGGGCAAAGGCCACCAACATGAGTATGCCGCGCTGCGGTCACACCGCGACCCTCCTGCCATCTGGCAAGGTATTGGTGACCGGTGGTGAAGATGATGAAGAAGCCGACGTAGACGCTATGATCACCGAAGTCGTTAGGGAAAAAGGGTCAAATTTCACGGCGGCAGACCTGAATACAGCGCTCGCCAAAGACACTCGGCCTTATCTGAATTCGGCAGAGCTCTATGATCCGGCGACAAACCAATGGTTACCCACAGGACACATGAGCGGCGCTCGATCGGGACATACGGCACTTCTATTGTCTAACGGAAGCGTGATTGTCGCACGGGGTCACGATAGCAATAGCTTGGATCTTAATTCAGCCGAAATTTACGAGCCGGCGAAAGGCACTTGGCTCAACACGGGTTCTATGAATGACACTGTGGGGTTAGGGGCCACGTTTTCGTTGTTGCCCGATGGCAAAGTTCTTGCTGCGGGGGGTGACAGAGGCTATGTGGAATCCAAACCTGGTTTTAGAGAGCGGCTTGCGCGGGGAATTTATCGTAAAGAAGATTTCAACGAAAACAGCGCACTGTCCTCGACAGAGTTCCTGAGTTATTGATCTTGTTCAGGAGCGCAAATATGCGTTTACCCTCATAGCCCACGAGGGTTAATACCATCATGGGCATGGACGTTTCGTGCACAGCTCCCCGAACAGTGCCCTCTGTTAAGCTATTGCCTCTGACCCCCCCTGATCCAGGGGGACTTCCGGCTCGGCCGGCAACACCATATAAGTGCCTTCAAATACCGCACCTTTGTCGTCGTCACCGAACAGATGGACTTCCGCCTGCACACGAGCGCGGCGGCCACGGGCCAAACGGGCCAGATCGCCGCTCAACGAGCTGAGATCCGCCACTGCACGCGGTCGGCCTGTGATGGGCTTGCTGTAACGAATATGGGCATCGGCCAAAATGATGGTGCCACCGAGATGGCGCTCACGCAGCAATAGCCAGATCAGGCCCCAGGCGGTCAAGGTGGCCAGAGAGAACAGGCTGCCGGCAAACAACGTGTGGTGCGGGTTCTGGTTGCCAATTTCCGGCATGGTAGTGACAAAACGCTGGCCGGTATATTGGCTGATGCGCACCCCCATCTTCTCGCTGAGCGGAATGTGATCGTACCAGGCCTGCTGCAGCTGACCGCACCAGTCGGGCCGATGCAGGATGTCGTCCAGCGTCGCCACCGGTTTGATCATCAGGAAATGGCGAATCGGCGTGGTTTGCGGCGCGGTGATCTCACCCTGATTAATGAAACCCAGCTTGGCAAAGAAATCTACCGCGTCTTCACGGGCGCTACAGACTACGCGCTTCACGCCCTCCTGGCGCGCCACGGATTCCAGCGTCATGGCTACCAGCGTCCCCAGGCCTTTGTCCTGCACCGTCGGGTCTACCGCCAGAAAACGAATCGCGGCTTCGTTATCGGCATTGATGTACAGCCGCCCAATGGCGACAATTTTTCCGCTCTCGTCCACCACCATCTGGTGATGTGCCATGGCGTCGTAGGCATCCTTTTCCGACCCCACCGGCTGGTGCAACGGCTTGCGCAGCATTTCCCAGCGGAACTGGTAATACTCTTTCAGTTCTTGCTCTGTTACCGGTACTCGTAGGTGATACATAGACGCCTTCTCTCTCAGAATTCTTAGACTTGAAGCCAAAACGTCACCGGCCCGTCGTTCACCAGCGCGACTTTCATGTCGGCCGCAAACTCACCGGTTTGGGTTTCGATACCGCGTTCGCGGCACTGGCCAACAAAATATTGGTATAACCGATCGGCCTCCTGCGGTACCGCGCCGCGAGAGAAACTCGGACGCATCCCCTTTTGCGTGTCGGCCACCAGCGTGAACTGCGAGACCACCAGCAAACTGCCCCCTGCTTGTTGGACGTTGAGATTCATTTTGTCGTTCTCATCGCCAAAGATGCGGTAGCCCAATACGCGCTCACACAGGCGCTCGGCCTTCTGTTCGTTATCGTCCTGCTCCACGCCCAATAACACTAACAAACCGGGGCCTATGTTGCCTACCGTCTGGCCTTCCACCGTGACGCTGGCATTTAATACCCGTTGAATTAACGCAATCATAACTGCCCTTCTGATGACTGTTCCTGTTGTTGTGCCTTTTGCTGTCGGTAGTCGCGGTATTCCCCAATGGTAACCGTGATTTCCGCGCCGAGTAACACGATACACCAGCTCCAGTAGACCCAAAGGAATAAAATGGGGATCACCGCCAACACGCCGTAAATCAGCTGATAAGACGGGAACATGGTGACATACAGCGCAAACCCCTTCTTGCCCAGCTCAAACAGCAAACCGGCCACCAGCGCGCCAATCAACGCATCCTTGGGTGGCACCCTAACCGTCGGCACGATGCAATACAGCAGCCAGAACGATATCCACGACAGGATCAGCGGGAAAATACGCAGCACCTGATCCACCAGGCTGTTGACGCCGGTTTGCGCCAGCCAGTTAAGCGACAGCAGATAGGAGCTGATCGCCATACTGGCCCCCACCAACAGCGGCCCCAGGGTCAGCACCATCCAGTACACGGCGAAAGAAAACACGATAGGACGCTGATTCTTGCTGCGCCAGATGGTGTTGAGCACGCTGTCCACCGATGAAATCAGCAACAGCGCAGTGACTATCAGGCCGCAGGTCCCGACGGCGGTCATCTTGTTGGAGTTGGCGACAAATTGCTCCAGATAACTTTGGATCACGTTGCCGGCGGCCGGCATGAAGTTGGAAAAGATAAAGCTTTTCAGTTGAACGCTGATGTCGGAGAACATCGGGAACGCGGCAAACAGCGCAAACACCACGGTCACCAGAGGTACCAGTGACAGCAGTGAGACGTAGGCCAGGTGGCCCGCCAACATGGTCAGGCCATCGCTGTCGACGCGTTTAATCAGCAGTCGTAAAAAGGTGACGCTGGGTTTGATCGAAGCGGGCAGCTTCTTGCGGCGGAAAAACGACATGGCCACTCCTTGATGTCAGTTTGTACGCCTTAAGCTTAACCCTTTGCGGTCATTGGGCAAAATAAGCCGGTACTACGTCGCGGTCGGTCACGTGAACCGTTTTGATGCCAAGCGCCTGGGCGGCAGCGACGTTATCCGGATGATCGTCAAAGAACACCGCGTCGTCCGGCGAAGTATTTTCTGCATCCAGTACGTGCAGATAAATGTTGGCGTCCGGCTTACGCATGCCAAGATCCTGCGACAAATAGAGATGATCGGCGGCTTCGGCCACCTGCGGGTAGTGCTGCGGCCAGTAATTGCAGTGCAAGCGGTTGGTGTTCGATAACACCACCACCCGGTGACCTTCGCTGCGCAGGCGCTTCATGATGTCGATCACTTCTGGACGCAGGGCGACAAACACCGCCTGCCAGCCGGTAGCGAACTGCTCGAAACTGAGGGCAATCCCCATTTCGGCACTCAGCCCTTCGGCAAAGTCTTCATCGCTGATTTCACCGCGCTCGTGCTGCTGAAACAATTCGCCCATAGCAAAACGTTCGGACAAGACCGCCAATGGCGTACCGCTCAAACTGCTCCATACACCCAGTACACGTTTGAAATCGATATCGACGATCACATTACCTAAATCAAAGATATACAGCATAGTCCTCTCCTGATGGGCCGGTGAGATTTTACTGTAGCGGGAAAAGCAGAGGCTGAATAGAGAGCGGATGGAAAAGCGTATAGCACGCGGCAGAAATGAGAAAAGACAGAGGAAAAAACTCAGGGCGCTGGCGCGCCCTAAGTGTTGCAGACTAAATCGGCAATTAGGCTTCTTTAGGACCGCGGCTTGCACGCTTACGATCGTTTTCCGTCAGGTGACGCTTACGGATACGGATCGAGGTTGGCGTGACTTCTACCAGTTCGTCATCATCGATGAATTCCAGAGCTTGCTCCAGAGTCATTTTGATAGCCGGAACCAGGGTAGTGGCTTCGTCAGTACCGGAAGCACGCATGTTGGTCAGCTTCTTACCGGTCAGGCAGTTCACGGTCAGGTCGTTGGAACGTGAGTGAATACCGATGATCTGGCCTTCATACACTTCCGCACCGTGACCCAGGAACAGCTTGCCGCGATCTTGCAGACCGAACAGGGCGAACGCTACCGCTTTACCCTGGCCGTTAGAGATCAGCACGCCGTTCTGGCGCTGGCCAACTTCACCCGGACGCACGTCGTCGTAGTGGCTGAAGGTGGAGTACAGCAGACCGGTACCGGAAGTCATGGTCATGAACTCGTTACGGAAGCCAATCAAGCCGCGGCTTGGGATCACGTAGTCGAGACGCACACGGCCTTTACCGTCTGGATCCATGTTTTTCAGGTCAGCTTTACGCTCACCCATGGCTTGCATGACTGAACCCTGGTGCTGTTCTTCGATGTCCAAGGTCACGTTTTCGAACGGCTCTTGTTTACGACCATCGATTTCACGGAAGATTACTTTCGGACGGGATACCGCCAGTTCGAAACCTTCACGACGCATGTTTTCGATCAGAACCGACAGGTGAAGTTCACCACGGCCAGATACGCGGAATGCATCAGCATCTTCAGTTTCTTCAACGCGCAGTGCCACGTTGTGCACCAGTTCCTTGTTCAGACGCTCAAGGATTTGACGCGAAGTCACAAACTTACCTTCTTTACCGCAGAAAGGTGAGGTGTTGACGTTGAAGAACATGGTTACGGTCGGCTCATCTACAGACAGCGCCGGCAGTGCTTCCACTGCAGAGGTGTCACAGATGGTGTCGGAAATGTTCAGCTCGCCCAGACCGGTGATAGCGATGATGTCGCCCGCTTCAGCCAGAGTAGACTCGATACGCTCCAGACCCATGTGGCCCAGCACTTTGCCCACTTTACCGTTGCGAGTTTTACCTTCGCTATCGATGATGGTGACCTGCTGGTTTGGCTTCACTTTACCGCGCTTGATACGGCCGATACCGATCACGCCCAGGTAGTTGTTGTAGTCCAACTGGGAGATTTGCATCTGGAATGGCGCTTCGAGCTCAACCTGCGGTGCAGACACGTGGTCTACGATCGCTTGATACAGCGGGGTCATGTCTTCCGCCATCTCGTTGTGGTCAGTACCGGCGATCCCCATCAATGCAGAAGCATAGATGATTGGGAAGTCGAGCTGCTCGTCGGTTGCGTCGAGGTTAACGAACAGGTCAAAGACCTGATCAACAACCCAATCAGGACGTGCGCCCGGACGGTCAACCTTGTTGATTACCACGATCGGCTTCAGACCATTAGCGAAGGCTTTTTTGGTCACGAAGCGGGTTTGCGGCATTGGGCCATCCATTGCATCCACAACCAGCAGCACCGAGTCAACCATTGACATCACACGCTCAACCTCACCGCCGAAGTCGGCGTGTCCTGGGGTATCCACGATGTTGATGCGGTAGTCTTTCCAATTAATGGCGGTGTTTTTTGCGAGGATGGTAATCCCACGCTCTTTCTCCAAATCGTTGGAGTCCATTACGCGTTCGGTGGCTTCTACACGCTCTCCGAAAGTACCGGATTGTTGCAGCAGCTTATCAACCAGGGTGGTCTTACCATGGTCAACGTGGGCAATAATGGCGATGTTACGCAAATTTTCGATCACAGCTTTGCCTCAGGCATTAGAAATAGCGCGCTATTGTACACGTATTAAGCGAGGGACTAAACAAGATCACAACAGTCTCTTATAAACAACTGTGTACAGGTCAGTATGTGATCCCTTTCACGGTGCAAAAAGCAGCATCCGGTGCACTTTTGCACCATTACAGTGCCCCACCCCGCACTGATTGCACCATTTAAGTGCAAAACGTCACTGATGGTGCATACTGATTCTGTGCAAAACCCACGCAGAAAGGCGATTAAAGCGCTTTAGCAAAGTTGGCACAGTTTTCGCTTTAGTCTTTTCAAGGCAAAAAAAGCCAGTTTCACAGATTCGTTCCACGACGACGACAATGATAAATCCGGGAGAGTTAAGTATGTCCGCTGAACACGTTTTGACGATGCTGAATGAGCATGAAGTGAAATTCGTAGACCTGCGTTTCACTGACACCAAGGGTAAAGAACAACACGTCACCATCCCTGCTCATCAGGTAAATGCCGACTTCTTCGAAGAAGGTAAAATGTTTGACGGTTCCTCGATCGGCGGTTGGAAGGGCATCAACGAATCTGACATGGTGCTGATGCCAGACGCCAGCACTGCGGTACTGGATCCGTTCTTCGAAGAATCTACCCTGATCATTCGCTGCGACATCCTCGAGCCAGGCACCATGCAGGGCTACGATCGTGACCCACGCTCCATCTCCAAGCGTGCAGAAGATTTCCTGCGCTCTTCCGGCATCGCGGACACCGTTCTGTTCGGGCCAGAGCCAGAATTCTTCCTGTTTGACGACATTCGTTTCGGCAGCAGCATCCGCGGTTCCCACGTGGCCATCGACGATATCGAAGGCGCATGGAACTCCGGCACCCAATACGATGGCGGCAACAAAGGCCACCGTCCGGCAGTCAAAGGCGGTTACTTCCCGGTTCCTCCGGTCGATTCTTCACAGGACATCCGTTCTACCATGTGTCTGACCATGGAAGAAATGGGCCTGGTCGTTGAAGCGCACCACCACGAAGTGGCAACCGCAGGTCAGAACGAAGTGGCAACCCGCTTCAACACCATGACCAAGAAAGCCGACGAAATCCAAATCTACAAATACGTGGTTCACAACGTGGCTCACGCATTTGGCAAAACCGCGACCTTCATGCCGAAACCAATGTTCGGTGATAACGGTTCCGGCATGCACTGCCACATGTCGCTGTCCAAGAACGGGACTAACCTGTTCGCCGGCGACAAATACGGCGGCCTGTCTGAGACTGCCCTGTTCTACATCGGCGGTATCATCAAGCACGCTAAAGCGATCAACGCCCTGGCCAACCCGACCACCAACTCTTACAAGCGTCTGGTCCCAGGCTACGAAGCTCCGGTCATGCTGGCTTATTCTGCCCGTAACCGTTCCGCTTCCATCCGTATCCCAGTGGTTGCCAGCCCGAAAGCGCGCCGTATCGAAGCCCGTTTCCCGGATCCAGCGGCTAACCCGTACCTGTGCTTCGCGGCCCTGCTGATGGCAGGCCTGGACGGTGTGATTAACAAAATCCACCCTGGCGACGCCATGGACAAAAACCTGTATGACCTGCCACCGGAAGAAGAAGCTGAAATTCCAAAAGTTGCAGGCTCCCTGGATGAAGCGCTGGCAGCACTGAGCGAAGACCGCGAGTTCCTGACCCGTGGCGGCGTATTCACCGACGACGCTATCGATGCTTACATCGATCTGCGCAAAGAAGAGATGGACCGCGTTCGCATGACGCCACACCCGGTTGAATTCGAACTGTACTACAGCGTTTAAGTTTTACCGCGCCGTCTGCGGGCGGCGCCCAGATTTAGTTGTCTTTTTTTGTTGCCGTGGAAACTTTCAGCCCATCTTCGGATGGGTTTTTTTCTCCACCGTATTTTCTGCAAAACTATTCCATACCGCGTGCATAACGGATGGAGTAGGATAAATGCACTAAAAAGGTGCAGTCGTCTGCTATGCCCAAGAGATTTCACGGTGCAGCTAGGCGGCAACCGAGCGAACCGACAGGAGCTTGGTCTGCCAAGTGACTGGTGTGAGTAAGAGCAGCCAACAACGCTGCGTCTTGAAAGATAAAGGGCATATATGGCAACTGGCAAGCTGCCCGACGCAGGGCAGATCCTCAATTCTCTCATCAACAGCATCCTGCTGTTGGATGACTCACTGGCGGTTCATTACGCCAATCCGGCAGCACAACAACTGCTGGCACAAAGTTCTCGTAAACTTTTCGGTACACCGTTACCCGATTTGCTCGGTTATTTCTCACTGAACGTCGATCTGATGCGTGAGAGCCTGCATGCCGGTCAGGGCTTTACCGATAACGAAGTGACCCTGGTGGTTGACGGGCGTGCGCATATCCTCTCCCTGACCGCTCAGGCGTTGCCTGATGGCTATATCCTGATCGAGCTGGCACCAATGGATAACCAACGCCGTTTGAGCCAGGAACAACTTCAGCACGCCCAGCAGGTGGCAGCCCGCGATCTGGTCCGAGGCCTGGCGCATGAAATTAAAAACCCGCTTGGCGGGTTGCGCGGTGCGGCTCAATTGCTGGCCAAGGCGCTACCCGATCCGTCGCTGACCGAATACACCAAGGTGATCATTGAGCAGGCCGATCGTCTGCGCAACCTGGTCGATCGCCTGCTCGGCCCACAGCGGCCGGGCCAGCACATAACCCAAAGCATTCATCAGGTGGCAGAGCGAGTGTGCCAACTGGTGTCGCTGGAGAAGCCGGATAACGTGACGCTGGTGCGGGACTACGACCCGAGCCTGCCTGAAATGGCGCACGACCCGGATCAAATCGAACAGGTATTGCTGAACATCACCCGCAATGCACTGCAGGCGCTGGGAGAAACGGGTGGCACCATCACGCTGCGCACTCGTACCGCTTTCCAGATCACCCTGCACGGCACCCGCTACCGGTTAGCGGCACGTATCGACGTAGAAGATGACGGCCCCGGTGTGCCGGCGCAGTTGCAGGACACGCTATTTTACCCGATGGTCAGCGGCCGCGAAGGCGGGACCGGCCTGGGGTTATCCATCGCCCGTAATCTTATCGATCAGCATTGCGGAAAAATTGAATTTAACAGTTGGCCAGGACATACCGAATTCTCGGTTTACCTGCCTATTCGCCAGTGAGGTTTTCTATGCAACGAGGGATAGTCTGGATCGTCGATGACGATAGCTCCATCCGCTGGGTGCTTGAACGTGCGCTCACTGGAGCCGGTGTGAGCTGCGTGACCTTCGACAGTGGCAATGCGGTGCTCGAAGCCCTGGCCACGCAAACTCCTGACGTGTTGCTGTCTGACATCCGCATGCCGGGTATGGATGGCCTTGCGTTGCTCAAGCAGATCAAACAGCGTCATCCGATGCTTCCGGTCATCATAATGACCGCACATTCGGATCTCGACGCCGCAGTCAGCGCCTACCAGCAAGGGGCGTTCGATTACCTGCCGAAACCCTTTGATATCGATGAAGCCGTAGCGCTGGTAGAACGCGCCATCAGCCATTATCAGGAGCAGCAGCAGCCTGCACGCAGCCAACCGGCCAACGATCCGGTGGCAGACATCATCGGTGAAGCCCCGGCGATGCAGGACGTGTTCCGCATCATCGGACGCCTGTCGCGTTCGTCGATCAGCGTACTGATCAACGGCGAATCAGGTACCGGTAAAGAGCTGGTTGCCCATGCCCTGCACCGTCACAGTCCGCGCGCCAAATCGCCTTTTATCGCGCTGAATATGGCGGCGATCCCCAAAGACCTGATCGAGTCCGAACTTTTCGGGCATGAAAAAGGGGCCTTTACCGGCGCCAACCAAATCCGTCAGGGTCGCTTTGAGCAGGCCGACGGCGGGACCTTGTTCCTGGATGAAATCGGCGATATGCCGCTGGATGTGCAAACCCGCTTGCTGCGGGTGCTGGCAGATGGCCAATTCTATCGGGTCGGTGGTTATGCCCCGGTGAAGGTTGACGTACGCATCATCGCCGCCACCCACCAGAACCTGGAAATGCGGGTACAGGAAGGTAAATTCCGTGAGGATTTGTTCCACCGCCTGAATGTGATCCGCGTGCACCTTCCGCCGTTGCGTGAACGCCGTGAGGATATTCCGCGTCTGGCGCGTTACTTCCTGCAGGTGGCGGCAAAGGAGCTGGGTGTGGAAGCGAAAAACCTGCACCCGGAGACTGAAACTGCACTGACGCGCCTGCCATGGCCAGGTAACGTTCGCCAGTTGGAGAACACCTGCCGTTGGTTAACCGTGATGGCCGCTGGTCAGGAGGTGCTGATTCAGGATCTGCCGAGCGAGCTGTTTGAAACCTCTGCGCCGGAAACGACCGGGCATAGCCTGCCCGACAGTTGGGCCACGCTGCTGGCACAGTGGGCAGACCGCGCGCTGCGTTCCGGTCATCAAAACCTGCTGTCGGAAGCGCAACCGGAGATGGAGCGCACCTTGCTCACCACTGCACTGCGTCATACCCAGGGGCATAAGCAGGAAGCCGCCCGTTTGCTGGGGTGGGGGCGCAATACGTTAACGCGTAAGTTGAAAGAATTGGGAATGGAATAGTTTGCGGCATTGATTATAGAAAATACAATCAAGCGCACAAAAAAACGGCTATTTCAGGCTTTACAGCCGAAGAGGCCGCAGTATGATCGGGGCGCACACCCTGGAGGCTTCCATGCTGGATTCGTTAATCGCATTCATTTCTCAAGGCGCAGAACTTGGTTCTGCCGCCAGTCACACGCCGCAGGCAGCCGTTGCTGCGGTATTGTGCGCTGCACTGATTAATTTCTTCAGTTAAAACAACGGCCGCGAAAGCGGCCGATGTTTTACTCATTAAATAACCCGAGAGAATTGCTGAGTGCGGGCCTGTTGACGCAGGTAGATATCAAAGCACATGCAAATATTGCGGATCAGTAACCGGCCACGCGGCGTAACCTGAATGCCCTGCTCGTCACGCTCCACCAGCCCATCGCGTTCAAACGGCGCCAACAATTGCAAATCCTCGGCAAAATAATCGGCAAAGTTGATGCCGAACTGACGTTCTATGGCCAGGTAGTCCAGTTTGAAATTGCAGATCAGCGTTTTGATCACCTCACGCCGCAAGCAGTCGTCTTCGGTCATCGCCAGGCCGCGCCACAGTGCATGACCTTGCGCTTCGACGCTGCTGTAATAAACCTTCAGCTCTTTCTGGTTCTGCGCATAGCTGTCCCCCAGCATGCTGATGGCGGAGACACCCAGCCCCAGCAAATCACTGTCGCCCTGGGTGGTGTACCCCTGGAAGTTACGATGAAGTTTTCCTTCGCGCTGTGCCACCGCCAACTCATCGTCCGGTCGTGCGAAATGATCCATGCCGATAAACTGATAACCCGATTCGGTCAGGGAGGCTATGGTGTGCTGCAAGATATCCAGTTTCTGCTGCGCGCTCGGCAGATCTGCGTCTTTGATTTTGCGCTGGGCAGCAAACAGGTTCGGCATATGGGCATAGTTAAATACGCTCAGGCGATCGGGGCTTAGCTCTGCCACCCGCTGCAGAGTGTAGGCAAAGCTCTCCGGCGTTTGCTTTGGCAAGCCGTAGATTAGATCGATATTGGTGGAATTAAAGCCAAGCGCTTTAGCGCGAGCAATCAGGGCAAAGATGAAGGCTTCATCCTGCTCGCGGTTCACTAGCCGCTGCACCTCTTTATTGAAGTCCTGCACCCCCATGCTCAGGCGATTAAAACCTTCGCTGCGTAAATGATCGAGCACATCCAGCTCAATCTCACGCGGATCGACTTCGATCGACATTTCGGCATCGGGAAGGAAATCAAAGTGTTGGCGCAGCATCGTTACCAGCTGGCTGATTTGTGCCTTGCTCAGATAGGTTGGCGTACCGCCACCCCAGTGCATCTGGCCGACCTTACGCCCGGCAAACAACGGTGCACGTTGAGCAATCTCTTGCGCCAGCACCGCCAGATATTCATCGGCCTTGTGCGTTTGACGCGTCACCAGCTTGTTGCAACCACAGAAATAGCAGAGCTTGTGGCAGAAAGGGATATGCACGTACAGCGATAAAGGGCGCCCAGGATAACGCACCGCGGCGCGTTGAAACGCCGCTTCGTCGTAGCTCTGGTTGAATTCCAGCGCTGTGGGGTATGAGGTGTAACGCGGCCCTGAATAGTTATATTTCTGGATCAGGGCCAGATCCCAGACAATTGCCTGCTCTGACATGCTCACTCCTTCCGATATTTTTTCCTACCGGGCCGGGAGATGGGCAGTTGTCTACGCTGTCTGGCCGCGGAAGCGCTGCGAAAACGCTTTTTGCGTTTAGACAGCCGCCATAGTTTACCGAATAACCACAGCAGATAACACATCAAGAGTAGGGCTATTGACGGGATCAGCCACATGACGCGTTAAATTACGTCTTTCGGGTTACCGCCTTTCAGCAGTTTCAGGATATCTTCCTTTTTCTCTTCTTCTTCGTCGTCTTCATCGTCGCCCAGCTCAATGCCCAGTTGCTCCATCAGGGCATCAATGCGATCCAGAGTCTGGTCAACATAACTCTGATCTTCTGCGCTCAGCGTCTCGCCGTCGTCAATACGATCCAGCAGTGCGTCCAGACGCTCATCATTTTCCAGCTTCGCCAGCTCTTCTTCCGGGGACAGACGTGGTTTGGCTTCGGCCTTAGGTTTTGGCTGCGGCTTGGCTTTTGGCTTGGCTTCAACCACCAGAGCTACCGGCACTTTGCTGCCAATGCGCGGATCTTTGGTCTGCGCGTCGGCCTTGTTCTTTTGATTGGCAGACTCAACCTGGGTGCGAGAACCGGAAGCAAGACCACGGCGCTTTTTCAGACGCTTGCGCTCACGGGCTTCCTGATCGAGCTCCACACGGCTTTTCTTTTTGGTTTTCGACGTCGCCGCGCTGCTGCGTGGGGCGCGAGGTGCTTTTGATGGCTGGTTCATAGCGTATGCTCTTAGGTATGTAGATTCAGTATAGAGATAGATGCTATACGATTGCGGCGGAATCTAGCAGAAAGCGAACAAAGAAAAAAGGCGGCAGGTTAAACCCGCCGCCTTTTTGCACCCTCTTTCGAAGGATATTCCTGCTACGCATTCCGTGCGCACACTCAACATCCAGGTTTTTCCTTTTGCTGTAAGCGCATTCCCTGCCGCACTACTTCCTTCATCCTGAAGGGAAAATCATCCATGGCGAAATCCGTTCGTGTCCACTCTTCCTGAGTTTGCTTCCTGCCGGCATCCCAATTGCGGTAACTTCACCATCCCTGTGCTATTTGCAAATTCCGATGCAAATAGACCCATTCCTTCGGTTATTCGTCCTGGCACTCATTAGCACGTCCCGTGCTCTCCCTGAGATTTATCACCCTTCCCGGATGTTCCTTAATCCTGCACAGTCCTGTGCTGCAACTTACTTTACGCTATCAGGGGTCAGGCTCAAGGCACCCGCTGCGTAATAGGCTGATAAAAATACGCATCGGAGAATTAACATCATGTTTTATAATAAAAAGAATAAAAACAACTTTCGAATAAAAGCGACATTACCCCCTATTCGAATGGCAAATGTCTCACAAGACTGCCCCACATAAATTGCCACACCCAACTGGCCCGGCGCTTAAAAACAGAGAAACACACCATTTTTAGCGCTGATGCAGTTATAATCGCCAACCAGTTAGCCATCCTCACGGAGACGAAAAATTTTGACCAGCAAGAATTACAATTATCATGTGACCCATTTCGTCACCAGTGCGCCCGATATTCGCCATCTGCCGGGGGATGAAGGTATTGAAGTTGCGTTCGCCGGCCGTTCTAACGCCGGTAAGTCCAGCGCGTTAAATACCCTGACCAACCAGAAAAGCCTGGCGCGTACCAGTAAAACGCCGGGGCGTACCCAGCTTATCAACCTGTTTGAAGTGGAAGAAGGCATTCGCCTGGTCGACCTGCCGGGTTATGGCTACGCCGAAGTGCCTGAAGAGATGAAACGCAAATGGCAGCGGGCGCTGGGTGAATACCTGCAAATGCGCAACTGCCTGAAAGGCTTGGTGGTGCTGATGGACATCCGCCATCCGTTGAAAGATCTCGACCAGCAGATGATCCAATGGGCTGTCGATGTCGGCACGCCGGTTCTGGTTCTGCTGACCAAAGCGGACAAACTGGCATCCGGCGCACGTAAGGCGCAACTGAATATGGTGCGTGAAGCGGTAGTGCCGTTTATGGGTGATATCCAGGTTGAGGCCTTCTCCTCACCGAAAAAAATGGGCGTCGACAAACTGAGCCAGAAACTGAACACCTGGTTTAACGAGATCCCGCCGGAAGTGCTACCGGAAGATGATGAAGCCGCCGGCGAATAAAAAGCCGCTGCGCTGCAACAGCCGATGTGGAAACGCATCGGCTTTTTTATGCGCGTTATTCGGGCGCAGGCTATTTTCGTTATCTAATTACAGTTCTGACTGAAATCCATCACAAATACTTATGATGACTTGGTATTGAGAATCCGATGAGCAGGCCATTTCGGGGGAAAATCTGAAGGAAAGAGGTCGCGGGACGAATAAGAAGAACCTATGGTTTGGCTTTGTTTTTACAATAAAAAACGCCCCAGTCAATACTGACTGGGGCGGCTAAATATTCAGCCAAATCCGATTACGTGAAGTAAAAGGTCTGAAAGATAGAACATCTTACCTCTGTACCCTACGCCAGTAACTCTACATGATTTTTTCGCAGTGCAAAAGAATTTTTTGTAGTTTACTTACACAGTTTGGCGCGTAATAACGGCGAGGTTGAGGAAACAATCGCCGTATCCTGTAGCTTAATTACAAAAACTGCTTAGGTTATCGCCAGTTAGCCCATCCTTTAAGAACGAGGCCAGCGAACGGCCGCGCAATCAGTGGGCTTCGTCCCAGTTGGCCCCCACGCCAACATCCACTTTCAGTGGGACAGCCAGCGTCATGCTGTTTTCCATCAGCTCGCGAATGCGTTGGTTAGAGGCTTCCAGCACCGATTCATGCACCTCGAACACCAATTCATCGTGTACCTGCATGATCATACGCACCAGCGGCTCTTCCTGAGCTTGCAACCAGGCGTCCACCTCGATCATCGCACGTTTGATGATATCGGCGGCAGTCCCTTGCATAGGGGCGTTAATCGCCGCGCGCTCGGCCGCCTTGCGACGCATGCCATTACTGGAGCTGACATCCGGCAGATAGAGACGGCGGCCGTCCAGCGTGCTTACATAGCCCTGACTGGCAGCCTGCTGGCGGGTACGCTCCATATATTCCAATACGCCCGGGTAGCGCTCGAAGTAGAGATCCATGTAGCGCTGCGCTTCACCACGCGGAATGCCCAATTGGCGTGCCAGACCAAACGCGCTCATGCCATAAATCAGGCCAAAGTTAATTGCCTTGGCGCTGCGACGCTGTTCGTGGGTCACTTTATCAAGCGGCAGGCCAAATACCTCGGCTGCGGTGGCACGGTGGATATCCTCACCGGCCGCAAAGGCCTTCAGTAACCCTTCATCTTGTGACAGATGGGCCATAATGCGCAGTTCGATTTGCGAATAGTCGGCCGCAACGATGCGGTAACCCTCAGGAGCAATAAAGGCCTGGCGGATCCGGCGCCCTTCGTCGTTACGCACCGGGATATTCTGCAGGTTAGGATCGCTCGAGGAGAGACGTCCAGTAGCCGTCACCGCCTGATGATAAGAGGTATGCACCCGGCCACTGACCGGATTGATCATCAGCGGCAGCTTGTCGGTGTAGGTCGTCTTCAGCTTCGCCAAGCCACGGTATTCCAGGATCACCTTAGGCAACGGGTAATCCAACGCCAGTTCGGCCAACACTTCTTCGTTAGTAGAAGGGGCACCACCCGGCGTTTTCTTCAGTACTGGCAGCTTCTGCTTTTCGTACAGGATCGCCTGCAGCTGTTTGGTTGACGCCAGATTGAAAGGCTCTTCCGCCAGTTCATGAGCCTGAATTTCCAGCTCGGCCAGGCGTTTGGTCAATTCGATGGAATGCGTGGCCAGAATGCTTTGATCAATCAGCACCCCGGTGCGTTCGATGTGCGACAACACCGGCAACAGCGGCATTTCAATCTCATTGAATACTTTCAGCAGCTCGGCGCTTTCCTTCAATTGCGGCCACATCGCCAAATGCAATTGCAAGGTAACGTCGGCATCTTCGGCAGCGTAAGGAGCCGCCTGCTCCAGTGCAATCTGGTTGAAGGTGAGCTGCTTTTTCCCCTTGCCGGCTATCTCTTCGAAGGTCACGGTTTTATGGCCGAGGTAACGATCGGACAAGCTGTCCATATCGTGACGACCGCCCACGCTGTCCAGCACATAAGATTCCAGCATGGTGTCGAAGGCAATGCCGCGCAGGGTAATGTCGTAACGCGCCAGCAGGCCCATATCGAACTTCAGATTTTGCCCGACCTTGAGCGCTTTCTCGTCTTCCAGCAGCGGCTTCAAGGTGGCCAGCACATAATCGCGATCCAGCTGTGCCGGGGCATCGAGATAGTCATGCGCTACCGGCAAATAGGCGGCTTCGCCCGGTGCAATGGCAAACGACAGGCCGATCAGATTGGCGGTCAGGGTGTCCAAACCGTCGGTTTCGGTATCAAACGCAAATACCTCGGCTTTTTTCAGCTTTTCCAGCCACTGCACGAAAGTATCTTCATCCAGGATGGTGACATAACCTTCTTGCGATAACGTCGCTTCGGCAGGTGCTTTGTCTGCTACCGCCGTGGCCTTTGGCGCACTGGCAGCTTTCACGCCGGCACCCTTTTTACCTTCCAGCCAAATACCGGCTTCAACATCCGCCAGCCAGCGTTTAAATTCGTATTGTTTAAACAACTGCTGCAGCACATCGACATCCAGCGCTGATACTTCGAGATCGGCGCAGGTAAGATCCAGTTCGACGTCGGTTTTGATGGTCGCCAGCTTGTAGGAGAGGTAAGCCACCTCTTTGTTCTGTTCCAACTTGGCCGCCATGGTCTTGGCGCCGCGGAAGCTGAGCGTGGCGATGCTATCGAGGTTGGCATAGAGCGCATCCAGCCCCCCAAGCCCCTGTAACAGCGCCTGCGCGGTTTTCTCGCCAACACCAGGTACGCCAGGGATGTTATCCGACGAATCACCCATCAGCGCCAGGAAGTCGATAATCAGCTCCGGCGGAATGCCGTACTTATCGCACACTTCCTGTGGACCAAGGATGGTGTTGTTCATGGTGTTGATCAGGGTGACGTTCGGTGTGACCAACTGCGCCATGTCTTTATCGCCGGTGCTGATCAGCACCGCATGGCCGGCTTTTTCTGCCTCCAGTGCCAAAGTGCCAATCACATCGTCGGCTTCTACGCCGGGCGTGACCAGCAGCGGCAACCCCATCGCCTTGACCATTTTGTGCAACGGTTCGATTTGCGCGCGCAGGTCGTCCGGCATCGGCGGCCGGTGCGATTTGTATTCTGCGAACAGCTCATCGCGGAAGGTTTTTCCTTTGGCATCAAACACCACCGCAACATGGCTTGGCTGGTACTGCAGCAATAGACTGCGCAGCATGTTCAGCACGCCATACATTGCCCCGGTAGGTTCACCCGCAGAGTTGGTCAGCGGAGGGAAGGCGTGGTAAGCGCGGTAGAGGTACGAGGAACCGTCAACCAGGATTAATGGGTTTTCTGCAATCTGGGCCATAGCGTTTCTTTATCGTGATCGGACATGACGGTAAGCATGCCATAGCTGGCCGCCTGAGACGAACCTTAGCGTGCATTAAGGGCGAAAATCATGTGATTCTGCAAAGCGATCCGCAAGATCCTGCCTGTGGATAACTTTGTGCATAGAAAAGACAACAAATTATAACGATGAGTTTATCGTTATAATGGGAAATAAAAATCCTATTAAAATCACTGCGTTAAACAGTGCTATTTTAACTGAAGGTTATTATCGACTTTTACACAATTTGTGGATATAACTTGCGCCCGATTTTAATCGCACTATTAATCAAATTTGGCGCCTCAATTACCATAGCACAAGGTGAGCAAGTTGCACGAAAACGCAGCAAATGCCTATTTCTTCCCCTCTAAAACAGCTACTGCTGGCAGGAGTTTTCCCCCTATAATGTCGTTAAAATATTTTTTGTTCATGCATACTGGCATGTAACGCTGTTCTCACCAACCGTCAGCCTATAACCATGCCAAGATTGCTATCCCCTGTTATTTTTATCGTTTCCAGCCTGCTCGCCATTTTGGTCACCGTACTGTGTTCGATCCCCATTACGATCGCCGGCGTCATTAAGTTACTGGTGCCCTTTCCTGCCGTATGGCGACGTATCTCCGCCTTCGCCGACTTTATGATGTGGTGCTGGTGCCTGGGGTTATCGCTGCTATTACGTATTAACGGCCAACTGCGCTGGGATATAGAAGGGTTGGAAGGCCTGGATCGAAAAAACTGGTATCTGCTGATCAGTAATCACGAAAGCTGGTCGGATATTGTGGTGCTGTGCGTATTGTTCCGTAACCATATTCCAATGAATAAGTACTTTCTTAAACAGCAATTGGCCTGGGTCCCTTTTGTCGGTCTGGCCTGCTGGGCGCTGGATATGCCCTTCATGAAACGCTATTCGCGCGCCTATTTGCTCAAACACCCGGAAAAGCGCGGTAATGATATCGAGACCACACGCCGTTCCTGCGAGAAGTTTCGTAAACGCCCGACCACCATCGTTAATTTTGTAGAGGGCTCGCGTTTTACCGAAGCCAAGAAAATTAAAACTCGTTCGCCCTACCGTAATTTATTAGCCCCTAAAGCTGCCGGTATTGCTTTTACACTCAGTGCATTAGGTAAGCAGTTCGATAAGGTGTTAAACGTCACCCTGCTTTATCCAGATAATACTGAGCGGCCTTTTATGGATATGCTGTGCGGCCGGTTAAAACGCATTGTGGTAAGGGTTGAATTGCTGCCAATCGAGGAAAGCATGCATGGCGATTACTTTAACGATAAGCAGTTCAAGCGACGTTTCCAGCTTTGGCTGAACACGCTGTGGCAGGATAAAGACAGATTGCTGGATAGATTGAAACGGCAATAGAAGTTAAAAAAAAAGCCGGCTAAGCCGGCTTTTTTACTTTAAATTTCGGTTACTTCTGCTCGCTGAGGAATTTAACCACGTCGGCGAATTGCTTCACGTAAGCATCCATCGAACTGGTGTCCAGGCCGTCATTTTTGACCATGTATTTGCCGTTAACAAATACCGCCGGTACGCCACGCAGTTGCAGATCTTCTGCAGCTTTCTCCTGTTGAACCACCAGGGATTTAACTACGAAGCTGTTCAGAGCCCCGTCATAATCAGCCGCGCTCACGCCTGCTTTCACAAACACGTTGCGGATATCATCAGGCGTTTGTACGGTCTGGGTTTTCTGCACCGCTTCGAACATCAGCGGGCTGACTTTATCTTCCACACCCAGCGCCATTGCAACAGCCCATGCCTGAGTCAGTTGCTTACCCAACGGCCCCAAGAACTCAACGTGGTACTTGGTCATTTTAGTGCCCGCAGGCAGCGCTTTTTTCACATTTTCGGAAACGTGATAAACCTGCTCGAACTGATAGCAGTGTGGGCAATAGAAGGAGAAGAACTCCAGTACCTGAGGTTCACCCGTCACTGGCTTGTCCAGGGTGACATACTGGGTACCATCGCTAAACTGCGCAGCCGAGGCACTGAATGCCATTACCATGCCAACGAGCGCCAACCAAATTTTCTTCATAAGACTAAACTCTCCATTGTGTTAAAGCTTCAATACATTGGCATCAGCTGCAGAGGGGGCTCCTGCAACAGCTTAACCTGTTCGGTGAATGCCGCCGTCTGAGATAACCAAAAATCAGACTCCGCCATCCACGGAAAACTTTTAGGGAACGCAGGATCTTGCCAGCGGCGAGCAACCCATGCCAGGTAGTAAACCATACGCATAGCACGCAGCGGCTCGATCAACGCCAACTCACTTTGATCAAACTCAGCAAACTCTGAGTACGCTTCCAACAAAATATCTAACTGCATCAAACGATCGCGACGCTCACCGTGCAACAACATCCACAGATCCTGTATCGCTGGCCCGTTACGCGCGTCATCAAGATCAACAAACAGTGGGCCATCACGCCACAGAATATTGCCCGGATGGCAGTCACCGTGCAAACGCCGCGGCTGCCAATCCTGATGCCAATGCTGTTTGATCGCCTCAATCAGCTTGTCAGTCGCTGCAAGAAAGCTGTCACGCTGCGCTTTGGGCAACAGCGCGCAGCCCGCCAAGACCTGACGCGGTAAAGTGAGGTACTCCTCGATGCCCATCGTCGGACGTTCAACAAACAGGCTTTCGCTGCCCACCTGATGAATGCGCCCCAGGAAACGGCCAACCCACTCCAGTTGATCGAGATTGTCGATCTCATACTGCCGTCCGCCAACGCTGGGAAAAACCGTAAAAAAGAAACCGTTGTGCGTATGCAGCGTATTGCCCTGCAGAACTAATGGGGCAACTGCAGGGATCTCCGCCAGAGCAAGATCATGGGAGAACTGGTGTTCTTCACCAATTTGTTTCGCGCTCCAACGTTCTGGCCGATAAAACTTCACCACATAACGCTTACGATCCTCGTCCATAAACTGATAGACGCGGTTTTCATAACTGTTAAGCGCCGTTAGCCCGGAGTCTACACGCAGGCCAACCCCTTCCAGCGCGTCCATAATCAGGTCGGGCGACAGGGTCTGAAAATTAAAAGCTGAGTTGTTCATAACAACATTCGGTTTCGGTTGGGCGACATCACAATGCCGGGATTGAGAAATAGTAGCATTAATGACGGGTTGCACGAGCAACGGCTTACCCCTAACGCACGAATGCTAATCCTTGATCACGCCACGGGCGCGTAGCAGTGCCGTTTTGAAATCTTCCTCATAATCCTTTTTCAGACCAGGGATCTGTTCGTTGCCGGCGCTGCCGCGCATTTTCAAATGGTAGATCAGAATATCATCGCTCAGTTCAGTCAGATTGCCCTGAAAGCCAGCTTCTTGCGCCAACTTCTGTAAAAACTGGATCAGATTAAGATCCGGATCTTCCTGCCAGGCCGGGTGCAGAAGCTCAATCAGCTCGTTTACGCGGTGCGTTTTCATCGCAATATTGTCCAATAGAATCAATAAACACACAAAGTAACAGGCTTGCCAACGCAGTGAAAGAAGCAGCTTGTCAATAAAGGTAAATCCTGATGCCATACCTGCTTTAGCGCTACAATCATGGCGTTAGTCACAATGCGGAATTTGAAATATGCATGAAGAGATTACCGGCATTATTCTGGCCGGAGGGCGTGCCACTCGCATGGGTGGGGAAGATAAAGGTCTGGTTCCCATTGCCGACATCCCCCTGTATCAGTATGTGCTTGCCCGGCTACGGCCGCAGGTCGGGCCGATAGCCATCAACGCCAATCGCAATCAAGCACGGTATAGGGAAAGTGGCCTGCCGATAATTGGCGATCTGATCCCTGACTTTTCAGGCCCGCTCGCCGGTATGCTGGCCGGCCTGAAATACGCAACGACCGAGTGGGTGGCCTTTGTCCCCTGTGATGTTCCTGACTTTCCTGCAACGCTTATCGAGAAACTCTGGCAACAAAAAGGAAGTGCGATAGCCGCCTATGCCAGTGATGGGGAACGGGCTCACCCAACGCTAGCGCTATTGCACACCAGTCTGGCGACTCCGTTGGAAGATTATCTGGCCCGCGGGGAACGCAAACTGATGCTGTTCCTGGACGCTGCGCGTGCACAGCAAGTGGAGTTCAAAGGGCAACAATCGGCCTTCCACAATCTTAATACCCTTGAGGACTGCCAACGTTGGGTAAAAGAAAAAGGAATTATCCATGAATAGCCCTTCCCAACCCCCTCTACTGGCCATTGCTGCCTATAGCGGCACGGGCAAAACCACTCTGCTTAAACAATTGATTCCTTTATTAAAGCAGCGGCAAATCCGCGTAGGGCTGATCAAACATACTCACCATGATATGGATGTCGATACCCCCGGCAAAGACAGTTATGAACTGCGCAAAGCCGGTGCCGACCAAACGTTGGTCGCCAGCAATAACCGCTGGGCATTAATGACAGAAACGCCGGAACAACCCCCACTGGATCTGCAATATTTGGCGAGTCGTTTTGATACTGGCAAGGTGGATATCATTTTAGTCGAAGGGTTCAAGCATGAGCCCATCAGTAAAATCATTCTCTATCGTGAAGAGGTGGGTAAACCACTGGAGGATATGCTGGACGAGTTTGTGATCGCCATTGCCAGCGATCGGCCAATCACTGGAAATGCCCCACTGTTGGATCTTAATGACCCAGAGTGCATCGCTGACTTTATCGGGGACTGGTTAAAAAGCGCAGCCTAGCTGCGCCATTTTTTCTTTTGCACATAGCAAAAAGGCCATCCTTGCGGATGGCCTCTTGGCTTATTTGATGCCTGGCAGTGTCCTACTCTCGCATGGGGAGACCCCACACTACCATCGGCGCTACGGCGTTTCACTTCTGAGTTCGGCATGGGGTCAGGTGGGACCACCGCGCTATTGCCGCCAGGCAAA
>NZ_JBCPSR010000103.1:0-217 GCF_051129805.1 Serratia sp. Je.1.23.a | reverse complement strand
GGGTATAGACATTCCCATCGAACTTGCTGTTACTAGTAAATAGCTTCCACTCGCCATTGCTGTTCCGCCACTGCCACTTGACCGTTGAGTCATCAGCGCCCGTACCGTTCGCCACAAAGCCGTACTCAGCCTGCAATTTCTGACCGACCTGACCGCTTCCCTTGATGGTGACCTTGTTATCCCTCACCGCCGGGGCCGCGAAGATACTGATTTCCGG
>NZ_JBCPSR010000102.1:0-227 GCF_051129805.1 Serratia sp. Je.1.23.a | reverse complement strand
ATCCTTCAACGTCACCGTCACCTGGATGTCACTGCCCGACACGTAGCTGTCTTTGTCGACCGCCAACGTCGCCGCACTCACCGCGCCCGCCGTGATGGCATAGACCGCCGGACTGGCCGTGGCGCCAGTGAGCGTCAGCGTCGCCTGCAGGCCCGTGCCCGCCTGGTCTGCCGTGTAGGTCGCCGTGTAGTTGCCGGCCTGCTCGCGCCACTCACCTTTCAGTGTCG
>NZ_JBCPSR010000101.1:0-231 GCF_051129805.1 Serratia sp. Je.1.23.a | reverse complement strand
AGGATTGGAAGCCTGATGCGACCTATGCGGGGTACCAGGTTCGACTGACGATAACGCCGAAAGGTGCGTTGCACCCTGAGCTGCCTGGTGTTCCAGCTGATGGCCCGGAAATCAGTATCTTCGCGGCCCCGGCGGTGAGGGATAACAAGGTCACCATCAAGGGAAGCGGTCAGGTCGGTCAGAAATTGCAGGCTGAGTACGGTTTTGTGGCGAACGGTACGGGCGCTGATG
>NZ_JBCPSR010000100.1:0-240 GCF_051129805.1 Serratia sp. Je.1.23.a | reverse complement strand
CAATTTATCAGACAATCTGTGTGGGCACTCCACAAGACGATATCCAGAACCTTCGGGTTCAAAAAAATATCAAGTCTTGAAGAGTGACCAAGCAGTAATTCATTTAGTTGAATTATTACGAAAGTTAATTTTCGAGCATCGCTTCACGAGTTGAAGCAAATCAAGCTTTTAATTGAAGAGTTTGATCATGGCTCAGATTGAACGCTGGCGGCAGGCCTAACACATGCAAGTCGAGCGGTA
>NZ_JBCPSR010000099.1:0-247 GCF_051129805.1 Serratia sp. Je.1.23.a | reverse complement strand
CCGTACTCAGCCTGCAATTTCTGACCGACCTGACCGCTTCCCTTGATGGTGACCTTGTTATCCCTCACCGCCGGGGCCGCGAAGATACTGATTTCCGGACCATCAGCTGGAACACCGGGGAGCTCAGGGTGCAACGCACCTTTCGGCGTTATCGTCAGTCGAACCTGGTACCCCGCATAGGTCGCATCAGGCTTCCAATCCTGCTTCTTCGCATCTGCAGATTGTGGCGTCGTCCAGTCACCGGAAG